>DATLCA010000317.1:0-8054 GCA_035526605.1 Pyrinomonadaceae bacterium | reverse complement strand
GCAATCGAGGTCAGGTCTTCGACGCAGCCGAAGAAATTCGGCGATTGAATAACGACCGCGGCAGTCTTGTCATCGAGGCCGTCGAGCGAAGCGACCCGTCCCGTGTGCGGATCGAATCCCACCGAAACTATTTCCGCATCGCCGTGCTGGGTGTAGGTGCGCGCAACCTCCCGATATTCCGGATGCACCGTGTCCGCGACGATGATCTTATCTCGACGCGTGACGCGCTGCGCCATGACGTATGCCTCCGCGGTCGATGTCGAACCGTCATACATCGACGCGTTCGCGACCTCCATCCCGGTCAACTGACAGATCAAAGTTTGGAACTCGAAAATGTACTGCAGCGTGCCTTGCGAGATCTCCGGCTGGTACGGCGTATAAGAGGTAAAGAATTCCGAACGCTGGATCAAATGGTCCACAATCGTCGGCGAGAAATGCGAGTAGACGCCCGCACCCAAGAACGAAGGTTTATTCGCCCCGGGATTTCGCGCCGCAAATCCTTCCATGGCGATGATCACTTCCGGTTCCGCAAGTGGTTCCGTGATCTCCAGTCGCCGCCCAAGCTGGACGTCTGCCGGGATCGATCGGAAAAGTTCGTCCGCCGATCCCAAGCCGACGGCCGTGAGCATTTCCTGACGTTCTTCGGGAGAATTAGGTATATAACGCATAAGAAAGTGGTAAACGGTAAGTGCCTAAGTGGTAAGTGTGAAATCGTGAGTAAGGAACTTACCACTTAGCACTTACCGTTCAGCACTAAAACCTGCTAGGCGTTAGCCGACAAGTACTCCTCGTATTCTTCACCGGAGAGCATCGCATCCGCCTCACCGACATTCGCCATTTTGATCTTGATGAACCAGGCCTCGCCGTAAGGATCGGAATTCACTTTTTCGGGAGTGTCGTTCAGGCCTTCGTTGACCTCCACCACCTCACCGGCGACCGGCGTGAAAATCTCCGAGACGGCTTTTACCGATTCCACCGAGCCGAACGCTTCATGTGTGCCGAACTTGTCGCCGACCCGCGGCATATCGACATAGACGACGTCTCCGAGACTGTGTTGGGCGTAATCGGTGATACCGATACTTGCGACGTCACCGTCGACTTTTACCCACTCGTGATCCTTGCTGTAACGTAAATTTTCCGGAATGTTGGACATAAAATGTTTACTTAACTCTTCTCAAATTTAACTGCGTAAAGCTCTAGGTAGCCGCACGTCGCACATCGCAGTCCCCGAATCGTTCGCTGGACCGGATCATCGATCTCGACGTTGTCCCCGGTTACACCTAACCAGGTCGTCCGGGTCGGCTCTCCGTCGACCCATCGGGTTGGGAAATGATGGTGCTCGCCGCGATCGGCTGCGAAGCCTTTAATCGTTTCGCCTCCGCATTTGATACAAGTATGTTGAAGGCCGGACATACTTATTTCTGCCGTTTATAAAACGGAGTCGGCACTGTTACCGCAGCCAACTTTTTACCTCTTACATCGATTTTAATTTCTTGCCCCTCATTTGCAAACTCGACCGGCAGGAACGCCAAGCCGATATTCTTTTTAAGGTAAGGGGCCGGACTGCCCGACGTAACGTAGCCGACTCGCCTGTCGTCGATGTAAACGTCGAAGTCGTCACGTGCGATGCCGGGCTGCGTCATTTCAAATCCGACGATCCGCCGCGTCAGGCCGCTTTCCTTCTTTTGTTTCAACGCATCACTCCCGACGAAATCCCCCTTTTGTAGTTTCGTTATCCAGCCGAGATTGGCTTCAAGCGTGGTAATTTCGTCACTCAGCTCGTGGCCGTAGAGGGACATCGCGGATTCGAGCCGGAGCGTATTTCTCGCAGCCAGGCCGCAGGGAAGTATCCCGACGGGCTCGCCTGCTCCCAGCAGTTTGTCCCAAAGCTGACGGGCGTACTTTGCATCGGCGTACACCTCGAAACCATCCTCGCCGGTGTACCCGGTGCGCGAGATGATCGATTCGACGCCGTCCACGTGACCCATTTCGAAATGGTAGTACTTGATCTCTTCGAGGTTGGTGTCCGTGAGCGTTTTCAGAATGCCGATCGCTTCCGGACCCTGCACCGCGATCTGGCAATAGCGCGAGCTCGCGTTCGTCAGCGAGATGTTTTCGTTCTGTTTGTGTGACGTGATCCAGTCCCAATCCTTCTCCGTGGTGCTGGCGTTCACGACCAGAAGCAGCCTGCCCTGATCGAAGCGGTAAACCAGGAGATCGTCGACGACACCCCCTTTTTCGTTTGTAAGCGCGGAATAATGCGCCTGCCCGTCGACGAGTTTGGTGACGTCGTTGGTCGTTAGACGATTCACAAATGGGATCGCGTCCTCGCCCTCCACCCAGATCTCGCCCATGTGCGACACGTCGAACAAGCCCGCCCGCGTTCGCGTTGCCATATGTTCCTCGATCACACCGGCGGAATATTGCACGGGCATATCCCAGCCTCCGAAATCGACCATCTTCCCGCCGAGTTCGCGGTGAGCCACATTGAGCGGCGTCTTCTTCAAATTGTCGGATGACATAAGAGATTAATTTAAAGGAGCGGAGGGAATACCGCAACGGGAGCGGGGGATTAGGAATTACGAATTACGGAATTACGAACTACGAACTACGAATGATCGACAGGAGACAGGAGATGGGGAAAGGATAATTTCAAATTTGAGATTTGAAATTTGAAATTTAAAGCAAAGCCCTTATCCCAAGCTGCATCGACAAAGGGCAAAGGGCAAAGGATGAAGGACAAACGACTAAGTCTTTCCTTTCTTCTTGTTCTTCTCCTCTTCCTTGGTTCTCTTTTTTTCCTCTTCTTTTGTTTCGGCCGGGAGCTTTGTGACAGAGTCGATGATTTCCTGGCATAACTCCATGGAGGTCAGGATCACGCCTTTGTCGCGATCATCTTTGGTTTTATCGAGCAGGGACTTCAACGCTGGCTGGTAGCGGGCGGCCGCTGTGGCGAGCGACCGGACTCCTGCCGGGAACAAAAGGCCCTCCGTCTTATTCTGCGTAAGAGTATTTTCATTGTGCTCGGCCACGTCATCGACATCGTCGACCGCTTTTTGCAAAAGGTGCCTGATATCGGCCAACAGGTTCGAAGGAGTTCCGGCGGGAGCCTCGCCCCAAAGTTTTTCGTCCTTGCCCGACTGCTTCCAGCCGCCAACTTCCACCCCGAGGGCCGTAAACCGGCGGTCGATCATTCGCGTCAGGACCTGAACGCGCTTGTCGATATCCTGATTATCGCGAACGAGTTCGATCTCCGCATCGGTCATGTAATCGCGCCGCTGTGCCGACGCGGCGGATGCGACCGAGAAAATCAAAAGGGCGACGCACGCGATAATAAAAACTTTCATAAATTAATTTCCGGCGACTCAAAAGCCCGGTTTCTTATCTGGAAGCACCGTGTCGTCGAACAGCGGTTCGATCGCGCGGGCCCGGGCAGTCCGCAGACTCTTGATAAGGTTCCGCACATACTGCTCATACCTGATGGGAATATCACTATGGATCATCTGCAGCCGGGGCATGAATCCCCGGAGCCCGATCTCTAGACGTTTGAAATTGTTCAGGACCTTGCCGCTATCCTTGTCGCTCTTATTTAGAAACTCGAGCATGTTATCCATCAAACCGTGGAACGCCCCCAGCTGCGTGAACATGTCGTCATAGCTTTCGGACGTGTGAAGGGTCTCGGCCTGCTTCAGACGCGCGTCCATGAGCTCGAGCGCTAGCTTCGTCCGCCGCTTGACCTCCGGCTCTCCACCCAGCTTCGCCTTTTCATCCTGGCTGAGGAGCTTCAGCGGCGGCGGTGCGAGATCGTCTTCGATCACGCCTTGAGCGAACGCGCCGATGGACGACACGATGGTCACAACTAAAATGACGAAAAGCATTCGCCGGAGAGGCTTTGCAAAAAGCATCGGTGAGTTCAGGTGTCTTATGGGTAAACGATCAACCACGCTTTTTTCCTTTCCCTTCTTTGACGAATTTTTGTACAACAGGCAGACGCAGATTAACTTTTTCGATCTCCAGTTTACTCGATTGCGGGTCCGCCAGTCGAAGAAATTCCTGATAATTCGCAGCCGCGTCCGAGAACTCCGCGAGCTGGTCATGCACGATCGCCAGGAAGTAGTGCGGAGCCGCCTGCGTCGGCTGATGGTCGGTCAGCCACCGAAATTCGACCTTGGCCTCCACGTAACGTTTCAACTGGAAAAGCGCCGTGGCCAGATTCGCATGGACGGTGGCGTTGTCCGGCGCGACGGTCAGCAGCTTCCTTAGGACGGCTACGGCTTCGTCGTAACGTTTCGCTTGGACAAGAGCTGCTGCGTAACCGACGACCGGCTGCACCTTGTCCGGTTCCGCTTCCGCCGCACGCCGGCAATAGTCAAGCGCCTTTGCCGGGTCACCGACACGAAACGCCGTGCAAAGTTTTGTGAGCAGCGCCCCGCTCTTTGGATCTGAGGCCAATTGCTTTTCGAGTTGCGTAACGTCGGTCGTCGACGCGGCGAGAATCTGGTTTCTGAGTTCGACTATCTCGTTTCCGGGCTTCGAGATTGAATTGAGCAGCACGAGAGCATCGTCCGCTCTGCCCTGCACGACGAGGACACGGGCCCGCAACCCTTTCGCCGATTCGGATGCCGGAGCCACGGCCTCGAGCCTTTTTACGAACGCGTCCGCGGTTGCCGGGTCATTCTCGATCAACGCGATCTCCGCGCTTGTCGCCAAAGCGAATTGATATTTTGGATCAAGCTCAAGGGCCCGGGCAGCGCTCGATTTCGCATTCTTTCGATCACCGACCGAATTCTCCAAGGCCGCGCGCGAGGCCCAGATCGAGACGGCTGGGTTGGCCTTCGCGGTCAAGCTCCGGATCTTTACCAGCAAAGCTCCAAGTATTTCGGGCGACGCTTTTGTTTTTAGTCTTAGCTCGGTCATCGCCGCGTAGGCCGGGAAATTGAGCTCGTCGAGTTGGATTGCCTGCAACAAGTACTTTTCCGCTTCCGGGAAATTGTTTTTGCGAACGAGCACCGAGCCGAGGCTTGCCAAAGCGAGCGACCAGTCGTCGCGCAGCTCCACGGACTTTCGAAAAGCGGTTTCTGCTTCGTCGAGTTTGCCCAGCGACTGATACGCGTTCCCGCGCTGGAGTTCCGCTTCCGGAAATTCCGGGATCAGCTTCAATGCTCTCTCATACTTTTCGATCGCCGCACTGAATTCTCCCTTTTCGTGCGCGTCCTGGCCTTGATTGAACAATGCCACCGCTTCCCCGGAATGGTCGTCTTCATCCTGACAGAGCGCACTTGAGCTGAGAGCAACAATGGACATGAACGCGGCGCAGATAAGAAATGCGCAGCTGCCCGTCTGGAAAAAGTCTTTTACGAAAACGAAGTTCATGTTAGTGAGGGCGACCGCCCGCGATGTTATCACCCGAAAAGAAAAAGTTCCGAACTACGACGGGGACTTTTCATCGCAAACGTTTGCGTTGCACATTTCGCGTACGATAAGATTTTGCTTTGCTAGAAGTCGGCCAAGCACAGTATTCTAGCCGGGAAATGACCCAAAACGCGCAAGGGATCGAGACATCTTCAACAACAAAATCCTCGGAGCAAAAGGAAACGAACCTGCGCCGTTTGATGCGTGAAATGAAGTCAGTGTTGGTCGCGTACTCCGGCGGAGTCGACAGCTCATACCTCGCGTTGATCGCGAGTCAGGAGCTGGGTGAGAAAGCGGTCTGCGTGATGGGAATTTCTCCGAGCGTTTCCGCTTTCCAAAAAGCTCAGGGTAAGAGCCTCGCCAAGACGTTCGGCTTCAACTTTGAAACGCTCGCGACCGCCGAGCTCGAAGACGCGAGTTATATCGCGAATCCCACAAACCGCTGCTACTTCTGTAAATCCGAGTTGTACGACAAGCTGGCCGCAGCGGCGCGGGGGCGAAACGTTACGTTCGTCGCCGACGGGACGAATGCCGACGACTTGCGCGATCATCGTCCGGGACGCGCGGCGGCGGCCGAACGTTCAGTGCGGAGTCCGCTCGCGGAAACCGGATTCACGAAAGAAGACATTCGGATTCGAAGTAAGGTCCACGCCCTGCCGACGTGGGACCGACCCGCGAGTCCGTGCTTATCTTCCCGGATTGCTTACGGCGTCCCCGTGACCATTGAGCGGCTCAGCAAAGTGGAGCGCGGTGAAGACTTTTTACGAGCCGAAGGCTTTCGCGAATTCCGCGTTCGGGTACATGACGACCTGGTCCGCGTCGAGATCGCGGCGGAAGAGATGGCAAATGTTCTTAATGCCGCGTCCGCCCGCAAGCTTTCCGAGAAATTCAAAAGTTTAGGCTTCCGTTTCGTGACGCTCGACCTGAGCGGCTTCAGGTCCGGAAGCCTGAACGACGAAAATTTTAATCAGAAATAATTTGGAGAATTGAACAAAGATGGCAAATCCGATGGCTGACGAAATGCGGCGCTTCAAGGGAAGTGATGAAAAGAATCCCTTCGAAGCAATGAGCGAGCGCTTTGACCGGGCGGCTCAGCTTCTGGGGCTCGATACCGACCTCTATGCCGTAATGCGTGTTCCAAGCCGTGAGTTAAAAGTTTACATTCCGGTGAGGATGGACAGCGGCCACATACAAGTTTTTGAGGGGTTTCGCGTACAGCACAACTTCGCCCGCGGCCCGGCAAAAGGCGGGATCCGGTACGCTCCCGACGTGTCGCTCGACGAGGTAAAGGCTTTATCGGCGTGGATGACCTGGAAATGCGCTGTCGTCAATGTCCCCTTCGGCGGTGGCAAGGGTGGGATCATCTGCAATCCCCAGCAGATGTCGATCGGCGAGCTCGAGCGGCTGACGCGAAGGTATACGGCGGAGCTGATCGATTTCATCGGCCCCGACAAAGACGTTCCGGCACCGGACATGAACACCAACGAGCAGACGATGGCTTGGATCATGGACACGTACTCGATGCATGCCCGTCATACCGTGACGGCCGTGGTTACCGGGAAGCCGGTCGCCCTTGGGGGCTCTCTGGGCCGCCGAGAGGCAACCGGACGAGGCGTTTTGTTCACGGTAAATGAAGCTATCAAACGGTTCAATCTGACTCCTCCGCAAACCTCGGTTGTCGTGCAAGGTTCCGGAAACGTCGGCGGGATCGGCGCCCAGTTGATGCACGAGAGCGGTTATAAGGTAACGGCGATCTCGGATATCGGCGGCGGGATTTACAATTCAAAAGGTTTGGATATACCGGCGGTACTCGAGTACCTCCAAAAAAATCGTTCACTCGAGGGTTACCCGGAGGCCGACCAGGTCGGGAATAAGGAGCTGCTCGAGATCGAATGCGACGTTCTGGCACCGTGTGCTACCGAAAACCAGATCACCTCCGAGAACGCCGACAGGATCAAATGTAAAATCCTGGCCGAGGGGGCAAACGGGCCGACGACACCCAAAGCCGATAAGATTCTTCACGACAAAGGTATCTTCGTGATTCCGGATATTCTCGCTAATGCAGGCGGGGTGACAGTATCGTATTTCGAGTGGGTCCAAGATCGAATGGGCTACTTTTGGCAGGAGAGCGAGGTGAATGCCCGGCTCGAGGATAAGATGGTTGCGAGCTTCAACGAACTTTGTCATTATGCTGACAAACACGACGTTGATACTCGAACCGCGGCCTACATGCTGGCGATCGACCGGGTCGCGTACGACACAAGGATGCGGGGCATTTACGCGTAAAGAAAATTTGCGTAATTTATTAAAAATGCTTGATTTTCGGGAAAAGTTGCGTTAAGGTCTATGCAAGAGAAGGTAGTGCCAAATAGTAGATTACGTTGATCTTTGGTCAATGCCTTCTCTGAAATTTGCAAATATAGACTTTTTTTTTGCGTGTACGCTGGGTTTTTGACCATCTGGTTTGAAAGACTTTCAGTGTATCTAATAATTGAGTAGCCTGCCGAATATTGCGGTAATTGTATTCGGTAGCTACAAATTGAAATTTAATTTTTTATTTTCGGCGGAGGAATATGATGAAACTCGCGTACAGAGTATGTATCGTTACGCTGATCCTGATGACGTTTGTATTTGCGGCTTCT
>DATLCA010000316.1:0-7023 GCA_035526605.1 Pyrinomonadaceae bacterium | reverse complement strand
AACAGTGGAGACAAATGCCAAACGCGCCGCCTCTATTTTCAATTTCGGCGCGAGCTGGACGCGCACGTTTGATTCGGCCTATAAGTCTCTCTCGAAGGCGTCGGGGTGGGTCCAGGAAAATCCTCTGCAAGCCGCGACGACGGGCGTTTCGATGGCGGTCGGCGCCGGTCTCGGCGTCGTCTTCACGGGCATCAGCTCGCACTGGCTTTTTAACTCCGCACTGCCCGCTTGGTCGGTGCAAAAGATCGGCGAGCAGTTCAATGAGTTTCTCAAACGAAAAGAAGAGCTGATCGAAAAAGGAAGGCTGACCGAAGCGGAAGCAGAGAGAATCCGTTTCGAGCGCGACATCGCGAAGCGTATCGGTGCTCCTTTGCTAGGCGCATTCTCCTTCGCGTCCGGTGCGGTGATGATGACGAATATCTTCAATCCGAAAACGATTACCGGTGCCCCCATCGACTGGATCATCGGCGGCAACCCGCTGCTCGAGGGCGTATGGTTTTTCGGAAACGGCATGGTCTGTTTCAAAACCAGTTACGACTTTTTCATGATCGCACTGGATGGCGAAGAAGATGTACAGAGGATGGTGAGAGAGATCAAGGGGATGCTTCCGGCGGCCGGTTAATAGTGAAAAGTGAATAACTAAAAGTTGATAGATATGAATAAGAAAACGCCCGAGTAATTTCGGGCGTTTTTGCGTTCTTAACTTTTAGCTATTCACTTTTCACTATTAACTCCCTTAGTTTATCCGGATAGGAAACGGGACAAAGCACAAAACAAAAATCATCAGCGTCGCGAAGGCGATGAGCTTTCGTTTCAGATCCAACGGCGTTTCGTCGTAGGGGTGCGGGTGCCCGACGCGGGTCATGATCCCCAGTAGGACGGCAACGAGAAAACCGCTCGGGCTGCTGTAGAAAACGAACCCCAGTATCGCCAACGCCGCCATCAAGACGAAAGCGATGCGGCCGGTGAAAAAATGTACTTTCTTGCCAAGCACCGCGTAGATCGCGTGACCGCCATCTAATTGCCCCGATGGGATGAGATTCAGCGCCGTAACCAGCAGGCCGACCCATGCTGCGTAGTAAAAAGGGTTGCCCCCACTCACGGTTGGATCATGTCCTACAATCGCTCCGGCAATCCGCATAAACAGCGGATCCGCAAATGTCAGGCCGCCAGGAATATTTAGCAGCTCCGGTGGTACTGGTCGCATCCGCCAAACACCCAGGAGCGCGATCGGTATCAACGCGATAAATCCCGCGATCGGTCCCGCAACTCCGATATCGAAAACCGCCTTCAGCGAAGGCATCGGCGACTTGATCCTGATGAACGCGCCGAAGGTTCCCGCCGGCCCGATCATCGGCGGCGTCGGTATGAAAAACGGAAGCGTCGCGTCGACCTTGTAGATCCGGCACGCGATGTAATGCCCCATCTCGTGCGAGACAAGTATGAATAAGAGCGATAACGAGAAGGAAAGGCCTTCGATCAAAAAACTGGTGTCGGTTGTCAGCTTGCGGACCGCGCCGCCGATGAGCGCGGCATACCGGGTCGGAGAAGTCGCCACAAAATCTAGAAGCTCCGCCCCAGTTTGCGGATCGGCCGCCCGCATCCAATCGATACTTCCGAAAGGAAACAGCACACCGGCAATCGTGGCTGTCGCCAGAGTAACCAGCAAGAGAAGCGCGTGCAGAATCCACGTACGCGCCGTCGGCCGCATCGATTGCCTTTGTAGATAGATCGGTTCGACCGACATAGTCTCAAAAAAGGAAATCGTAAATCGTAGACTATTAATCTGCGATTTACGATTTGGCTAAAAATCAAATGAGCAGAATTCTAAGTCTTCACCGCCCGCGCCGAAAGCTCCTTGCCCGGCTTGAATCTGATGGTCTTTCCCGCCGGGATCGGCACTTCGGTTCCCGTCCGCGGATTGCGTCCGACTCCACGCTTTCGCGGTTTAACGACAAAAACGCCGAAGCCCCGCAGCTCTATTCGTTTACCTTTCGCCAGTGCGTCCTTCATCGCGTTGAATAGCGAATCAACAACCTGTTCGGCCTTTTGCTTCGGGACGCCCGTCTTATCGGCAACATGGTTGACGATGTCTAGTTTGATCATCACTGCCTCCTTTGCCTGTGCACGCTTCGGAAAGAAAAACCGCAACTCCAACTTAACCTAATAATATGACTCTAACTTCACGGGTGTCAAGATTTTGCGGAAAAAGTGCGTGCACGTCCAAGTGGTCAAATAGTACTTCTGCCGTCGAATTCAAAGTGCTAGAATTCAATCACGCGAAATTTAGGTTGAAAGAATCAGGAGGGTAGGACAATTATGCGGTGGCAGGATTACGGCCAGAGCTCGAACGTTGAGGATCGGCGCGGCTTGGGTGGACGCGGTTTGGCGATCGGCGGTGGCGGGATCGGGATGCTCATTCTCGCTCTCGCGGCGATGTTGTGCGGCGTCGACCCGAGGCAGTTGTTGGAGGGACTTCCGACAGAGACTCAGACACAGCAGCGCCCGGGCGCCGCGAGTAATTCCACAACCCAGCCGGCGGACGAGAATCGTCGATTCGCAAGCACGGTGATGAAGATGACCGAGGACATCTGGGGCCAGGTTCTGCCGCAGCAGGCCCGCATACGGTACCAGCCGCCGAAGCTTGTTTTGTACAGCGGGCAAACGCCGACGGCGTGCGGGTACGGGCAGGCGGCGATGGGTCCGTTCTATTGTCCGGGCGATCAAAATCTCTATCTCGATTTTGCTTTCTTTCAGGAGCTGAAGCAGGAGTTCAAGTCGCCAGGTGATTTCGCGCAGGCCTACGTTATCGCGCACGAGGTCGGTCATCATGTTCAGAATTTGCTCGGCACGATGGACAAGGTTCAGCGAGCGGGCCAGAACAATCGTCTCTCCGTCGCCCTCGAACTACAGGCCGACTGTTACGCTGGTGTCTGGGCGCACTACGCTCAGCAAAAGGGGCTCGTCGAAGTCGGTGACGCCGAAGAAGCGATCCGCGCCGCCTCTGCAGTAGGCGACGATACTATCCAGAAACGCACCCAGGGCTACGTCGTGCCCGACTCGTTTACGCACGGATCGTCGCAACAACGCATGCAGTGGTTCTCAAAAGGAATGCAATCCGGCGAAATGCGCCAGTGCGAGACGATTAGGTAATCAAAGTAGAACAGGCTTTCCAGCCTGTTCCTCCCAGCATGAGCTACGAGTACAAACGGTTCTACCGCCGCAAACTTCCCCACGTTAACTCGCCGGGCGCGACGCTCTTCGTAACATTTCGACTCTTTGGATCGATTCCAAAACATATCCTCGCGAATTGGCAGCGGGAGCGAACCGAGCTCGAGCTTGAGTACAACCGGATGCTTAAGCAGCCCGATATAGAGCCAGCGGAGCTGAAACGTTTCCAAAAGGAATTGCAGAGGCGTTCCTTCGCAAAGTACGAAGACGCCCTACATAACAACGCAGAGGGACCCCATTGGCTTAGGGATCCGCGCATTGCTGCAAAGGTCGCGAGTGGCTTGCACTTTTTCAACGGAAAATCGTACGCAACGCACGCCTTTTCGATCATGTCGAACCATGTGCACTGGGGTTTTCACTCCAAAGTTAAATGAGCGATCACTAACGCAGGTACCGGGATCACGTCCGCTCAGATTCGTAAGTACCGACCCTCCAATGAGCGCGATAATGAAATCGATCAAAGGATATACCGCACGTGAAGCCAATAAAATTCTCAACAGAAAAGGAAGTTTCTGGGAAGCCGAAAGTTATGATCACGAAGTAGCCGACGACGAGGAGTTCAACCGTATAGTTCGGTACGTCTTGAATAATCCGGTGAAAGCGGGGCTTGTCAAGGACTGGCGAGATTGGAAGTGGAACTGGCGTAACGGGGATAACCGGTCGCGTAATATGCGATAGACTTTCTAATCTGTCGCATTATCGCGACAGACTGGAAAGTCTGTCGTACACTTTCGCCGAAACTTTCCAGTATGTGGTACGTCTCGCGACAGACTGGAAAGTCTGTCGTACACTACGAAGCGGGTGTGTACGGTCTTCCATAAATTTCCTGATAGACCCAGCCCAGCACGCGCGCCTCGGCGGTGCACAATTGCTCGAGCCAGCAGCTCGTCAAATAAAGGCGACGCTCGGCGTTCGTCGTCAGCGTCTCCGCCTTCTCGACGGCGAGCATGTTCGGATCTTCGTCGAGTTTGTTTGCTTCCGTAATCTCGATCTTCGTCTCGCGGGCCTCGTGCAAAGCGGCCAGAACATCCGACAGCCATAACCCGAGCAGCGGTTCCGAATTGTTTTCCTGAAGCGCCTGAAACACGCCGATCGCAAATCGCGCCTCGGCGTTCTCGAACGGATAGATACCGACTCCGTTCTCGACGTCGTCGTGCTGCTTCCATTGAAACAACTCGTCCGCGTAAGGGTGGCGCATTCGCGCCGTTCGCTCGTCGAAATTAAGGAACCATTCGACGACGTCCGCAAGCGAATTGTTTTCGATCGCGCCGTTGGCGTCGCGGCGGAGCTTCGGCGGTAGGTTGTCTGCTTCGGCGGGTTCGGTCATGCTACTTTTACATTCATCTTACCGCGTGGATATAATTTCGCAATAAAGTGACCGACGAAACCCTTAACGAAAATCTCCAGCCGATAGGTGCGCCGGAAACCGACGTGGATCGCGATCTCGGATTCGGCTCGGTGGTCGCCGGACAAAGCCGTCAGCGCCTGCTCAATCCCGACGGCACCTTCAACGTGGAGCGGACCGGCGTCAGCATTTTCACGTCGCTGAACCCGTATCACACCCTGTTGACGATGTCCTGGAGCACGTTTCTCGGGTTGGTCCTTCTGCTTTATTTTCTAAGCAATATTTTGTTCGGAATTCTTTACGCGTCCTTTGGGGCCGGGGCGCTCGTCGACACGTCTGAGGTGCCCATGGCCGATCTTTTCGTCCGCGGCTTTTTCTTTAGTGTGCAGACGTTCGCGACGATCGGGTACGGAACAATTCATCCTGTCGGCATCGCTCCGAACCTCATTGTTACCATCGAGTCCTATTACAGCCTTCTCGCCAACGCGCTCATCACGGGCGTCGTTTTTGCGCGGTTCGCCCGACCGACGGCGAGAATCGTTTTCAGCGAAGTAGCCGTGGTCGCGCCGTATCGCGATAAGACAGGATTCATGTTCCGCATCGTTAACGGCCGCAACAATCAGCTCATCGAGGTCGGCGCCGTAGTCATGTTTGCGAGGTTCGTGAACGAGAACGGCCGAACGGTCCGGCGTTTTGACGTGATGGAGCTGGAACGCCGCAAGGTAACTTTCTTTCCTTTGGCATGGACGATCGTTCATCCGATCGACGAAAAGTCACCGCTGTTCGGTCTCAGCCAGCAGGATATTATTTCGACTGATGGGGAGATATTGATATTGCTGACGGCCGTCGACGAGACCTTCGTGCAAACCGTCCACGCGCGTTCGTCTTATAAGCCGTCGTCGATAATTTTCGGTCACAAATTCGCGAATCTCTACAACGAGGTCGAGGACGGCGAGCCGATGTCGATCGATGTCCGAAAGCTGTCGAAGACGGAACCGGCGTAAGAGGGAACGGTTGTTCTTTAGTGTTTCGCACGAAAGCAGAAACGGAAGCAAATGTTTACCGGAATAATAGAGGAACTCGGAACAGTGCAATCATTCGACGCGAACGAGGGCGGCGCGAGGATGGTCATTTCCGCGAGCCTCGTTACTGCGGATTCAGCAGATGGCGACTCGATCTCGGTGAACGGCGTCTGTCTGACCGCGCGCGAAATCACTCCGAACAATTTCGCTGCGGACCTGTCTCAGGAAACGCTCGATCGCTCGACGCTCGGAAATCTCTCGAACGGATCACGAGTGAATCTCGAACGCGCGGTCACTCCATCAACTCGTCTCGGCGGCCACATCGTCCAGGGCCACGTCGACGCCCGCGGGGAATTTATATCCGCCCAAGGGCATGGTGATTTTTGGACAGTTCGGATCAGATATCCAAACGAAATCTCGCAGTATCTGGTCTATAAGGGATCGATCTCGGTAGAAGGCGTCAGCCTGACCATCGCGAGTCTCGGCGACGACTCTTTCGACATAGCCGTGATCCCAAAGACATGGGAACTAACCAACCTCTCGACACTGAAACCAGGCGACGCGGTCAATCTCGAAGCCGACGTGATCGCGAAATACGTCGAGAGAATGATGGCGGACCGGGGGGAGAAGCAAAAATGAAATTTGCGCGTTACGTCTTCGCCGCTGCGGGCACGATAGGAATTCTCGTTCTGGTGCCTTTGTATTTTCAGCTCGAGAAAATGGGGATCGATGCTCCGCCGGCGATAACCCATCCCGAATATTATTACGGTTTCGTCGGCGTCGCCCTCGCCTTTCAGATCGTCTTTCTCACTATCTCGTCCGACCCGGTAAGGTATCGCCCGCTGATGCTCGCATCGATCGTCGAAAAGTTTATATTCGTCATCCCGACGTTTTATCTCTACGCACAAGGCCGTGCGGCCGGACCGATCGTCGCTGGAGCGGCCCTCGACCTGCTTTGGGGAATACTCTTTCTCATTAGTTATTTGAAGCTGCGACCCTCGTCCTAGTTTTGTTAAGCCACCGGTCGATGACCGGTGCGGGCTGTCGAAAACGGCCGGCTTAACGTTGAGGTGGGCGGTCGCAGTCTCCGGTTCCTTGACGATCTCTGAATACCCCCTGCCTACAATAAAAGAGGCTGCCGAAAACGACAGCCTCTTGGTCCAGAGTGAATGGATTTACTACTTACTTCCGCTCGCCAATTTTCCGATGAGGGTGAACAGCGGTAAGTACATCGAGACAACGATCGATCCGATCGTGATGCCGAGAAATGCGATCAACACCGGCTCGATCATCGCCAGCAGGTCGGCGATCGCGGTATCGACCTCTTCTTCGTAAAAGTCCGCGATCTTTCCGAGCATCGCGTCGAGGGCACCGGTCTGTTCACCGACGCCGATCATTTGCCCGACCATGTGCGGGAAGACGTTT
>DATLCA010000315.1:0-20041 GCA_035526605.1 Pyrinomonadaceae bacterium | reverse complement strand
TGACAAGTCTTTGACCGTCGCCGAAAACATGAAGACGTTAACCGAGCGGCTTGCAGATTTTTCGCCGGCCGCGCAGTTCGTCGAAGACTATGGACGGGTCCGCTCTCTGCTCGAACACGCATGGCCGAGTGAATCGAAACGAGAATCCGAGTACCTGGGGCTCGCACGAAAAGAGATCTCTACCGTCTTTTCGACGAACAACGTCGTGCAACTGACGAAGTACTCGCGGCTTCAGTGGCGGCTTTATGAAGAGAAAGTTTAGTGACTCGAGACCTCGGCAAGATAGCCGGAGACCGCATGACGAGATCCGAAGATCGCCGGCCGATACGCGAAGGCCGCCGGCAAAAGCTTCCGATCGGCCGGCCGGGCAGGCGGCGATGTTCGGCGTTTTGCCGGTGTTGGAAGCTTTGCGTGCGAGCGCCCGGCGTATCGACAAGATAGTCGTCGCGGAGGGCGCCAGGGAAAAACGTCTCGAAGAAATATTTGACCTGGCTCGTGCGAACGGCGTCCGCATCGATCGCGTCTCCCGGGAAGTGCTCGAAAGATCGGTCGAGCCGGGCGCAAATCACCAGGGCGTTATCGCGTTTGCGGCGGCGGCTGATTATGTCGCCCTTGAGGATCTGCTCGACGGCGCCGCCACCGATGCGCTGCTTGTCATCCTCGACGGCGTCGAAGATCCGCGGAATTTGGGCGCGGTTCTGCGAAGCGTCGAAGGTGCCGGAGCGGACGGCGTGATAATTCCGGACCGGCGCGCGGCGGGCCTCACCGAAACCGTGGCCAAGTCTTCGGCCGGCGCGATCGAGTACGTCAAGGTCGCGAAGACGACGAATCTCAATCGGCTGATAGAAGATCTAAAGGCGCGAAACATCTGGGTCGTGGGGACGAGCGCAGACGCGTCGACGGACTACACTGACTGGGATTGGCGCCAGCCGAGCGCGCTGGTCCTCGGTGCTGAAGGAAGCGGCCTTCACCGGCTTGTTGCCGAAAACTGCGACGTATTGGTAAAAATCCCGATGTATGGAAAAATAGATTCGCTAAATGTTTCGGTCGCCGCGGGAGTGATTTTGTTCGAAGCCCGGCGGCAGCGATCGCGAAAGGACTAAAGCGTATGTTCTGTCCAAAGTGTGGAATCCAGAATCCTGAGACAGGGAAGTTTTGTCGGAGCTGCGGAACAGATCTTGGAAATGTTTCGGTAGCTCTTTCGGGTAAGTTGCCTGCTCCTCAAAATCTGGTAGATCGGAGGGGAAAGCCGATCAGTTTGGAAAGCGCGATTACGAAATTCTTTATGGGGATCGCCTTTCTCGGTATCGCGATCGCCCTCGCTGTTACCGGCAAGGGAAATGGCTGGTGGTTCTGGATGCTGATTCCGTCGCTGATGTTTATCGGGAGCGGTATCGCCCACTATGTTCAGCTCAAAAGCGCTGGTACCGACGGAGCCCGCTTCGCCCCGGCCAATCAGAATTCCATTCCGGCTCCGCCCTCGCAGGCCGCTTTGCCGCCGACTCAAACAAACTACGTCTCCCCCGAATCTCGCTATAAGACCGGGGACCTTGCACCGCCCAGCGTTACCGACGGCACGACCAAACATCTGGAAATAAACTCCGAAGGCGAAACTATGACCTTGCCGAAAATCTAGCGAGTAACCGGCGGTTTAGTACTTCGGCACCTTCGGATCGACTTCATTCGACCACGCAGTTATCCCGCCTTTCAGATTCTTAAGATCACCCTTAAAGCCCGCTCGCTGAAGCGCCTGGACCGCGTTCGCGCTCCGCATTCCGGCTTTGCAATGGATCACCGTCTCGCGATTTTCGTCGATCTCGTCCATCCGATTCAGTATCTCACCGAGCGGGATCAGCTTCGCCCCTTCAATTTTTGCGAACGCCCACTCCTCCGGCTGTCGCACATCGATCAGCTGGATATCTTCACCGGCGTCCATCCGACGCTTTAGGTCGGGAGCCGAAATTTCATCGATCATCAAAATCTCCTTGAAATAATTGCTTAGCTAAACTTTATAAAGATTCCACCGACAGCGCAAACAACGCACCGTTAGCGCGAAGCGTCTGGTGGCATACGCTGTCTAAAGCCTTTTACTGACAAAACTTTACACACAGGAGTGTTAGCGGTGAAACCAAGTAAGTTAAGATTGTCATCCTACACTAAATCTATGAATCGACGTTTACGTTCGCGGTCAGCGGCGCCATTCAAATTTATCGCGTGGGTGTTATTGGCGGCGTCTGCCGGCGGCATATCCTGTTCGTCAAAGGGCGCCGGAGCCGAGCGTCGGGGCGGAAACTCTAACGCGGAAGACACTACACCGCCGGTCGCGATCACCGTCGCGAAAACGGAATCGAGGAACGTGCCCGCTTACATACAGGCGACCGGGAGTCTGATAGCCGACGAGACATCGGATGTGGCCCCGAAGGTCGCCGGGAAAGTAGCGAACGTTTCCGCGAACGTCGGTCAGTTTGTTTCTCAGGGCGCGGTCATCGCGAAGATTGACGAGAGCGACGCGCGACGTAATCTCGCCGGAGCACAGGCGCGCGTGGCGCAGGCCGTCGCCGGCGTCCGCCAGGCCGAGGCGCGGTTAGGACTCGAGCCGAACGGACGCTTCAATGCGTCGAACATCCCGGAGGTCAGATCGGCCGGTGCAAATTTCGAGCAAGCTCAGGCCGAACTTAGACAGGCAGAAGCGAACGAAAAGCGATATCGGGAGCTGGTTGAAACCGGTGATGTTTCGATGATCGCGTACGAAACTTTTAGAACCACGCGCGACACGGCACGATCACGGGCGAACGCCGCGCGGCAGGCACTGGAAGCGCAAGTAAATGTGGCGCGTCAGAGCAACCAGGCCATCAGAAGCGCCGAGGCGAATGTCGAGGCTGCGCGAACGGAAGTGGGAACGGCTCAACAGGCTCTCGCCGACACGGTGATAAGGGCTCCGTTCTCAGGCTTTGTGAGTGCACGGCCGGTCGCCGTCGGTGAATTTGTCTCGACAGCTTCCGTCATCGCGACGATCCTTCGCTCAAATCCGATCAGGATACAAATTCAGGTTGCTGAAGCCGACGTGCCGTCGGTGGTCGTCGGACGCGGCGTATCGGTTCGAGTCGATGCATATCCGGATCGAAATTTTGCCGGATCCGTCAGAGCTGTTAACCCGGCAGTTGATCCCGCGTCGCGGTCGGCGATCGTGGAAGCGACGATCGAAAATCCCGACAACGCTCTTCGGTCCGGCATGTTCGGAACCGCGCGGATCACAAAGGAGGGCGGCGGTATCGGGATCTTCGTTCCGAAGTCGGCCGTGTATAACGACCAGAGCACGCAATCGTACCGTGCCTTCGTGATCATCGACGGCGTCGCGAAATTGCGGGTACTACAACTCGGCCCCGAAGAGGGCGACAGCTATCAAATCCTCGACGGCCTAGCTGCGGACGAAACAGTCGCGACGAGTAATCTGGGGGAGCTTTTTGAGGGAGCTCGCGTAGTTTCGGGTTCCTAGTTTCGAGTTTCGGGTTTGTTAATGAAGTTTTCAAATTTACAAAATGGAGGTGTCTCCCACGTGGCTACCATAGAAAAATTCGAAGATATCCAAGCATGGCAAATGGCTCGACAATCGACCCGCATGATTTATGAAGCGAGTTCTAAGGGAACTTTCAATCGGGATTTTGCTCTGCGAGACCAGATTCGCCGCTCGGCGATTTCGATTATGTCTAACATCGCGGAAGGGTTCGACAGGGATGGAAACAAAGAATTTCTCAACTTTTTGAGTATTGCGAAGGGCTCCTGCGCAGAGTCCCGAGCGCAGCTTTATGTTGCTCTCGACGGCGGTCACATCTCGCAAGCTGAATTCGATCGGTTATATACAAGCCTGGATCAAACTGGCCGGCTTATTGGCGGCTTCATGCGTTATCTTTCGAGCAGCGAGGTGAAAGGTAAAAAGTTTAGGGACGCGGAAACTCGAAACGCGAAACCCGGAACGCGAAACTAAGTTCTATGCAGTGGCTAGCTGAAATTTGTGTGCACCGCCCGGTATTTGCGACCGTGATCGTTATGTTTTTGACGGTCGTTGGGGGCTTTAGCTTTTTTACGCTGGGTGTCGATCGCTTTCCGAAGATCGATCTTCCGACCGTTTCGGTCCGCACGACGAATCCGGGTGCGGCACCTGAAGAGATCGAATCCGAGATCACCGACGTCATCGAAGGAGCGCTCAACACCGTTCCGGGCGTCGAGGAGATGCGCTCGAGCTCGTCGCGTGGCAGCTCCAACGTAACACTCACATTCAATCTCGAGAAAAATCCGGACCAGGCGTACCAGGAGATTCAGCAAAAGCTGAGCACAGTCATAAACCGACTTCCCGAAACCGCGGATCCGCCCGTCGCGCAGAAAGCCGACCCGGATGCCCAGCCGATTCTGCAGTACGTGGTCAGCGCACCCCGGGATATCGTCGATCTCAGCACCACGGTCGAAAACCTGATCCTCGAGCGCGTCGAGTCCGCGGACGGAGTCGGTGAAGCATTCCTTCAGGGCTCGCGCGTGAAACAGGTAAAGATCTTTATCGATCCGAATCGGATGAGGGCTTACAACCTATCGGTGACGGACGTTTCCAATGCGATCCGTTCGCAGAATCAGGAGCTCCCCGGCGGTAGCATCATCGAAGGTGCGAGAACGCTCGGCCTGCGCACGATGAGTAAGCTCACGAAGATCGAAGAGTTTAACGACATCGTCATCGCCACTCGGGGCGGCTTCCCGATAAAGATCAAAGACGTCGCTCGTGTCGAGGCCGGTGGAGCCGATCCGACAATATCGGCCTCCCTGGACGGTGTTCAGTCGGTGTCTCTCGGCATCCGAAAGCAGTCCGGCGCGAATACGATCGACGTCATCAACAACGTCAAGCAACGCATGGCGACGATCGTTCCGAATCTTCCTTCCGACATGCGCGTCGCGGTCATACGTGACCAATCGGAGTTTATCGAGAACTCGCTGCACTCGATCGAAGAGCACCTTCTGCTCGGTGGATTGTTCGCCGCCATAGTCGTCTTCTTCTTCCTTTGGAATTTCCGATCGACGATCATCGCCGCGCTCGCGATTCCGGTGTCTATCATCGCCGCCTTCGCCGCGATCGCCGCGATGGGCTACTCGCTGAACCAGATGACGATGCTGGCGCTGACGCTGATGGTCGGGATCGTTATCGACGACGCTATCGTCGTTTTGGAAAACATCTATCGTTTTGTCGAAGAGAAAGGGATGAGCCCGTTTCAGGCGGCAATAGAAGGTACACGGGAAATCGGGTTACCGGTTTTGGCGACGACACTTTCGCTGCTGGCGGTATTTATTCCAGTCGGATTCATGAGTGGCATCGTCGGCCGCTTCATGTCGTCGTTCGGCCTGACGGCCGCAGCGGCGATCGCCGTTTCGCTGATCGTGTCGTTCACGCTGACTCCGATGCTCGCCGCCCGGTGGATCAAACGACCGGAAAAGGACGAGGCCGTGCCGACGGAAATGCCGGTCTACGACGAGCAAAGCGAGATCGAGCGCACCGAAGGGCAGACAGCGCCCGATCGCGAAAACCATAGCTCGAAAGCAGGCTGGTTCTACGGCAAGATCGACAGCGCATACACATGGCTTTTGACAACAGCCATGCGGTTCCGTTGGGCGGTGGTACTGATCTGCATACTCACTGTTGCCTCGATTGTCCCGCTGTATAAATTCGTCGGTATGGCGTTTCTCCCGGACGAGGACGAGTCTCTTTTCCAGATCAACCTACGCGGGCCGCAGGGAACTTCGCTGTCAGCGACGCAGTCGATCCTCGATCGCATCGCCCGGGACATGAGGGCGCAAATGCCCGAGGTGCAGAACACTCTCGTGCTCGCCGGTTTCGGCCGCGGGGCTGGGCCGAATAACGGCTTCGTGAACGTTACGCTAAAGCCGGTCGCCGATCGCAGTCGCTCGCAGGCTCAGCTCATAAACGCGACGCGCGGCATCGTTAAGAAATATTCGTCGAAAGATTATCAGGTGAGCGTCTCGGGTTCTTCCTCGATCGCGGGCAGCATCGGGCTCGGACGCGGCGGTTCGGGAGTCGGCATTTACATTGCCGGACCGGACATGGCGAAGTTGACGGAGTATGCCAACGCGTTGGTTGAGAAAATGAAGGGCGATCCGCTCTTTCGTGATCCGGACACATCCGTCGAGGTCGGCTCGCCCGAGATACGCGCCGTAATAGACCGGACCAAAGCGGCGGACCTTGGCGTTCGTGCGGGTGATGTCGCTCAGGCACTTAACGTTCTTGCGGCCGGCCAAAATGTTTCCACTTTTAGCGCGGGGTCCGAGCAGTACGACGTCGTGGTCCAGGCTGACGAGCAGTACCGTCGTGACCGCAGTTATTTGACCCAATTCACGGTCGCGTCGACGAACACTGGTCGCGCCGTGCAGCCCGGAAACGCGAGCGCAAACAACCAGGGAACGGGCCAGACGGCGGCGGGTGGAGCGGTAGGCACGGTTCCGCTCGAGCGTGTCGTGAAGCTGACGGAAGGACTCAGCCCGTCATCGATTAGCCGCTTGAATCGTTTACGGCAGGTCACGGTGTCGGCGAGCTTGCCGCCGAACTCGTCGGAAGCCGACGCAGTATCCAAGGTTCAGGAGTACGCGGCGCAGCTCCAGATGCCGCCCGAATATATTACGGGTGTTACGGGTCAGTCGAAGGAATTGCAGAAAGCGTATAACGCTTTTCTTTACGCATTTCTTTTGTCGTTCGTCTTCATGTACCTGATCCTCGCCGCGCAGTTCGAATCGTTTGTCCATCCGGTGACTATCCTGCTGACGCTTCCGTTGTCGGTACCGTTCGCTTTGCTCTCGACGGCGATAGCCGGTCAGACGTTGAATATTTTCTCGGCGCTGGGAATCCTGCTCTTGTTCGGAATCGTGAAGAAGAACGCGATCCTTCAGATCGATCATACAAACACCCTTCGCGCAAAAGGTATGGGCAGGTACGACGCGATCATCCAGGCAAATCGAGATCGTTTGCGGCCGATCTTAATGACGACGATCGCGCTCGTGGCGGGAATGATTCCGCTAATAGTGGGCAGTGGTGCGGGTGCCGCCACGAATCGTTCGATCGGAATTCTGGTCGTGGGCGGGCAGTCGCTGTGTTTGCTTCTGACGCTGCTGGCGGTGCCGGTTTTTTATTCGCTATTTGACGATGCGGCGGAGACGCCTTTCTTCCGCGGGATCGGAGCCAGGGCCGCGGCTGTCCGGACGGCAGTGTTTCGTCCGTTGGTGGAGCGATTCTCGTCGACCTTACGAACGACGGGGGATGTTCGTGATGATGTCGAAGGCGACGAGCCGGGCCCGGACCCCCGGGGAGCATGAAGATTTCGCCGCGGCAGCGGCAGAAAGAATTTCGCCGTGGGTCAAACCCACGGCCACGTTGATGAAAGATCTCGGCGCGTCGGCGGCGATTGAAAAATTGATTCAGGCGCCGATGCTGAGGCGAACTTGTTCCGCCGCTCAAGCGGCGAAACGCGGGCCGTTGCCCACGGGGCGAAAACATGATTAGGATTTTATACAGTTTTATTTTTATGGCGGTTGCGGCCGTGGCTCTCTGCGCGCAGAATCCACCGGTAACAACGCCACCCCGGCAGCCGCCCACCCAGCCGCCGACACAGCAACCAAATCAGCCAACGCAGCAACCGCCCGCCCAGCAGCCGGGCCAGCCGAACACCCAACCGCAGCCGTCTCAGCAGCGGCCCCCGGTGACCACAACTCAACCCTCACAGCCCGGTCAGCAGGTGCCGCCGGGAACGACGCCGGCTGGTCAGATATCAAACCCGAATACGGTGATCCAGCAGTCTCCAACCCAGAATGTCGGTACGACCGGCGGGGTGGCGCCGGCGGTTTTGCCGGACGAACCTCCACCTGTGGCTCCGAACTACAGTGCGCCGGTCCGCCCGCTGCCGGACGCAAATCGCGTTGGCGTCGACATCGCCAACCAATTGCCGATGACGTTGGAAGAGGCGATCACGCTCGCTCTCAAGAACAACAACAACATCGACATCTCGCGGAATGACGTGCAGGTGGCCGAGTTCAATCTACGCGGGGCACGCGGCGTCTATGACCCGCTTATTTCCGGTGAGGCCTATTACGAGAGCGCGACCACGCCGACCGCGTCGGCGATCGGCGGAGCGGTGAACGGCTCCGTGACCCAGACGCGATTCTTCGGCACCGGGGGCGTTAACGGTTTTTCGCCGATCGGCGGCGGTACTTACTCGGCAGATTTCAATGCGTCGCGGACGTCGACCAGCAACACAAACTCGTTCCTGAATCCACAATTTCCGTCCGCACTTACGTTGACCTACACCCAGCCGCTGCTTAGAAATTTGCGCTTCGATAATAACCGCCGGCTGATCGAGATCGCGAGAAAGAATCTCGGCCTGACTGACGCGCAGTTTCGCCAGCAGGCGATAGAAGTGATCGCACAGGTCGAGAGCTCTTACTGGGATCTTGTATTTGCCCTGCGATTTTTGTCGGTTCAGATCGACGCGGTGAAGCAGGCGCGTACGCAGCTTGAAAGCAATCAGCGCCTTGTCGAAAAAGGTGTGCTTGCTCCGATCGATATCGTCGCCGCGACGACACAGATCACGACGTTCGAGCAGAGCGTCTACTCCGCTCAGGAATCGGTGACCCGGGCTGAAAATAATTTGAAAACCCTGATGCTCCCGGAGCGCACCTCCGAGGTCTGGACGAGGGCGATCGTGCCGGTGTCGGAAGTCAGTCTCGAAACGCCCAAGATCGGTCTCGAGATCGCCCTTTCGGAAGCTTTGAAAAACCGCCCCGAGATCACGCAGCTTCAAACGAACGCCGAGATCAATCGGATCGATGAACGCTACTACCGCGACCAGACGAAACCGCAGCTCGATCTTGTTGGGCAGTATACTTCGCAGGGCTTGGCGGGCGCTCCGACCGCTCGGTCGATCAATCCTACCACCGGCGAAACGAACGTCCCGGCGAATCTACAAGGTGGGTTTATAAACTCGCTGGGAAATCTGCTCGGGCAGGATTATCCGACCTACCGCGTCGGTGTGGCGATATCTTTGCCGTGGGGTAACACCGTAGCGAAGGCGAATCTCGGCCGCACACTCGTCCAGGCGAATCGCATCGGGAATCAGCGAGCTCAACAGGAACAGGTTATTGAGGCGGAAGTTCGCAATTCGATGCAGGCGTTGAAATCCGGCGAGGCGCGTCTCGCGTCGGCTCTCGCGTCGCGGCAGTCCGCGGAAGAGCTTTACGAAAGTGAGCAGCGCCGATTCCGCGCGGGGACAACCGTTTTCTATCTAGTCCTTCAGCGCCAAACCGAACTTCTTGTCGCACGCAGCCGCGAGCTGCAGGCACAAACGGATCTCAACAAAGCGATCTCCGAGTTTCAGCGTGCGACCGGCACGACCCTGTCCGCGAACAACGTCACGGTTTCGCAGAAACTGGAATTCAATTACGTTCCCAATCGAAAGAATACGGCGGCCAATTCGCGGTTCTTTTCGAAATAGCGCCGCGCATTTTGAACGCAGGGATCGCGGAGACCGCAGAGGAGAAAATGGTTCGCCCCTCCGCGGTCTCCGCGATCTCTGCGTTGAAACCCCGCCCCTCGCCCTCAATTTCCCTCTATTCGTAACAATTTGAAACTTTCCTTCCTCAACCGTGCGTAAGATTGCTACAATTCGCTTCAATCCATCCAGCGAGGTTTATATGAAAACTATTTTGAGAAAGGCTCTACTGGCCACCGGTCTGTTTGCTGTTGGAATCGGCGCCGTTCTGCCGGCAAACGCACAGGGTAATAAAGCCGGCATTAACGTGCCCGTCACTTACTACAAACTTCCGAACGGCCTCCGCGTCGTGCTCTCGCCCGACCACAGTTCGCCGATCGCGGTGGTCGCGGTTTATTACAACATCGGGTTCCGCATCGAGCCGCGCGACCGCACCGGCTTTGCTCATTTGTTCGAACACCTCATGTTCCAGGGTTCCAAAAATCTTGGCAAGATGGAGTTCATCAAGCTTGTCCAAAGCAACGGCGGCGTGTTGAACGGTTCCACCCGTTTCGATTTTACGAACTACTTCGCCGTCGTCCCGTCGCACAAGCTCGAGACGCTGATATGGGCAGAAGCGGACCGTATGCGTGGCCTCGACATCACCGATGCGAACCTGAAAAATCAGCAGGGGGTCGTCGGCAACGAGGTGAAGGTTAATGTTCTGAATCAACCGTATGGATCTTTCCCGTGGATCGATCTTCCGATGGCTGCGTTCACGAACTGGTACAACTCGCACAATTTTTACGGCGATCTGAAAGATATCGAAGCGGCGACGCTTACCGACGCGAAGACCTTTTTCGACAAATATTATTCACCGCAGAATGCCGTCGTTGTCGTGACCGGCGACTTTGAAGAAGCACAGGCGAAGACATGGATGACGAAATACTTCGCAAACATTCCGTCGCAGAAAGCGGAGCCGATCCCCGATCTCGTCGAGCCGAAACAGACAGAAGAAAAAGTCGTAACCCGGGTGGACAAGCTCGCGAAAAAACCCGCGGTCGGGTACGGCTATCAAATGCCGAAACGCGGAACGCCGGAATACTTCGCGATGGGCCTCCTGGATCAGATCCTCCTCGAGGGCGAGGACAGCATGCTTTATCAGGAGCTGGTTAAGAACAAAAATTACACGAGCAGTCTGAACGGCGGCATCAACGGCTATCTCGGGAACATGTTCAACTACAATGGCCCGATGCTTTTCACCGTCGACCTTATTCACGATGACAAATTTACACCGCAGGAAATTCTTGCAGCGAGCGACGCGGTGATCGCGCAGGTGCAGAACAAACCCGTCGACCAGACGACGATCGACCGCGCGATCGTGAAGCTCCGCTCCGGCCTGTACGACACGATGTCCCAATTCGGCGGCGTCGGACGCGCCGACCTGCTCGCGTGCTTTGCGTTGTTCGACGACAAACCCGAGAGCATCAATCAGATCGAGGCAAACTTCCGAAAGGTCACGCCGGCCTTAATGCAGCAGACCGCGAAAGATTATTTGAGGAAAACGAACCGGACGGTTGTGATACTGAACCCGGAAAAAGCAGCAGCAGCGGAGGAAGAATAAAAGTGAAAAGTAAAAAGTTAAAAGTTAAAAGTGCAAACCGGAAAATGACAATACTTTCTTCCCTGCGCCTCGGCGTCTCAGCGGTGATCATCGTTCTTGCAGCAGTCTCCGCATTCGCGCAGAAGGAAACCCCGCCCGGCGGCGGACAACCGAAACCGTTCGTGTTTCCGAAACAGGACACGTACACGCTCCCGAACGGTATGCGCGTAACGCTTGTGCAATACGGAGCCGTGCCGAAAGTCGCGATGCAGGCGATAGTCCGGGCCGGAACGCTGAACGAAAAACCCGAGCAGCGCTGGGTCTCCGACATCGTCGCGACGATGCTGAAGGAAGGCACGGCGAAGAGAACGGCGGAGCAGATCGCGACCGAAACCGCCGAAATGGGCGGGAGCATTTTTACGGGCGCGGCAACCGACAAAACGACGATTGGGGGGGAGGTCCTGAGCGAGTTCGATACCAGATTTCTCGAGTTGCTCGCGGACATTCTGCAAAATCCGAAGTTGGCAGCGTCGGATCTGGAAAAAGCGCGGGCGAATAAACTTCGAGAGCTCGCGGTAGCAAGGGCCGAGGCCGGAACGCAAGCCCTGGAGAAGTTCCGCGACGTGATATTCAGCGGTCACCCATACTCGTCAATAATGCCAACCGAGGCCGTAATTCAGTCGTACAAGCTCGACGATGTTCGAGGGTTTTACAACGGCAACTACGGGGCCGCACGGACCCATCTTTATGTCGTCGGCCAGTTCGATACCGCTAAAGTCAAATCGACTATTGAACGAGCCTTCGGTGGTTGGACGAAAGGAACCGCGCCGATCCGGAACGTCCCGAACGTCGTCGCCCGGCGGTCGCTCTCATCGATCGACCGTCCAGGTGCTCCTCAGTCGACGATTTACCTCGGAATGCCCGCGGTCGCTCCGGGCGATCCGGATTACATCAAGTTCACGGTTATGAATTCTCTTCTCGGCGGATCTTTCGGTTCGCGCATCACCTCGAACATCCGCGAGAATAAGGGCTACACCTATTCACCCAGCAGTGTTGTCTGGAACCGTTACAAGACCGGGTATTGGTACGAGAGCGCGGACGTCACTACGGAGGCGACCGGTGCGTCGATCAAGGAGATTCTTTTCGAGATCGACCGGCTGCAGAAAGAACCCCCAACCGAAGCCGAAATGCAGGGCATCAAGAATTACCTTGTAGGCATTTACGTTTTGCAGAACTCGTCGCGGGCGGGAGTTATCGGCCAGCTGGAACAGATGAACTACAACGAGCTGGACAAAAATTATCTCGACACATACGTACAGACTCTCACATCTGTAACCGCGAAAGACGTCCAGGACATGGCAAAGAAATATCTGGTGCTGGACCGGATGACCCTGGTCGTCGTCGGCGACAAATCGAAGATCGATGAGCAGCTCAAGCCGTATGAAGTGCAGTAATTGCTTGTAAACGGGAAGTGGGGAGTAGGAATTGGGATATTCGGACCGATAGGTTGTGTCGGGCGGGGGTTCCACTTACTTCTCACTTCCACTCACCGCTCGATCAGAACCGCGTCATAAAAATAATCCCCACGGGCCAGCACATAGGAACGCCGGTCGGGTGAGACGTCGAAACGATAGATCTTCTCCGCGCTAAAATTGGTTACTGCCCGCCGGTCGCCACTTTTCAGATCCGTTAACCAAAGGTTGTACCCATCCGTCCGGTCATCCACCGAGACAACCGAATTAGAATCAAGCATCCAACGCACACGCGAACGGAAGGCCGGAAAATCAAAAAATCTTTCGCTGGCTCGAGTGTCGCCGAGTGAGCTGACTCCAACCTGCCATGGCGACGACGCTTGGTCGTTATAAACGGCCCGGGCCAGAAATCCGCCATCGGGGGACGGCACCGGCTTGTCGGAATCCTTATCGGCGTGTGTGATCGCGACCGACTCGCCGCCGTCTACAGGAACTCTGCGTATAGTGCCTTTACCCGCCTGACGCGAAACATAATAGATCCATTGTCCGTCCGCGGAAAAATATGGGGAACCTGCGGCCGTGTCGTTGTCAGGCGACGACGCGAACGCCTGGCGTTGATCGGAACCGTCCCGATTCATAAGCCACAAACAGGTCTTGCCTGTGCGATCGGACGTGAACGCGATGACTCGATTGTCCGGCGAAACTACCGCGTCCAGGTTGTTGCCGGCACTTTTGGTCAACTGGCGTAGTTCGCCGCCTTCGGAGTTAACCGAATAAATATCGTAATTACTTTTATCGCGCGCCGTGAAAACGATCTGACCGTCGGGGGCGAAAGCTAAACCGAAACGCCCATCCGAACGGCTTACGCCGGAAGTAATCTGTTTAGCCGAACCCGTCTCCGTTTCGAAGAGCCAGAGGTGCAGGTTCTCAACTTCCTGAATTGCGACGATCACGTTTTTGTCGCTGGTCAAAGTAAAACTCAAATAATTGTTGAAATCGTTCGTCAGGCGCTCCACGGAGCCGCCCGGGAACTTAACACTCCAGATTTGACTTGCGTCTTCACCCTTCTTCTTGCCCGCAATGATCAGTTCGCCGGGACTTCTCCAATCGACATACTCGATAGCCTTCCACGCGGCTTCCATTTGCAAATCCAACTCGGCACCCGTTTCGCAATCGATTTGCGCTACCCCGACTTCATCGCTACCGTGCGTAGCGGTGGCAACAGTTAAATGTTGGCCGTCAGGTGAGAATGCCGGCGCCGGCCCCCAGCCGACATAAAAATCAGGACTCGGTCTGGTTGCTACGGTACGCTCACCGCTCCCGTCCGTGTTGGCTACGACGATCGAACTGGTGCCTCCCGGTGCCGTGCTTCGGGGAAAAGCAATCTGGCTGCCATCGGGCGATATGGAAAAGTTGCTCCAGAGATTTGCCGCGATTTTGCGCAGTTCTCCGCCAAAAACCGGGATCCGAAAAGCCTCTTTGTCACGCGACAAATAGATAAAGTTTCCGTCGGGCGAAAAGCGCGGACTGCCGAGCGGGACATCACCCGGCGGGATAACCAGAACCTCGCTTTCGGTCTGAATGTTTTTCAACCGGAGCGAAAAGGTCTGCCCGTCGCGGACAATGTAAGCCAGCGATTTACCATCCGGAGATATCGCCGCGCTCCATGAATTGCCGCTTTCCGTCAATCGGCGCAAGCTCGTCTTCCTCCTCGAGTTGACCGACTCCCAAGTCGAACGCAATGCGAAGCCGAGGGATCCTATAAGCACGATTGCCGCGAAACCAAGTAGCAGAACCGCGCGCCCGAACGGCCTTTTGTTTGTGGGAAGCGAAGTTTCCGTCACTGAGGGAGGTAAGAAGTCGGGAGCTGAACTTCCGTTCGAATTCAGGTGAGCATGAACGCTGTTAGATTCCGCCGTCGCGTCGGGATTAGTATCGGCTCGGCCGGCAGGGTCGGTCTGCGGCTCGAGATCCGCCATCCGCATCGGATCGTCCTGCGGACCGAGCACGGCGGAACCCGAAACCTTCGACGGGATCTCAATTATCCGGACATCCGGCAGAAACCGATAGCCGCGCCGCGAAACCGTTTCAATAAATTTTGTACCGCCTTTTGTTTCGCCGAGCAGGCGACGCAGCGTGAAAATGTGCTGCGTCAGATTGTTCTCCTCCACAAAGGTGTCCTGCCAGATCTCCTGCATCAGTGCGTCCTTCGAAACGACGCGGCCCGCATGCGAAACGAGCGCAAAAAGGGTATCGAAAACCTTCGGGGCAAGTGCTACCCGCGTTCCGGCCCGATACAAGACGCGCTCTTCGGCGTCGATCCGAAAATCCGCGAATTCAAAAACTCTCGTATCTACAGGCATTTTGGGATCATTAAGAAAATCTTAATAAAAAATTGAGCGGGGCTTAATTACCAGGAAAATCGCCTTTAGTTAACTTAGCGCTGTGGTCAAAAACGCCGCGTGAGGTTCGACGATTCAGCCTGGTCCTTATGCAAATTGAATTGTAAACGTCGTCACTACCGCGGGTCAAAGATTTCCCGGACGAGCCGAGCCTCATCAGCGAAGCCGGGAGGACCCCGGCCGGGAAAGATCAATAGAGTAGAAACAGGAGAAGATTTATGTTCAAAAGAATTATTTCGATCGCGGTGTTCGCCGCTCTAACGTGCGGAGTCGCGATTGCGGGCGGCGTCACGAATATCAAGGAGATCATCAACAACACCGCAATGACCGTAGAGGTCAGAAAATATGACATCAAGGCGGGAGCGGCGGGAGTTGGATTTGAGACGACTCACGAAATTCCCGCGAATGGCGGGGTGTGGAGTGGGGATATGTGGATCCCATGGGTGGATAGCGCGGCCGACTTCACGGACAAGAGGATGGAAGTCCAGGTATACCGTGGAACGGCCTTCTGGATCTGGCAAACCGGCGAGTACGTGCGATTCAACGACAGGGGCAGGTTTATAACGAACGCGCGGCGAGTGACGGGCGAGGCAAAATCCGGCGGTGACCGCAGATTGGTCATCAGCACAAGCAAGGATGGCAGGGTGATCTTCGAGTTTCAGAAAATGTAAGGAGCTCTCGCCGCTGCGTCGGAAGAGGGAAACCGCATTGTCGGTTTCCGGAGAAGCGTAATTCAATTAATTAAGAGGAAAAAAACGTGTTACCAAAAACAATTACTGCACTAATGCTCATCATCGGTTCGTGCGTCCTAGTACAGGCGGGTGGCGTGACGAACATCAAAGAGGTCATCAACAAATCTTCTAAGCCGGTGAGGGTCTCCTGCTACGACAACAAGACCCTTCTCGAGAATGGCCACCGCAACATGCTGACTACCTCGGTGATCGCCTCCGGCGGTGACTGGAGAGGCGAGATGTGGGTGCCGTGGGCGGACAACAAAAACCAGTTCAGGTCCCATTTCTTTTCGGTCGAGATCTTCGACGGCTCGCCGGCGAGAGCCGGTCGGGTCCAAATCTTTGGGGGTTATCAAACCGGTGAGGAGATCCGATCGAGTCTCATTCGGACTAGAACAACCAACCAGGGTGAGGTGCACTACCTCGTCGAAGATGAATACAACGCAAGCGCACCGAGGGTCGAGGGTGAATGGAGGTCAGGTGGCGATCGCCGCATCGTCTTCTTCGATAGGCCGGACCATACGGTAGGTTTCAAATTTGAACGGCTCGGACGCTAGGAGGTGGAAAGGGTGCGTAACAAATCTTCGCTCTTGGTCGCGATGGGCTTCATGGCCGTCACGGCACTCAACACCCTGGCTGGCGGCGTAACTAACATAAAAGAAGTCGTTAACAACTCGTCAAAGGTGGTCATCAAACTGACCACCTTTGAAACAAAGTTTGCGTGGGAAGGCGCGGAGAAGAAAACGACCGGCGTGATCACGTACGGGAATACCTGGACGGGAGACATGTGGGTGCCCTGGGCTGACGACGAAGAGCAGTTTAAGGGACACTTTATGAGCTTGGAGATCATCGAGCTCAGGCCGACACGTGGCACCGACATTTATCACACGTATATCGTTTATCAGCGCGGCGAAGACGTGCGGGGCAACTTCTTCGGGACTTTTGAGCAGCGCGGCCTCGGGAGTATAACGTCCGGCAATTACGTCCCAAACGCTCCCAGAGTTCCTGGCGAGTGGAGGTCGGGCGGCGACCGCCGGGTAGTTGTTTTCGACAAAAAAGACGGCAGTGCCGGGTTCAGGTTCGAAAAGCTCGGGCGATAGGGTTAAGTGGTAAACGGTAAGTGGTAAGTTCGAGATGGACGCTGTCCTGCACGAACTTACCACTTACCACTTACCACTTACCACTTACCACTTACCACTTACCGTTTACCACTTACCGCTTTCTCAGTTGCTGTTCATCTCGCTCAGATCCTGCAGGTCGTCGTACGCTCTCTGGAGCACCGGTCTCGCTCGCGTGGAGCCATCCATGTCTCCGATGTAGCCTTCCTTGACCATCGCGTCGAGTATCGCTGCAGCCCGTCCGTACCCAATTCTCAAGTGACGCTGGAGAAGTGATGTCGAACCGCGTTTCGCGTTGACGACGCATTTCAGCGCGTCCCAGAAAAGCGGATCGCGGCGTCCCGGCAGATCGCCACCGTCGTCCATCTCTTCGTCGGACTGCGTGATCGTCGTGTCGTACTCTGGACGCCCCTGGGCCTTGATGTGATCGACGATCTTGGCGATCTCTTTCTCGTCGACGAATGCTCCATGAACTCGTATGACTTGCGAGCTCGCCGGCGGCAGAAACAACATGTCGCCTTTTCCTAGCAAACCTTCGGCACCGTTGCTGTCGATGATGGTGCGCGAATCGACTTTGCTCGACACGCGAAATGAAATTCGCGCCGGGAAGTTCGCTTTGATGAGACCGGTGATGACGTCGACGGATGGGCGTTGGGTCGCAAGGACGAGATGAATCCCGACCGCGCGAGCCATCTGAGCAAGTCGAGTGATCGACTCTTCAACTTCCTTCCCCGAAACCATCATCAGATCCGCAAGCTCGTCGATGATGATCACGATGTAAGGCAGTATGCGATGCGGATCGCCGGTGTCGTCCCACTGCTCGAGTTCGTTTCGCCGCTTCGCTTCCGCGTTGTACCCGTCGATATTTCTGACGCCGTAACCGGCGAGATCTTTGTACCGCCGCTCCATCTCGGTCACCGCCCACTTTAGCGAGATCGCGGCGCGTTTCGGATCGGTGATGATCGGCGTCGCGAGATGCGGGATGTCGCCGTAGACGCCAAGCTCCAGACGTTTCGGATCGACCATTATGAACTTCACTTCGTCCGGCTTTGCTTTGTAAAGGATCGAGACGATGAGCGAGTTCACGCCGACCGACTTACCCGCACCGGTCGCACCCGCGATCAAAAGATGCGGCATCTTCGCGAGGTCCGTGACGTAGTTGAGACCGTCTATCGTCTTCCCGAGCGCGATCGTCATCAGCGATTCGGACTCGCGGAACTTTTTCGATTCGATGACGTCGCGAAGCTGGATCGTTTCGCGTTTGCTGTTCGGAACTTCGATGCCGACAAACGCCTTCCCCGGAATTCGGTCGATGCGGACCGACTCGGCCTTCAATGCGAGACAGAGATCGTCGACAAGACCGGTCACGCGCGAATACTTCACGCCGGGATCAGGTTTGAATTCGTAAGTCGTGACGACCGGGCCGGGGCAAATGTTTACGACCTTGCCGGCGACGTTGAATTCGCGCGTTTTCTCGACGAGAGAGTCCGCGAGCGCGAGCAGCTCTTTTTCTTTCTGCTCGATATGGGGAGCCGCCGGCGTGAGAAGTTGCGAGCTCGGCAAAACGTAATCTTCGTAGGTCCGACTCGGCTTACCTAAGTTTATCGGAGTTTCGTCTTCCGTTATCTCGGGAAGAACGTCACCGTTCAGCTCATCCGTGTGCTTGGTCGGCGTGATCGGGATCGGGCCCGAACCCGGATCCCCGTCGGCGATCTCATCCGAAATGATGGTGTCGGGAATCGTTTCCTGCGGAGTGATCGAGGGCGGTGTCGATAATTCTTCTACCGCTCCGGTCGACGTCTCGAATGGGTTCTGTATTATCGAGCTTCCGGCAGCGGCGGCCGCAAGCTCGCGGGACTTGCTTGCTCTCGTTTTTCGCGGTTCGGGAATGGAGATCGTCGGCGAGTCGGGCAGAACTTTTTCCTCGCGTGCGTCGCGGCGCTTTTCCTGTCGTTCCTTCGCGAGATTGATCTGCTCCGATCTTGCCTCGCGCCGCTTCGCCTTCCATTCTGCGAAATTGATCTTAAAGTTTTCCCACGCGACTTCGAAGTGAGCGAACGCCCAGGTGAGCGTGAAATTCGTTATGAGCAGCACGGACGTTGTCGCAAGAGCGATCAGCAGCACGGTCGCACCGACGGTGCTGAGCAGTCGAACCGCGTATGTCGTGATCACCGCTCCGAGCATTCCGCCATGCCATCCGACGAGGCTGGACAGCGCGGCGACGGATGCGACGACAAGTGAAAATCCGATGATCTGACTAACGCGCGGACGAAGACTTTCCGACTGGAAAACCCGCCACGCTATCAGCGCCAGCAGAGCCGGGAAAATATACGCGACCAGCCCGACTGCCGAGAACAGCAGCTCGGCAAAATTTGCTCCGACGACGCCTATCCAGTTCTGCACTTTTTGCGACGACGCGGTATTGAAGGTTGGATCACTCGGGTTGTAAGAGACGAGGCAAAGAAAGATCAGGACCGAAACAGCAAGCAGCACGACCGCGATGATCTCGTTCAGGCGCGAATGACGAGTCGTCACGCCCGTCTTCTTTTTGATCAGGGTCGTGCCGTCGGACAGACAGAAATTCAGATCGTCGTCCTTATAGGTCTCTTTGCATGATGGGCAAATCTTCATAGGGCAGTGACGAGTGACAAGTGATGAGCGACGAGAAAGAAGGGTTAGACGTCACCGGTCACTTGTCACTCGCCACTCGTCACTCCTTTCTTATATAACAAAAACTCCTTGATGAAGTCATCTATTTCTCCATCGAGCACGGCGTCGACGTCGGTGACTTCGAATTTCGTTCGCGTGTCCTTCACAAGCCGGTAAGGATGCAGCACATAATTGCGAATCTGCGACCCGAACGAAATGTCCATCTTCGTCGCCTCGAGATCGGCCGAATCGGCCCGGCGTTTTTCCAGCTCCAGCTCGTATAATTTGGATCGCAGCACCTGCATCGCGACGGCACGGTTCTGGATCTGCGACCTTTGATTCTGACACGTCACGACGATGTTCGTCGGCAGATGCGTGATCCGGACAGCACTGTCCGTCACGTTCACGTGCTGGCCGCCCGCCCCGGACGAACGATACGTGTCGACGCGGAGATCTTTGTCCTGGATGTCGACCTCGATATTTTCGTCGATCTCGGGCGAGACGAACATCGAAGCAAAACTCGTCTCGCGGCTTCCCCCGGAATTGAACGGCGAGAT
>DATLCA010000314.1:0-1175 GCA_035526605.1 Pyrinomonadaceae bacterium | reverse complement strand
GCCAAAGGTCACCGCTACCGGGGATTCCAAAGAAAAGCTTCGTCTTGAAACAGATACCGACCCGAAGCAACGCTCGCGCTTGGCGAACTCACGACTCACCTTTTCTTACGGCCCTTCGCGAGGCTGGCGACCATGGCAGCCAGTTCGACGGGCTCGACCGGCTTTGGTAAGTGAGTTTGAAAACCCGCCTTCAATGCCCGTATCCGATCTTCCACGCGGGCGTAGGCGGTGAGGGCGATCGCGGCCGTTCGTCCGCCTTCGGCCTCCGGCAGAGAACGTACCTTCTCGATCAAGCTGTAACCGTCTTCGTTCGGCATACCGATATCACTGACAAGTACGTCGAAGTTTCCCTTCCGGAGAGTTTCGAGGGCCTCAGCAGCGGTGCTCATTGTCACGACTTCGGAACCGCACATCTCCAGCACCTCCCGCAACAGATCCCGCGCGTCCGCTTCGTCATCCACGACAAGAATGCGCAATCCATTCAATTCGGGTGCGCAGTCGATCGACACGAACTCGTCCGACAGCTGCGAATGCTCCCGGTTCTGTTCCGCTTCGCGATGTCGCGGGATGGCGGAGAGGCGCGGCAGAGCAACCGTGAAGGTCGCGCCCATGCCCTCGCCCTCACTATTGACGCTAACCGTTCCGCCGTGCATCTCGACGATCTGGCGCACGATGGAAAGTCCGAGTCCAAGACCTCCTTGTGTTCTCGTCGACGCCTGGTCGGCCTGACGGAAGCGGTCGAAGACGTAGGGGAGAAACTCAATCGCGATGCCGTTACCGGTGTCGGTGACCGAGATCTCTACGTGGGACTCGACGCGTTCGAGCCTGATCTGCACGTTCCCGTGCCTCGGCGTGAACTTGACTGCGTTACTTAAGAGATTCCAAAAAACCTGCTGGAGCCGACCCGCGTCGCCGGAAACGGGCCCGGCTTCGGGGTCGATAAGGATCTGCAATCGAATACCCTTCGCGTCGGCCGCCGGGCGAACGGTTTCGACCGCCGCCTGTATCAGCCGTTCAAGTTCGACGCTTGTGACGTTGAGTCTTAGTTTGCCGCTGATGATGCGCGAGATATCCAGAAGGTCGTCGATGAGCTGCGCCTGCGCCCGGGCATTTCTCTCGACTGTCTCGATCGCCCGTTGTGATGCTTCTTCGGACATGCCGGTCCGGAGAAGGGA
>DATLCA010000313.1:0-2482 GCA_035526605.1 Pyrinomonadaceae bacterium | reverse complement strand
AAGCCGAGAGCGTGGAGGCCGGAGGCAATGTTCTCGATCCGCGAGATCATCTCGTGGGACGATATGGGCAACCATTCGTGGCGGTGCTTGCGGTTAAGGGCGTCCCGCAGGTCATGTTTCGCGACCGCGCGGCGAAAGAGGTCCGGGAGAGTCGCCGGCTCGTTGTCCAGAAGAGGCTCGCCCCGGCTGGAATGCCGTTTCGGAATATCGACTCGACGTTCATCGACGGTCTCGATCATTCCGCCAGCAGACCTCCGAAAAAGATTTTGAGGACCTCATCGGCCATCGGCGCGAGCGGGTACTTCTTGCTCGAGAGGATCCAGTTGGTGACCATCTCATCGAGAGCGCCGTAGAACATTTTTGCGCAGACGATCGGCTTGATATCCGACCTGAAGGCGTGACTCTTTTGACCTTCCTCGATCGTCGCCTTGATGATGTCGAGGTATTCGGAAAAGCCGGCGGCGGAGAACTCCTGCATAAACTTGATCGATCCGCGAAGCTCGACCTGAAAGACGATTGCCAGATTGCGATCAGCACTGAGACGTTCGAGGTGAAGCTCAGCGATCCTTCGCAGCTTTTCGTCGGGCCTCTGGAGCGTGGCAATTTCGCGTCGCCCCTCTGCTATGAACTCTTCCATCGCACGGTCGAAAATTGAATGGAGAACGTCGTCCTTGTTTTTGAAGTAAAGGTAGACGGTACCGTCGGCGACCCCGGCGGCTTTTGCGATGTCGGCGACCTTCGAATTGAAAAATCCTTTTTCCGCAAAAACACTGGTCGCGGCGCGGAGGATCGCTTCTCGCTTGTCGGTAACTCCGTTCCGGGCCGGGGCGGAAGCAACAGAATTCTTTGCCATAGCTTTTGAACTGAATGAATCGTCATTCAGTCTCATAAGGCTATATCAAAAACGGGAGGATTGGCAATGTCCAAACTGGTTGATGAAGAATAGGCGGGTGGAACGCGAATCGGAAATCCAAATTCCAAGGTTGAGATGGCGGAGAGGACAGGACTCGAACCTGCAAGCGGTTTCCCGCGGTAGTTTTCAAGACTACTGCCTTACCAATTAGGCTACCTCTCCGTACGCCGCACGCGACATTGGAAAGAAAAATATACCGCACAGCCCCGGCGCTTCACAACCTCCATTCCGGCGCAAAAAAAAGCCCCGACCGTGATTAGCGGCCGGGGAACGAGAGAGGAACCAAGCCCTCAGAGAAGTCTAGTCGGAGGCGAGCAGCCTTGAGATTTGCGAATCAAGGTTCGCCGCTTTGTCCCAGCCGTCGGTACGCAACGCGATCAGGCCTCTGCGATTGATAAGGAAATGAGCCGGAAATCCCATGTTGATGTTTCCCGACCGATCTTTGTCGGCGTATTTCAGCATCACTCCGAAACTGTTGGGAAGAATATTGAAGTTGAAAGGATTGCGCTTTATGTACGGGCTAATCTTAGCCTCGTTGTCCATCGTCACCGCCAGGAAAACGACATCCTTATCCCTGTAACGCTCAGCGACCCGGTTCAAATTGGGAATTTCGCTGTGGCAGATCTGGCACCTGGTCGACCAGAACGTGAGCACCACGACTTTGCCGTGAAGTTGCTCCAGATCGTACATCTTGCCGTCCAACGACTGACCCGAAAATTCCGGGGCCGACTCGCCGGTGCGTAAAGCTTGCTGGGAAAACGCCGCCGAAGTCACCAGTAGCAGTAAACAAAGAAGAAGGGTTGGTGTGCGCATTGAAGGATGAGCGAGGAACCGAGGTGTTAAAGAGTGTTCAACACTCTATTTAAAATAAACGGTGAATTTGGAATTAATCCAGAAATTTTTTCACTACCGTCGGTCGGGGAAAGAAATTCGAGGCGTTCGAGATCCGGGAAATTGCCCGTGAAGGGCAAAAGAAAAGGCCTCAGCTTACGTGTTAGTATTCTTTATGCTGCTCGAATCCCTGGAGGTTCAGGATTTTCGCAATCTTAACGGCGTGCTTGCACCCTCTGACGGGCTAAACATCCTCGTGGGCAATAACGGTCGGGGGAAGACCAATTGGCTCGAGGCGGTCTATATCCTTTCTACCACCAAATCATTCAAAACGGCAAAGCCTCAAGAAGCAATTCGTTTCGGAAAGGAGTTGGCGATCATCCGCGGCCGCGTCCGGCAGTCCGAAGAGATCAGCCGCGACCTCCAGGTCGCGCTCCAGGCGAATTCGAAGATCCTGAGTGTCAATGGAAAAAAAACCACCTTGCACGAGTATCTGGGGGAGCTCCACGCAGTCGTTTTCAACTCGGACGCGGTCGAGATCGTCCGGGGACATCCGGAAGCCCGCCGCCGCTTTTTAGACGACGCGATAATTTCGCTTCACCCGCCGTTCGTGCAGACCTTCACGGATTACTCCCGGGTCATAAAGCAAAAGAACTCGCTGCTTCTGAACGCACGCGATAACGAGTTCTCGGTCGAGAAGATCACCGAGCTGCTTGCTCCTTGGAATGAGCAACTCGT
>DATLCA010000312.1:0-4643 GCA_035526605.1 Pyrinomonadaceae bacterium | reverse complement strand
TCGGTACAGAGTGCGTAGTCGGGACGTTCTTCGTTTCACAAATACGTACGACGCGGGGCGAACCCGATTAAGCTTGCAGGCTGCGGGCTGATATTTCCGAGAAGTGCTCGCATCCACGTCTTTCTACAATCCCAAAAAAATTCCGCGCCTTTCGCAAGAAAGGCGCCCGGACGCCCGCTCCGCTTTTCGGTCGTCGGTGGGGCGGTGATGATATGTCTTAGGGGGCGATAGGATGTACGATATCAGAACGAAATGTCACTTCCGGATAGGCGATGTCGTCGGCTGACGGGCTGGCATGAGTTTCGCATTAATTTTGCTGGCTCTCCCGGGCGGGTCACGATACCGGAGAGAAAACACACAATGGGGGAATCAACCAATGGAAGCTGCAACTCGAGACGTCATCGGTGATGACAGGTCGGAAGTCTTTTCAGAGACACTCAGCAAGGTCCCACAGGTAACACTCATATTCTGGATCATCAAGATTCTCGCAACCACGTTGGGCGAGACCGGCGGTGACGCGGTGACGATGTCGTGGCTGGGCGAGACGACGGATGAGGCGAGTGGGTTCGGATACTTGATCGGCACTGCGATCTTCGGTTCGATCTTCATCGCCGCCGTGATCGTACAAATAAAAGCGCGAAAGTTTCATCCCTTCCTTTACTGGTTCACGATCGTCGCGACGACGACGGTCGGCACGACCCTGGCGGATTACGTCACGAGGTCGATCGGTATCGGTTACGCCGGGGGCTCGGCGATATTGCTCATTCTGGTGATCGCGTCACTCGCGGTTTGGAGATGGTCGACGGGAAGCATTTCAATCGAAACGGTGAACACGCCGAAAGTCGAAGTTTTCTATTGGGTGACGATCATGTTTTCGCAGACCCTTGGTACCGCACTCGGCGATTGGGTGGCGGACGACGCGGGATTCGGGTATTCGGGCGCCGCGCTGCTTTTCGGAGGGATACTCGCGGTCCTGGCGGCGATGTATTTTCTGACAAACGTCTCGCGTACGATCTTGTTCTGGATCGCGTTCATCGTGACGCGCCCGCTGGGTGCGGTGATCGGAGATTTTCTGGACAAGCCGGTTGAAAATGGAGGGCTCGAGCTCAGCCGCCTCGTCGCGACCCTTGTTCTAATGGTTCTCATAATCGCGTTTATTTTTATCTTCCCGCAAAAGCCGGCAAGTGAGTCGCATTAGATTTGGAGAAATTGATATGCATTCCTATCTACCCAATCGTTCGAGCTCGAGACGCGAAAACTTTCACTCGCCTTTCCGCCCGGCATTTTTGTTTTGTGCGCTGACCGCGTTGTTTACTATCGCGCTGGTTCGACCCGCCGCCCCCCAAGGCGGGCCGCCGATGATCACCGACGACACGGAGACCGTCGCGCCGCATCATTGGGAAATCAACACCGCATTCACGATGGAGGTTGGTGCCGATGGCCGGATCTTCGGGGTGCCGCTGGTCGATATCAACTACGGGATGACGAAGAATACGCAGTTGAAAGTCGAGATCCCGTGGGTCGTTCTCCATCAAAACGGCCGGCCGGGTGTCAACGGTTTAGGCAATACCAACATCGGCGTCCGCTGGCGCTTCCGCGATGAGGACGAGAAGCATCGGGTGGCGATGTCGATTTATCCGCAGATCGAATTCAACAGTCTTCAGTCTTCGGTTCGACGCGGGATTGTCGACAAGGGGCCGGAGTTTCTGATGCCGATGCAGTGGCAAACAAAGATCGGGAAGTACGGGCTCGGCGGCGATGTCGGCTATCGGTTCAAGCGCGGACCGGACGAGATCATTTACGGCGTAATTCTCGGGCGTGAATTCGGCGAAACGTTTGAGCTGATGGGCGAGATCCACGGAACCGGCGAGCGTCCGCATCTTGGCGAAAGCGAAGTGGTTTTCAACCTCGGCTCGCGAGTGAAGATGACAAAGCATTCGGTACTTTTGTTATCCGCCGGCCGCAGCGTCCGTCCGGATCACGATCCGCACTTTATCGGGTACGCGGGAGTTCAGTTGAATTTCTAAACGTCGTAACGTTCCTAATAGTTTTTCGCTGGTTCGAGTATCAGCCCAGAGAAAAAGGCCGGGCTTCCGACAGAAGCCCGGCCTTTTCATCCTATAGATTCCGCTGCCTAATTGTGGAGCGAGTCGACCATGCAGTAGAAGCTGCTACCCGACTTCAGAATGTTGCGCTGGATCAGCCAGTTGTGACCGCCAAACGTCATGTTGGCCCATGAACCGTTCGAAGTCTGAAACTGCGAGTGGCCAAACGTCCATGCGCATTTGTCGGCGTTCTCGGAGCCGCGCGAATCGAGCCATGCGTTGATGTCCGGATCCGTGTTCGCCTCTTCCAACTCGTGCGTCAGGACCGAGATCGCTCCGTCGATGCCTGCGTTGTTGTTCGGGCTTGTGCTTTGCGCCGCACATGAGCCGAGACAGCGCTGTGCGTTTCCGACAAACGAGTAGCGAACGTGGCCGGCGGCCACGGTCCCGTGCGTATGCCAGCCGCAATAGTTCGTGCAGAAGCCGGAACTCGCGGTCACGTTCGATGAAGTGATGACAAAATAAACGCCGTTCGAATCATAGGGAAGATCGCCTTGCCCACCTACGTTGCGATCGACGATATTTCTGATATCCGTATCCGACAAGCTCGTCGACGTCCCACTGTCCGTTCGCTCATTCGAACCCGCTATGAAATTTACGTTGCCGGTGATCGTGTAGGCCGGAACGGAGAGACTCGTATTCAACTTGTAGTGGTCGGTTCCGCCGATGCTGGCGGCCCAGTCGCGGATTAGCTGCTGCCCTGCCGCGGTGTCGGAGCCATTGGCCTGGCTCCAGTTTCCGTACCAGATTATGTAGATGGTGGGCGTCGTAATCAGCGGGCCGCCGCCATAAGTCATCACCGTTGTCTTGCGCGTACCGCCTGTTGTTAAGGCATATCCGGGCCAGTTGGGTGATTGTGCATTAGCATTATCGTTAATGCCGTGGGGAACCTTGTTGAGGTCGCCGTGCTGCGAGAACGCGAGTGGGGCCGAAATCGTGAGGGCCGCAGTTATTGCGAGTGAGAAAAAGTACTTCTTCATTTTAGCTCCTGATTGTTGAGGATTTTTTTCCGCGTCCGCAGACACGATCTCTACTCGTACGAATAAAGCCGGTAAATAAATAAGAGTTGAAATGAAGCATTGCGGGAGCCGGGTCGTTTTAAGATTGTCGAATCATATTCTGTCATTGAAACTGTGTCAACGGTTTTTTCAACCGTTTGGTATTGCACCTTACGAAGGCTGGAGCGCCCAACGGCTAACGAGAGGCGGCGAGTTGCGTCGCCCAAAATGACAATATTCCAACTTTTGTATAGTAAATCGATAACTATTCCACAGCTTTTGGCGTATGATACTCGGTCTAAAGAATTCTCCACCCAGGAAACTCAACAATATGAAGCTCGCGATCTGTTTGGCTCTTTTCGTGTTTACTTTTTCCATGTCCGCCGTCGCGCAGGATGCGCCTATGTGGCTCCGTTATCCCGCGATCTCCCCGGATGGAAGGTCGATCCTGTTTGAATACAAAGGCGACATCTGGAATGTGCCCGCGACCGGGGGCAACGCCGTACCTCTGACGCTGAGCGAGTCATATGAATTTGCCCCAATCTGGAGCCACGACGGCAAGTCGATCGCATTCGCGTCCGACCGGTACGGAAACTTCGACGTTTTCGTCATGCCTGCAACCGGTGGCGAAGCGAAGCGGCTTACTTACAATTCCACGCGCGAGGTGCCGAGCAGCTTCACCGCAGATGACAGGGCGGTGCTCTTCAACGGCGCACGGCAGGATCTTGTTACCCATACGCAATTCCCGACCGGCGGGATGAGCGAGCTGTACCAGGTTCCGGTTATCGGCGGCCGCGTTTCCATCGTGCTCACGACGCCGGCCCTGGACGCGACCGTAAGCTCAAAGGGCGACAAGATAATTTTTCACGACTACAAAGGCTACGAGAGCGATTGGCGCAAGCACCACACTTCGGCGGTGACCCGCGACGTCTGGGTCTACGACACCGGGTCGAAAAAATACACGCAGGTCTCCCAATTCAAAGGCGAAGATCGGAACCCAGTGTTCGATTCGAACGACAACGATTTTTACTATTTGAGCGAGCAAAGCGGATCGTTCAACATCTGGAAGGGCAGCCTCGCCCATCCCGACAAGACGGCGGCGGTAACCAGGTTCACGAAACACCCCGTGAGGTTTTTGACGCGATCGAAAACCGGCACGATGGCGTTCAGCTACGACGGTGAGCTTTACACCATGAACTCTGGCGGGGAGCCCACGAAGTTGAACGTAAGAGTTGGGGCAGACGGGCGGGATCAGATCGAGAAGATCGTTCCGGTCAACGGCGGATTCACCGAAGTGAAGCTTTCCCCGAACGGGAAAGAATTCGCGTTCGGTTTTCGCGGAGAGATATTTGTCAGCAGCCTCGACGGCAAGATCGTGAAGCGGATCACTAACACCCCCGAGCAGGAGCGATCGGTGAGCTTTAGTCCGGACGGACGCTCGCTCGTCTATGCTGCGGAGAAAAATAACAACTGGAATATTTACACCGTGTCCCTGACGCGGAAGCAGGAGCCATACTTTTTTGTCTCGACCGTATCGAAG
>DATLCA010000311.1:0-1846 GCA_035526605.1 Pyrinomonadaceae bacterium | reverse complement strand
GTGAAGGCCGACGCCTTGTAATAATTAACCCGTCTCTCTTGCTCGGCCCGGAAGACGAACGCCTAAGCTCCACCAAACTTGCGCTGGATTTTCTCGCCCGCAAGATTCCTTACACGCCGAGCGGCGGGTTGAATTTTGTCGACGTGCGCGACGCGGCATCGGCTTTCATCTCGGCATTGGAAAAGGGAATTCATCAGGAGAAGTATCTTCTCGGCTCCGCGAACATGACGTTCAGTCAATTTTTTGGAAGGATGGAGCGATTGAGCGGCGTCCCCGCTCCGATGTTGAAGCTTCCGAAAAAGCTTGCCCTTGCCGGCTCGTCGATGATCGAATCGGTTTTTCAGAATTGGGGGAAGACTTCGCCGGTCGCTTCGAAAGAAGTCGAGCAGGCAGAATTCTTTTGGTATTTCGATTCCACGAAGGCCGAAGAGGAATTGGGATTCGCCCCACGCGACCCACAGGAAACCTTGAACGACACGATCAAGTATCTCCAGACCGAGTTCCTGGGAAAGGGAGCCTTCTGATTAGTGCTAAGTGGTAAACGGTAAGCGGTAAGTTCGTTCCGTAAGATTACGAACTCACCACTTACCGTTTACGGTTTAGCACTAAATCAAACTCCGCACCCGATTTGAAACTCTTTGATCTCCACGGGTCTCCCGTTTTTCATCTCGAATGCTCCGGCGAAATCGCCTTCGTAGTAGGACCCGCTCAAAACTATTTCCATCTTGCCGTCGCCGTTCAGGTCGGCAATGGCGGATACATGGTTTTCCGTCGGCGCTCCGAAATCAACTTTCTTCAAAATAAAATCGCCTTTGAGAAGATGATCGGTGACAATTTTCCCAACCGACTTGCGTACGATGACAAACGAATAATCTCCCACCGCTGCATCCGAGGATAAGCCCTTCTTGTAATACGTCGCTGACAGCACGACTTCTTCGCCGCCGTCGCCTTCAAGATCGATGCGGAAAGCTTCCTTTATCCGGACTACGGGTTTCGCAATCCCTTTCTTCCGGAGAAAATTGGTAACCACTGTTTTGTACGCGGAGCCGTTCGCGTCGATCGTTTGGGGGTTCGAGGAACAGGATTCCATTTCGCGGCCGATCCGATCGCGATACCGTGGTCCTGTTCGAGCTCCAATGTCATTCGCGTAAAGTCCAGGCAGACGTCTTCCTTCTCGCCGGTCCTGCCCATCGCGACTCCCCCTTCTTCGACGCCGTTCCAACCAACTATCACGAATTCGGTTTCGGATCTCATTCTCGGCGCGACGCGGGTAGGGGCGATCCATTTTCCATTTTGCACCCCGCCCATGAGGCCGCGGTGAGTCAGCTCGACGATCGGAACGATCCCCGTTTGAGCGGCCGCGTTGACGGAGAAGGTGAATAAGACAATGACGGATAGAAAGGTGTTCATAGGAAACATTCGATCAGGACTCCGAGGCTTTACGATTATTGCCGAGGAAACGATACGCGAGATAAATTACAATCCCAAGCCCGGCGGCGATGAGGATTGGCAGGCCTTCATTGATAACCTTTTTGTCCGTGAGCAGCCAGACGATGATGATGATCGACAAGATGGACACGACGGTGCCGGCGGGGGCGGTGAACTTCGCCTCCGGAACATCTTGTTTTCTGTATCGGAAAACCGGAAGCGCGAGACATGTTGCCGCGTAAACGAGCAGCCGTGTCACGGTGGCGATCGTAACCGCGGTGAAGAACGAGCTCTGGATCGTCAACACCAGCGTCGCGGCCGCGGTCAGGATGATCGCGATGTACGGGGTCTTGAACCGCCTGTGAGTTTGCGCAAGCGCCGAGGGGAGCTCGCCCTGCTCCGCCATCGCGAACGGCAG
>DATLCA010000310.1:0-2710 GCA_035526605.1 Pyrinomonadaceae bacterium | reverse complement strand
CCTCCGACTTCGCCTGGACATACTTCGTTCGCAAATTATCGACAAGAAGTTTCGACGTCCTCTCGCGAAGACTTTGCACTTTAAGCGTGTTGTCTTCGACAACCTTTCCAACCGAATCTTCAAGACTTCGGATCTGTGTGTCGATCTCGACTATCTCGGGCGCCGAGTCTTTATATTCCTGAAGAAGCTTCGCGCGCTGGGCACGATAATCGGCAATCTTCTTTTGCGTGTCGTTGCGCACGGCAAGGATCGCGGTCTCGCGATCCTGAATAAATTTCTGATTCTCGGCTTCCGCCAGCGCGTTGATCGCTTCGGGAGAATCCTTGATCGCCATGTACTGTGCTTCCGCATTCTTGCGCTTGTTCTCCGCATCTAGCAGTTGCTTGTTCAGGCCCGCGAGGCGGTCGAGGACGATCGTTTGTTCGTTATTAGTTTTGAGGATCCCTTCACTTTGCTTCAGCTCGACAAGCTCGAGCTCACCGGCGCGAATTTCGGACTGGAGATCCGTGATCCGCTTCTGAAGAAAGTCACTCGTCTTTCTGCTCGTTCCCGAGCGCTTGTTCTGATTAGCGGTGACGAACGTCTCGCCGATCCAGTTCGCGACAAATGCCGCGAGTTGCGGATTCGTGTGTCGGAAAGAGATCTCAATAAGACGTGTATCCTTTACCGTCGCGCGGGATTCGCGCACGGGCTCGACGCCCATGTTCTTTCGAAGGATCTCCACATACGGTGCCAGGCGGATGGCCTCGGCGATCTCGTCGGACGATACGAGAGAAGAATTGCCCGCGATCGAAAGTTCTTCCGTACTCGTTTCTTTCTTCGGGTCGCTCGCCAGGCCGATCGCTTTCAGCATCGAACGCAGAACGCCGCTCCCCTCCGACTTCGCCGTAAGAAACTCTTTATTCGTATCAAGACTGTGCTCTTTCACGACCTGCCGCAAAAGACTCTCGGAGTCGAGAAGTTGGAGCTGTGTGTTGAAGTAAGACGGGTCCGGATTTGAAAGTGGCCGCTGCCGGTCGCTCGTGACGAGGTCCGGGTTCATCTGCTCAAGATCTACTTGAATACGCGCCGCAGCTGCATAAATATTTGGCTTCCGCGCCATGTATATGGCCGCGAGCGTCGTAACCAGGACCGCAATACCGGCGACCAGCCAAAGCCTTTTCCGGATCGCTTTCCAGTAGTCGAGCAGCTGAAATCCTTCCGCCCCGAGGTTCTCGCGGTACGCGGGATAACGTCCGGATCCCGGAATGATCTGCGGCTCAAAGTGCCGTTCCAATTCAACCGGCTCATTCAGCGGTTTCTGAATAATGTCACGAGTCTCTTTCATTCTTTGTTTGGTCTCTTAAGGAACCCGGTAAAAAAGGGAGGGCAAGCCGTTCGTCAACGATCTTCCGATGCTCTGGAAGATTTCCTTCGTCTTATCGGTATTTACAGCGACGACATCGTTAGGCTCGAGAAACGGGTCCGCGACTTCGCGTTTGTTGATCTTATTCAAATCGTACACCAACTCGTCCCGCTCGGTGCTTCCCGGCTTCTGACGAAGAACGCGTATATTGCTTTTATCCGATGCGGACTTGAGGCCCTCGGCCGAAGCGAGTGCCTGCGTCAGCGTCAGCGGTTCCTTGATCGCGATCTGACCTTGCTTGTTAACGTTTCCGTACACGTAAATGATGTCCGCCTTGAGAACCGAAACAATGTCTCCGGGCCGCATCACTACATTTTCCTTACCCTCAATAATGTCCTTCAACGGATAGGCGATATACGACGCCTCTTCCGCCGCCGCCGATGAGCTCTCATTAAGTTGGCAATTCGACGTGCTACCCGTACGAGCGACAAGAACCCTTGTCCCCGCCTCCTTGGATGGGCCGCCCGCTTGTGCGAGCAGCTCCAGCAGTCTGACGCGCCGGCTGATCATGTACTGACCCGGTTTTTCCACCGCGCCGATCACCGCGAAAGCACGCGATCTCTGTTCGGTTGCGATGACACGGACCTGCGGACTCCTGAGGTAATCTTTCTCATAAGCGGTCGCGACATCATTCGAAAGTTCCTCTTCCGTCTTGCAAACGGCGACGAGGGGTTGCTGGAGCCTGAAAAGGCTGATTGTCCCGTTCGTGTTCACGTTCACCCGCTGCGTCAGATTTGGATGGTTATAAACCTGAATCTCCAGCTGATCTTGAAAACCGATCCGGTATCGTTCCCCTTTTCCCTGCGGCGTGCCCATCGAACTCAAGGACGCCGGCTCAGCAACTTTTGCTGTATTAGCATCGGGTGTTTGTGCGGCAGCGACAAGACCGTGGGCGACGACAAGCGCGAGAAGAAAACAGAAATTGATAAATGCTCTCATTTTAATGAACTCCATAAAACCTTAGTGCAGAGGTCTTGAATCGCGCGTTTGATTGTACTGTCGTATGTAAAGTTGTTTATGAATTCGTTGTTCGCGAAACCAAATAATGTAAGGAAAGTAGTTTAGCAGACAAGAAACGCTTTGAAAACCACGAATTTTAAAACTAAGGTGATTTTCGATAAACTCGAAAACGCACCTCGAACCCGCTCCTCTTATGGAAAACGCGACGCCGATGCTTCGGCAGTACCTGGACATAAAAAAGCTCTATCCCGGAACCCTCCTATTCTTCCGGCTGGGCGATTTTTACGAGTTATTCAACGAAGACGCGATCACGGGGGCGAGGGAGCTTCAAATAACACTTACCGC
>DATLCA010000309.1:0-1136 GCA_035526605.1 Pyrinomonadaceae bacterium | reverse complement strand
CAGTTGCTGACGGGCTCATCGCTCCGGAGGAGCGAAATGTTTGTAGAATGCGATTACGAGAATAATTTTCGCTCCTCTGGAGCGATGAGCCCGACGACAGAAGACTGAAAGCCGACAGCTGACAACCGGCAACTGAGCACTGACAACTGTTTTTTTATGTCCATTAAGAAAGTTACACAGCATCCCTCACAAAACGAGTCGCTGATCTTTGAGCGTTCGCAGACCGGCCGCGTAGGCTATCGTCTGCCGAAGCTCGATGTCGAGGAAACGAATATCGATGAGATTTTGCCGGCCGAGCTTCGCCGCGATGATGACCTCGACGGACTTCCGGAAGTTTCCGAAGTCGACGTTGTCAGGCACTTCACGCGGATATCGACGTGGAACTATTCTATCGATCTCGGTATGTATCCGCTCGGTTCATGCACGATGAAATACAACTCGCGGCTCAACGAAAAAGTCGCGCGTATCGGCGGCTTTACGAACCTGCATCCGCTCGCGCCCGAAGAAGAATCGCAAGGTGCGCTCGAGCTTATCTGGGAACTGCAAAACGATCTCGCGGAGATCACGGGCCTCCCGGGAGTTTCGCTGCAGCCCGCCGCCGGCGCTCAGGGCGAGATGACCGGTGTGATGCTCATTCGCGCATTTCTCGACAAGCGTGACGGCGAAGCGTCAAAAGACCGCCGGGTGATGCTGATCCCGGATTCGGCGCATGGAACCAACCCCGCGTCGGCCGCACTTGCAGGCTTCACCGTTAAGACCATTCGCTCAACCGACGAAGGCATCACGGACCTCGAACATTTACAGCAACTCTGTGACGAAGGCGGCGTCGCCGGCCTCATGCTGACGAATCCCAATACCGTCGGCATCTTCGAAAAGAACATCAAAGAGATTTGCAACATCATCCACGATGCCGGCGGCCTCGTGTACATGGACGGAGCGAACATGAACGCGCTCGTCGGGATCGCAAGGCCCGGCGACATGGGCGTCGATGTCATCCACCTAAACCTTCACAAGACTTTTTCAACTCCCCACGGCGGCGGCGGTCCCGGCTGCGGGCCGTGCCTGTGTTCCGCGGAGCTTGCGGAATTCCTTCCGGTGCCGCGAGTAGTACGGCAGACTGTTAGTCGGCCGGACGT
>DATLCA010000308.1:0-1221 GCA_035526605.1 Pyrinomonadaceae bacterium | reverse complement strand
CCTGGGTCCCCGATTCATCTGACGCGAAAGCAACGTACCGCGTATCGGGCGAGAAACGAGCACCGAACTCGTTAGATTGCGTTTTGAGAAACGGGAACGGTTTGCCATCGCCGGTCATCGGCAAAACCCACACATCCCGCTGCACGGTTGGCTCATTCAGTGTGTAGATAATATATTTGCCGTCACGTGACCAGTCCGTTGGGCCGCTAAATCCCTCAACCGGGGTCTCACCCTCGCCCGGGACATCCGAGACGGTCTTGATCCGCAGCGTCGACTGCCCGTTTTTGAAATATGCAAGGCGTTTGGCGTCCGGCGACCAGACTCCGCCTTGCTCGTCCAGCGGCCCGAAAGCGAAGCGGCTCCTCGAACCGTTAAGATCGTATAACCATATGTTTCCCGAGCTCGTTTGGGGATCGCTGATCGTTGCGGCGATCTTCGTCCCATCGGGCGAAAGTTGAATCTCGGAAAAGAGATCTTCGTCGCCGATTCGTCCCATTTCTCTCCCGTTGCGGTCAAGCCAAAGGAGGCGAGACAGACTTAATTGCGAAGGAAAAACCAGGACACCTGTCTGAGATACCGACCATTCGGAGTAACCGGTCTTGTCGAAGTAGTTGACGTTCTCGAGGACGACACCCGGGTCGCCTGAAACGGCGAGAGACGACAGATCGAAGTGCTGGGCGAGCAGAGAGCCTTCACGGACAAATAAAATATAGCCCGGCTCCGCGTATTCGACACGCGTTGGAGGTGTCTCGAGGATCAGCTTCGCGTCATTATTTCCGAGTGTGCCGGCATAGATTCCTTCGGGCATTGTCTGGCTGCGGTTCTGCTTAGGGCGTCCGAAAAAAAGGAAGTGACTGCCGTCAGGTAAAAAGTACGGCCAGTCAACCGAGAGGTTCGACGGCTCGTAGACTTTCGAGGGTGAGCCTCCGGCGGCGCTAACCAGGGACAGAGCACTCTCTTGTGTGTCGACAAGGTAGAGGATGGTGCCCGTGGAGCTCCACGTAGCTACAGTATCCTGTTCGTTAACATCACATATCGTCTGAACGGCCCCGCCGTTCGTGTCGACTCGTCGCAGCTTCCCGTCGGCAAAGAACGCGATCGATTGACTATCGGGCGCCCAGAACGGTGAATACGCTTTGTCCGTGCTGGCAATTGGTTTCAATTCGACCTGGTCGAGACTCCGCAGGTAGAGCATGCTCTTTCCTTGCGACCAAAGTGTAA
>DATLCA010000307.1:0-2642 GCA_035526605.1 Pyrinomonadaceae bacterium | reverse complement strand
CGACCCGCGTCGCCGGAAACGGGCCCGGCTTCGGGGTCGATAAGGATCTGCAATCGAATACCCTTCGCGTCGGCCGCCGGGCGAACGGTTTCGACCGCCGCCTGTATCAGCCGTTCAAGTTCGACGCTTGTGACGTTCAGTCTTAGTTTGCCGCTGATGATGCGCGAGATATCCAGAAGGTCGTCGATGAGCTGCGCCTGCGCCCGGGCATTTCTCTCGACTGTCTCGATCGCCCGTTGTGATGCTTCTTCGGACATGCCGGTCCGGAGAAGGGATGTCCACCCGAGAATCGCGTTAAGGGGTGTTCGAAGCTCATGAGATATTGTCGCCAGGAACTCGTCCTTTATTTTGTTCGCGGATTCGGACGCCTGCCTCGCTTCCTGCTCGCGGGCCAGTGATTCGTGCAAGCTGTTGATGATGCGGGCCCGCTCGATGGATTCCCAGAACCGGTTGGCAACAAATGCGACCAATTCAATTTCGTCGTCGGTCCACACCCGCGGCTTCCTTTGATGAACGGCCATGCATGCGGCGAACCGGCCGTTCTTGTGGAGCGGGACACAGATCACAGCTTGTATCGTTGTCTGCTCGTAAGCCACAAGATCGCTCTCGGTCACGCGATCGTCGGTGAATACATTGTTGACCGCATAGGGTTCGTTCGCACGCATTAGACGAAGCACCTCCGCTCCGAATTGCGACATCGCGTATCGGCCGACGATGCTTATCACACCGTCACGGGTATAGTCACCGGGAATATAAAAGTGGTCCTCGTCCGCCTCGACCTCGGCATAAGCACAGCGGTCGGCCCCGAGGTATTCTCCCAACAGCCGCGCGAGCGTGAGCGTGATGTCCTCCGGTTTTTCGAGAGCTCGGACCGACTCGTCGAGATCCATGATCAAGCGGTTGCGCAAATCCAGACGGCGCTGCACATCGATGTCAGTATTGGTTCCGAACCACCGGACTATCCGGCCGTCTGCTGCCCGAGCCGGATTGACCCGCGTCAGGAACCAGCGGAATTCACCATCCTCCCCACGGAGAGGAAACTCCATCTCGAACCGTTCCCCGGTTTCGATCGACGCTTTCCATCGCTCCATTACGGAGGGTAATATTTCCGGGTCGTGAACGGCTTGCCAGCCCCAACCCTCCATTTCTTCGGGGGTCGTTCCCGTGTAGTCGTACCAATTGCGGTTGTACCAGAATATCGAGCCGTCCGGTTCCGCCATCCAGACTAGCTGCGGGACCGTTTCCGCGAGCGTCGAAAATTTCTGTTCGGATTCGCGTAGCGCGTCTTCGGCCCGCCTCCGCTGCGAAATGTCGCGGGCGATTCCGATGAAGACGTGCCGTCCATTTTTCTTATACTCACCGAACGAGAGCTCGAGCGGAAACTCATGCCCAGCTTTATGAAGCCCGGGAACTTCGACGTGGTCCCACTGAAGATGCTTTTCGCCGGTACGAACATAACGCTGCTGGCCGGCCGTATGCAGCTCACGTAAATAGTCGGGCATCAGCATCGTCAAACTTTTCCCGATCATCTGATCCTGCTCGTGGCCGAATATTCTCGAAGCCGCGCGGTTCACAAAAAGCATGGTGCTTTTTTCGTCGATCGTGATGATCGCGTCGGTGGCGGTCTCGGCCACCAGCCGGTACCGCTCCTCGCTGTCGCTCAAAGCAGTTTCGGTTCTCTTGCGCTGGATGCCGTTCGCGATACCGTCGGCGACCGAGGCCATCGCGGATAGAGTTCCCTCATGGAGAGTGTGCCGGGCAAAGATGGCCATTACTCCGACGAGACGGTCGGCGACGACGAGCGGGTACCCCGCAAACGCTTTCATTCCTTCCCGGGCCGCCCACTCCTTGTCACTTACGCGCGGATCGTTCGGTACGTCGTTGGTCAAATGGGGCCGGCGCTCTTCGGCGATCAAGCCGATCTTAAATTTGCCCACAGGCACGACGGAGTGGGCGCCGTCGAGGTGCGTGTATAACCCCGCACTCGCCTGAAGCTCGAGGACGTTATCGTATTCGTTGAACGTCCAAATGCGCGCGAAAGCGACGTCCAAATTCGTAACAAGATACTGCGCACAACTGTCGAGCAATTCTCTCAACGATGTGTTTTGTACAAGGGCGGTTCCGATGTCACTGTTGAGTTGTTCCAGACGCCGGCGTTCCACCCGCTCAGTGACGTTGTGGAAATAGACCGAAAGCCCACCGTCCGCGCCGGGGTATGCCCGAACCTCAAACCAGGTATCTAACGGTCCGTAGAAATCCTCAAACGTAACGGCGGTCTGTTCCGTGACGGCTTTCAGATACTGTTTCTCGAATGACGAGCCGACGGCGTCGGGGAACTCTTCCCAAATATTTTTACCGATCAAATCTTCCGTCGACCGGCGGAGGAGCGATTCGCACTGTTTGTTCGCATAGGTGAAGCACCAGCTTCTGTCGAGCGCGAAAAAAGCGTCGGTTAGGCTTTCGAGAATCCCGGTACTGCGCTCGTTGGCCTTGGCGAGCGCATCTTCCATCAGCTTGCGGTCGGTGTCGTCTCGGCAGATCTTCGCGAATCCCACGAGCGCGCCCGAGCGATCTCGTAACGGGGTCGTCACGCCGTTCGCGAAAACGCGCGACATGTTCCGGCGGTTGTGCCAGCGAACGTC
>DATLCA010000306.1:0-15193 GCA_035526605.1 Pyrinomonadaceae bacterium | reverse complement strand
TGAAACGTTTCCGAAACGCATTGCCGTGCCCGAGCCACCGCATCAGCGTCTTCGCGGTCGACGACAAAGTTGACGTGGATGTTTCCGTCGCCTGCGTGGCCGAAGTTCGCGACGAACGTGTTATGTCTGCGGCCGATTTCTTCTATACGAGCAACGAGCTCTGGAACTTTCGAGCGGGGCACGACGACGTCCTCATTTATTTTCAACGTTCCATACTTCATCAAGCTTGGCGAGATCGCGCGGCGGACGTCCCAGAGCTTGTCTTCCTCTTCCTTCGTCTTCGCCCGCAGAACATCGAAGCCGCCGTTATCTCCGATTATCCTCTCAATCAGAACCGCATTTCGTGCGACCTCTTCTGATGAACCGTCGACCGCGACAAGCAGGATCGCTTCCGCATCTTTCGAGAGCCCAAAAGCGAAATTCTCCTCGACCGCCGCGACGCAATATTTGTCGATGACCTCCATCGCCATCGGAAGCAAACCTTCGGGGGTAAATTTCGTTAGCACCTTGCACGCCGCCTCCATGGAATGGAAATTGGCACGCACGGTCGACGTCGCTTCGGGCATCGGCAAAAGTTTGAGTGTCGCCTCAGTGATGATCCCGAGCATTCCTTCCGACCCGCACATCAAACCGGTGAGGTCGAAACCGACAACGTTCTTCACCGTCTTCCCGCCCGTTCGAATTATTTCGCCCGTCGCCGTCACGACTTCCAACCCGAGCACGTGATGTTTCGTCACGCCGTACTTCGGCGTCCGCATGCCGCCTGCGTTTTCCGCGATGTTGCCTCCGATGAATGAGTCTTTGTAACTTGCCGGGTCGGGAGCAAAAAGCAGCCCCTGAGCAGAAACTGCTTGCTGCAGTTCATAGGTCGTTAATCCCGGCTGACACACAACATAAAGATCATCCGCATTTATTTCGATGATCTTTTTCATGCGGTCTGTGCCGATCACAATTCCGCCGTCAACCGGCACCGCACCGCCGGTGTAGCCCACACCACCGCCACGCGCCGTAACCGGAAATAAAAATTCGTTCGCGAGCTTGAGAATCTCCACCATCTGCGCGGTCGATTCAGGAAACACGACCGCCTCCGGCGGAAATTTTTCTTTAACGGCATCGGCGCCATAAGGCTCGACCTTTTCGGGATCGACGACGACGTGTTGGTCCCCGACGATCGCTCGAAGTTTAGCGAGAACGTCCGGGTTTGAAGCGCTGGTTGTCGCACGGCCTTTAGAATTGAAATGAATTGATTCGAACATGTCTGGGTCTAGAGAGTCTAAGCAGATTCTTCAGCACCAAAGGTGCGGCGTAATATAGCCAGGGGCAACGCCCCTGGAACTGTCCAGGTGCCGAAGCCGCAACGCGGCGAAGTAATTCAGACAATTTACGTCGCACCTTTGGTGCTCAATTTTGAAATGACGCCTCCAGGGGCCTTGCCCCGGGGCTATACTAAAACCGGCGCACGCTGGTTTCTCTGAAGTCTAAAAATCCCCCGCCAACCCAAACGTCTCATACCTCACTTGGCCGTTCGAGCTCTGGAGAATGTAGAAAACGCGCTGGCCGTTAGCGGCGCGTGTTACCGCGAGGTCGGTTCGTCCGTCACCGTCATAGTCGCCAAGCTTCACCACGTCGGAAGAAAGCCCCCACGGGATAGCCTGCAATTGGCCGTCGGAGCTTCGATTGATATAGAAGATGCGCTGACCGGCGTCGTTTCTAATTACGAGGGTGTCCGCCGCACTATCGCCGTCGAAGTCCGTGCGGCCCGTAAAGAACGCGTCACTCGATAGGCCCCAAGGAATGACGCGCATCGCACCGGTCGTGCTCATTCGGGTATACCAGACACGCTGGCCGCCTTCGCTCCGCGCGATCCTCAGATCCGCGATGCCATCCTTATCGAAATCCGTCGCTGCCGGAACGTCGCCGGCCGTGCCCCAGTACTCCTGCCGATACGTTCCCGACCCGCTCAATAGAATGTGCCACACACCTGCGCGAAAAACTGCGATGTCCATCCGCGCGTCGGCGTCGTAATCGGCGGCGGCAAAAAAATCGCCGAGGGTGGACGACCCCCATCGCGTTTCCTGGAGGATGTTTGTTCGAGAGGGAAGAATTCGCCAAAGGACCTCCGCGTTGTAGCGTGCGGTGGAGAAATCCGAGCGGCCGTCGCCGTCAAAATCGACGGTAAGGGAGACGGAATCGCCGGGCTGTCCGAGGGGCTGCTCGCGGTACGCTCCGTTCGCGCTCAGCAATGCGTAGAAAGTGTTGTTCGAGTTTCGATAGACCTGGACGTCCGTCTTACCATCGCCGTCGTAGTCGTTGTACGTGCCGTTCGCGAGGTGGAATGTCCCCAACACCTCGCCGCCGGGTATCCCATGCAATGAGGGGATGAAAACAACTAACTTGTATTTGTTCTGGCGGAGCCAATCCAGGCCCTGCGAGTCGACGTCGAACGAATGTATCCATTGCGAGTCCGGAGCAAACCCCAGGTGACCGCATCCGGGCACCCCCGCGTCGATACAGAGCGCAAGGTCCGCATTCGGCGGGAACGGAGTTCCGCCCCGTCCGCGAAAGACGAGGTTCGCGACATTGCCGGGCGACACCGGCGGCAGCACAGTCACGTCCGCGATCAGGTGCCGCGTCGAGGAAGATCCGGCCTGCGGCCCGGAAGCATAGGCGATGAACTTCTGCTGACCGGAGGTGCAAATTGTTGAAAGAAAGATGGCGCAAAAGACGAACAGCGACCGCATACTTTTCATGGGTTTGATCAACGCTAGTGAGACTGAGTGATGATACCCAAATACCGAGTTATTTGCTACACTCTCAGCGATCACGACTGACAACTGGCCTGCTTCCAGAGCTTTCCCGGGCCAAGATTAGTAGCAGCATTTCATCCGCATAGGCACAAGACGAACGATGAGCGAAAACGAACAAATTCCTTCCGACGATTACGAACGCGAGCTCGATACCGATCTCGACGATAAAACGCGCGACAGGCCGACCGGCATGGCTTTGCACACGAAGATTCTCCTCGGCCTGCTTGTCGGAGTCCTCGGCGGACTCGCCGTGAACTACTCAATGGGCGGCACTCATCCGAACGTGGTCTGGCTGGTATCTAATGTCACCCAACCCGTCGGCACGGTCTTTCTGAATCTGCTGTTGATGATCGTTGTGCCGCTCGTCTTCTCGTCGCTGGTCGTCGGTGTCGCGGGAATCGGCGACATCAGAAAGCTCGGCCGCATCGGCCTCAAGTCTTTCGCGTACTGTTTGATCATTTCAGCGATCTCGGTCGTCATCGGCCTCGGCCTCGCGAACACGATCCGCCCCGGCGAGCGCATCAGCCCGGAGATCGCGACACAGTTAAAAGAAAAATTCAGTGGCGGAGCGACGTCCGCCGCCGCCGCACAAAAGCAGGCAGCCGAATCGGCCAAGGCTGATTCGCCGTTGATGCAGGCCGTGAAGACGATCGTGCCGAGCAACGTCTTCAACTCGATCTCCGGCGCGAGTCCGAACATGCTCCACATCATGTTCTTTGCGCTGATTATCGGGATCGCGATAACGCTGATGCCCGCGCCGGTGGCGGCGCCGTTTGTGGGTCTGATGGAATCGATCTTCGCGATAACGACGAAGATCATCGACATCATCATGAAGTTCGCGCCGTACGCGGTCGCGTGCCTGATCTTCAACAACATCGCGCAGTTCGGGCTCGATCTTCTGCAGTCGCTGGCGTGGTTTGTCATTACGGTGCTGCTGGGGCTTGCCCTTCACTTTTTCGGCGTGTACTCGCTGTCGGTGTATTTCCTATCGAAGATAAATCCACTGGAATTTTTCAAACGTGTTCGCACCGTTATCGTGACCGCGTTCTCGACCTCTTCGTCGAACGCAACTCTCCCGACCGCGCTCCGCGTTTCGCATGAGAACCTTGGCGTGCCGACGGAGATCAATAGCTTTGTGCTGACCGTCGGTGCGACCGCGAATCAAAACGGGACCGCATTGTACGAAGGTGTTACCGTTCTCTTTCTCGCGCAGCTCGCCGGTGCCGACCTCACACTCGGAACGCAGTTGATGGTCGTCTATCTCGCGATCCTCGGAGGCATCGGGACGGCCGGGGTTCCGTCCGGCTCGATACCGTTCATCATCGGGATTCTTGCAATGATAAATGTTGACCCGGCGCTGATCGCGATCATTCTCGGCGTCGACCGAATCCTGGATATGTGCCGGACCACGCTCAACGTCGTCGGGGACATCACGGCGGCGACGTTCGTCGCGAAAAGCGAAGGCTATGAGCTGCTAAAGACGCCGGAGACTGCGGGCATCGGATAAGGGATCTTCGGTGAATAGTTCGAAGTGGATGGTTAACAGTTTCAGACTATCCACTTCCAACTATTCACTATCCACTGAATAAACAGATCCCGCATGGAGGTGAATAATGTTCCCGATAGGTGACGACAATTCCGACCGGACGATAACCCCGATCGTCAATTACGCATTCATCGGGATCAACATTCTCGTCTTCGTGCTGCTGCAGGGACTCGGCAACAACGAAGCTTTCAGCTACGCGTTCTCGCTCGTCCCGCGCGAGATAACGACCGGCGTCGATCTCACGGGTGTTCAGGTAATCCGCGACTCGTTCGGGCACACGGGCGAGATCAAACATTACGCTACGCCGCTTCCGGTCTATTTCAATTTCCTGAGCTCGATGTTCATGCATGGAGGCTTGGGCCACATCTTCGGGAACATGTTGTTCCTCTGGATATTCGGCGACAACCTCGAAAATTTGCTCGGGCATGTCCGCTACGCCCTCTTTTATATCGTCTGCGGGATAGCCGCAGCGCTCGCTCAGATCCTGATGGGGCCGGACTCGATCATCCCGATGCTCGGCGCGTCCGGTGCGATCTCGGGGGTGCTCGGCGGGTATGTGCTTCTATTTCCGCAGAGGCAGGTCCGCGCGATAATTTTCAATTTCCTTACAACCGTGCCGGCGTTCGTCGCGATCGGCCTCTGGATCGTATATCAACTCGTCCTCGGCTACATGACGGATCCGGGCACCGGCGGTGTCGCCTACGCCGCGCACATCGGCGGATTCATTGCCGGAGTGGTTTTGATAAAACTGTTCGCGATGGGGCGGGAGGTTTAGGGTTTAGGGTTTAGGGTTCAGGGGTTCAGGGTTTCGGGTTTCGGGTTTCGCTTTGCGCTTTGGGTTTTAAATTTCAAATTTGAAATTTCAAATTTGAAATTTCCGAAAAAGACTACCGCGGCAGGTATCGATCTATCAAATCTGCTACGGCAGGCGCCGCGACTTCGATATCGTGCCTGGCCCGCACTTTTCTTACCGCATTTTCCCCGAGTCTTTTTGTTTTTTCCCGGTCCGCATACAACTCAATTATCTTTTCAGCAAAGGCGACGTTATCCAGATACGGAACCACGTATCCGCAATCACCTTCGACAAACTCGGGCATCCCCCCGGCGTCGGCGAAGCAAATGATTGGCTTACCGACCGATGCCGCCTCGAGGCAAACCAGCGGGTAAGGATCCTCGCGCGAAACCATCGCAAAAACGTCGATCGCCGCAAAGTAATCGACCGGATTATTTTTGTGTTCGAGAAATTTCACGTGCGATCTCACACCGAGTCGCTCGGCATCGTAGTTCAATTGAAACAATCGAAAATCGTTTTCCGACGCGCCGCCGACCCAAACAAAATAAATCGGCGCATCGGAAGCTCGCTGCTTCACATCCCGGGCGATCTGCACGAACAACTCGGGTGCCTTTCTCCAGTTCAACGTTCCCGATCCTCCGACGATAAATGCATCTCCGGGAAGTGCGAGCTCCTGCAACACCGTCGCTCGTTTGGTCTGGATCTCTATCGCCGAAAAGTTTTCGATCGGCGTGAATGCGTGGATCAAGCTTATCTTTTCGTTTGGAACCTCGTGATTCGAGATCAGGTTTTGCCGGACCGCGCCGGAGACGGCGACGAAATGCGATGTTCGGTCGCGAAGGCTATCGAACTCGTCGATGCCCGTTAACCTGATGAGGCTTTCGAGCTCATGGCAATGCGAGATCACGGGAACATCCAGATGATCGAACATCGAGAGCATCCGCGAATTTGTTACCGCGTTCGAATAGATCAGGCCGATATTTTCCCGGCCGATCCGCGTTCTCAAAAACGCTCTTCGCAATTCGAGCTGGTTGGCAAGCTTGCCGGCCGCTTTTCGAGCGAACGAGTCGGTATCTTCGGAAGAAAAGTAGCGATAGGTCCGTGATAATTCCGCAAAGTCTTTAGTGAGATCGCCGGGATGGCCGTAGAGAGTTACGAACTCCTGACCTCCGTTCTTTTTGTACCACCGCAGAAAATTCAGGAGAAAGATGTTCCCGCCGAAACTTTGCGCTCCCGGCGTAATGAAGAGGATCTTTTTTCGGTCAGCAGCCATCGACGGTTATTTTTTCGTTTCGGTTTTCCATTCCAGCACCGGCCGCACAACTCCCGGCATCGGGCCCACGAAATCTCCGCGTGCTGCATCACCGTCCGGACTATCGATGACATTAAAAGTCACCGCGTCACGCTCGCTGAAATGAATATCATGAGGTTGATATGTTGCGGCACCGACCGTCACAAAGACCGTCCCTTCGGACAACAAATTACCCGGCACGGTGACGGTGCTTTCGTAAACGCCGGCCGCGCGCGCGCTGTCGCGCCGACCGCCGTTCCAGTCGTGAGAAACAAAAATGCATGCCCCCTGTTCGTTGTTCAACTGGATGCCCGGCACGATGATCCTTCCCGGCTGCAGCACTTCGTACTGCATCTCGATCATTACGTTGCTACGGATATCTACCGTTGTCGAGATGGATCCGTTAGGAAGTCGGACACGCACCGAGCGCAATCTAACTGCCTCGTTCCCCGGCGCCTCGGTTTCATTCCAGATCCTTTCGGCACCGGTTTGCGATTGCTCGTGAAGATATTCGCTGACGACATGCCGGGCCTCGCCGTCGCTTTTCACCTCGCCGTCTTTCAACCAGATAACGCGATCGCAAAGCCGGGTGATCGATTGCATGTCGTGCGAAACGAAGATCACCGTCCGCCCCGATTCCCCGACCTCGCGCATTTTTCGGAGGCATTTCCTTTGAAAGCGAACGTCGCCGACGGCGAGCACTTCGTCGACGATCAGGACTTCGGGATCGAGGTGCGCGGCGACCGAAAACGCGAGACGCATGTGCATGCCGGTCGAGTAATGCTTTACCGGCGTATCGAGAAACGCCTCGATCTCGGAGAACGCGACGATCTCGTCAAAGTTTCGCTCGATCTCTGCCCGCCGCATTCCGAGGATCGCCCCATTCAGATAGATGTTCTCGCGGCCGGAGAGCTCGGAGTGAAATCCCGTCCCGACCTCGAGCAGGCTCCCGACGCGGCCGCTGATTGATGCGGTCCCGCTTGTCGGTTTCGTGATCCGCGAAAGAATCTTCAGCAGCGTAGATTTGCCGGCGCCGTTGTGCCCGATCAAACCGAGCCGCTCGCCCTCGCCGACGGAAAAACTTACGTCGCGTAATGCCCAGAGCTCACGCTTTGATGTGCCGCCGCGATCGAACATCCCGGCGAGCATTTCTCGAAACGAGTATGGCTGGCGGGAACCGAGCACGTACCGCTTAGACAATTTTTCCGCGCTGATAACCTGCATCAGATCAGATCGGCGAACTTGTCCTCCATCTTTTTGAAAATGAAAAGCGAAAGGGTGGAGAGGATCGCCAGCGATAGGCACGACAATCCGACAACCTCCCAATCGAACGGCGCTCCGAACAGAGCACTTCGAAAACCCTCCAGGATTCCGGTCAGCGGATTTAGCGCGAACACGAGCCTCCATTTATCCGAAAGCAGATTGGTCGGGTAAAAGATCGGCGACGCGATCATCCAAACCTGCAGCATAAACGGGAGCGCGAACTTCACGTCGCGGAAGCGCACATTCAGTGCCGAGAAAAGAGTCCCGAACGCGGTAGCCAGCACGACCGCCAGGAAAACAAAGATCGGAGCCGCGAGAAGCTGCACGGTCGGGGCGACGCCGAAATAGAACATCAGGATCACGAGTATCGCGATCGAGAAGAGCATATCGAACAGCGTCGCGAGAGCGGCGGCGATCGGGACGATGAGGCGTGGAAAATAAACCTTCGTGATAAGGCTGGTGTTGTTGACGAAGCTCGTGCTTGCGAGTGATATCGACGTCTGAATGAACAGCCAGACGCTCAGGCCGCTAAGCGCGAACAGCGGATAGGGAACACTTTTCGTATCGAATCTCGCGAACGTGCTGAAGATCACCGTGAAGATCGCGGTCGTCAGAACCGGCTGAAGTACGACCCATGCGATACCGATCAGTGTTTGCTTGTACCGGATCTTGATGTCGCGGAGCGTCAGAAAATAAAGCAGCTCGCGATACTTCCATATCTCGCCAAGCTCGAGCGCGGCAACCGATCCGCCCGGCCTGATGTATGTTGTTTGCGCGCTTTCGTTCATCTCCGGTCTGCGGGCTTCATCACGTCGTTTAGGCTTCCCCGCCGTTGAACGGCTAGTTCCTGTTTGCGGCGGCGGTTCCATCGAAATAACGACTGGGGTATCGCGAGCCGAAACGCGGTGGAAGCGATGTGCGAAATCGACGAAGCACCGTCGAGATTCTCCAGGAAAAGTTTCGCGGCTTCGCGCCGAAATCCGTGGCGAATGAAATTTTCCGCGGCGGCGAACTTCATTTGCTTCTGCGTTGATCGCAGCTCGTCGGGAGAGACGCCTAGATCGGAAGCTACACGATCCTGAGCTGCGATCATCTCGGGAAACATGGCCGGCAGATCCGTACTGGAGTTGATTCCGTGACGGCGCCACGCACACAGGATCTTTGGATTGCGTGCGAATTCGCCGAGACCCGAAAGCTTCAGATACATTTCGTAATCTTCGAGCCGCGCGTCTTCGTTCCAACGAAGCTTCTCGAGTGCCTTCCGCCGATACAAAACCCCCGGCGACGAAAACACGACGCCGCGAAGCAGCAGCGGCCGCAGATCGCCGTCGGCAAATTCGGTCCACTTATCTGTCGAATCGGTGATCCGGCTATCTTCATCGATGACGTACGCGTGTGAGAAAGCGAGAACGGAATCCGGCCGGCCGTCCAAAAGTCTTGTCTGTTCGCGGAGAAAGTCCGGGAGCCAAAGATCGTCCGAACCGAGATAGGCGAAATAGTTTCCTTCCGAAAGCGCGAAGGCCTCGTTCAATGTGGCGCACAGCCCGCGGTTCTCACGGGCGATGAGCTCACTGTCGAAAGGGCATTCTCTCAGGACTCTTTCGATGATCTCCGGCGAACCGTCTTTGGATCCGTCATCGATCACAAGAAGCTTTCTCGGCGGCGATGTCTGGGCTATGATCGACCGCAGACATTTCTCGACGAACGGCGCGTGGTTGTAAGACGGGACGACCGCGAAAACCTCCGACCGCTGTTCTGTTTCGGGCGACTCCATCTGTCAGATTTCAATAGGAAATGAGAACATATTTGCCTGGGTTTGTCATTTACTCGCGACTCCGCCGCACTCCCATTTTGGGATGATTCTTTTTTCTCTGCGAACTCCGCGAGCTCTGGGTGAAACCGCCGTCCGGTATCGGCTCGACATGAGAACGCGCCGGAAAAGATTTCACGCAGAGCTCGCGAAGTTCGCAGAGGGAAGGCGAATTCTATAGCCGAATGTGATTGCTCATTGCACGTCGATGAAAGTTCTCCATTTGCTCGATTCAGTTAACCGCGGCGGTGCCGAAACGCAGGTTTTGGATCTTTGCCGGAATGCGTCGCGCTTTGGGCTCGAGGTCACGCTCGTTTCAGCGGGAGGCGGCGTTCTCGAAAATGATTTTCGCGACTCGGGTGTTGAGTATGTTCGTCTGAATCGAAAGCTGCCGGTCGATATTTATTTCTCTTCGCAGCTTCGCCGGATCGTTAAAGAACGGAACATTCAAATCGTTCACGGTTATCAGGCGGTCGACGGTTTGCATCTTTATCTGGCGACGCGCCGGCTCGCCAGTGTAAAGCGCGTGCTCAGTTTTCAGGGATTCATTCCCGGGCAGAAGAACCGCATAACCGCGAAGCTGGTCGCCCCGCGGATGCACGCGAATATTTCCGTCAGCGAAAGTCTTTTTACCTATCTCGCAGACATCGGCATCAAGCGCCGCGCCAATTTTCATGTCGTTTACAACGGCGCGGATGAACGGCGACTAAAGCCGGGCGGGGGCTCGATCAAGCGCGAGCTGGGCATGCCGGTGACAACGATCCTCGGCGGAATGGTCGCGAACTTCGTCCCCGATCCGACCAAGGACCAGCTGACGATCTGTCGCGCGATTCCCGCCGTGCTCGAGAAGTTTCCGGACTTTCATTTCGTGTTCGCGGGACGTGTGGCCGACGGTGCGGAAGGCAGAATGGCTGACTGCGTGGACTTCTGTATAGGTAAAGGGATCAGCGACAAAGTACATTTTCTCGGCGGGCGATCGGATGTTGCCGACATTTTGTCGGAACTGGATCTGTTTGTTTTTTCGTCGCGGCAAGAAGGTTTTCCCGTGGCCGTGTCTGAGGCGATGCTCGCCGGCGTGCCGCTGATCGTTTCGGATATAGAACCGCTGCGAGAGGCTGTTAGGGATGGCGGGTTCGGCCAACTCTTCCGCACCGGCGACGTGGACGATTTGAGCAGAAAGATCATCGGCGTCCTGCAGGATACGGAACAGCGCGAAAGCCTGGCAATCGCCGCCCGCGGTTACGCACTCGATCACTTCAGCATCGACGCTCACCTGCGAACCCTGACGAGTCTCTACGAATCACTTCTTAAAACGCCCGAAGGCCGATAGATGCTAGCTTCTGGCGACGAAAAACAGATTCCCGGTTAGGCTACACCGCGCATTTTCAGGCCGACGATCCCCATTTCTTCGCTACGGACGATCATTTCTTATCCGCCTATGAGCACTTCTTCTCTGCCAATGACCATTTCTTCCCTGCCAAAGCTCATTTCTTCGCTGCCGCCGAGCATTTCTTCGCTGCCAAAGCTCATTTCTTGCCCGCCGTTGAGCATTTCTTCCCTGCTAACGCTCATTTCTTCTCTGCCAATAAGCATTTCTTTTCCGCCAATCCGGATTGTTACGTGCGTATCGCGATCTCGGGATCGTTTGTCGGCGGTCGCAACGTCAAAGACGGTTACTACATTCGTAAAAAAAGGCCGGTGACTAAAATGTCACCGGCCTTTAGCATATCTGTCAAAAATTACTGCCTTTGAAATTCCGGCGTGCCCAGAACCAGGCTCACCACCTTGAACACTTCCGGATCTCCCGACGGCGCCAGCAGACGCGCCTGCCGATTTCCACGCCCGCCTTGCTGGCCCTGATCGCGCATGTTCGGAACCGTCATCGCATCGTCCGCGGCCGGCGCCGCTTTCACGTCGGGCAGCGGTTGATCGATCTGCTTGAGAAGCGTTGCTTTGGTCGACGCGGAAATATCGCCGTCCAGAATCTGCTCAAGCGCCGTGTTCAGGATCTTCGATCTGTCCTTCGATCCATAACTTTTCAAATCGACGCGCGTACCCGGGATGCGGTTGCTCGCGACGGCGATCGCGAAATTCAAACGCTCGAGCAACGCACCGGTGTTCACCCAGTCTTCCGCAGTGTCCGGGTAACCGGTCGGTGCCTGATATCCGTAAGGAACTTCGCCAAGCTTGTTCAGCATCGCGAGCATCGCCGGCCCGCCGTTCGTTTCCGCACCTAGCGCGCGGATCGAGCTGATCGCGAGCTCGAACGGGGTCTTGATCTTCGCCCGGTAGTTTTCCGGAGCGAAAAATTCCTTGTCGGAGAACAATGCACGCAGCGTCGTCTTGATATCGCCGCTCGATTTTGTGAAAGCTTCCGCGACCCGTTTGACGAGGCCGTCGCTCGGACTGTCGCTGACAAATTTTACTGCCAGCTTGCGTGCGATGAACTTCGCGGTGGCCGGGCTCTTGACGAGAATATCGATCACCTTCAAGCCGTCTTTCATTCCGCCTTCCTCGATTTTCTGGCCAAGCACGACCTTTGTGCCGTTGTCGTGACGTCGTTCGTTGAAGTAAAATTCGCCGCTCTCGACACCGTCGGGAACGCCCGCTACTTTCTGCAAACGGGCGAGACGACGATCTTCATTTCCCTTGATCATGTCGGCGGCGGATCTTCGGTAGCCGCGCGGATCCGCGATCGTCCATCCGGTGAACGCACGAGCGACCTCTTGGATGTCCTTCTGCGAATAACCGCCGTCCACCCCGAGGGTATGGAGCTCCATCAACTCTCGCGCGTAATTTTCGTTGATGCCGCGATCGCGCTGGCGTTGGCCCGCGTTCTGCACTTGCTTTATTCGCGCATCCAGCTCGGCGTCCGTTAGCCCCTGGCGACGCTTTATTCGCTCACGCGCCCGCGGGTCCAATTTTCCATTTGTGAGAAGTTGCTGCAGACCGTTGCCGGCCGGCTGCGAATTCGGCGCCACCGATTCAAAATTGTCGAGGAAGAAAAGCATCGCCGGGTGCTGGGCGGTTCCGACAACGAGATCCTTGAAATTTCCGAGTGCGTTTTTTCTGAGAACGTCGCGCTCGTAGCTCGGGATGTACCATCGCACCGCCGCCTTTCCGGAGAAGACATTGAAGTGGTTCTGCCAGAAATCCACCATCACTTCCTGCAACTGCCGTTCGGAATAGACGGCCCGCAGGACGCGGTTCGCGGTAATCTGCGGGAGGATCTGATTCGCCGGCCGCAGATCGTATTCGCGATAGAGGGCCTGAAGCTTCTGTCGGCGCTCGCGCTGCTCGTCCGCCGTCAAACCGTTTTGCGGTTGCTCGGCCGGCATTTTGCCGTCGCCCGATTTTGCATTGTCTTCCTTTGTCCTTTGCGCGTCGGCCTGAGCCTGCCGGCCACCTTCGAGCTGGCGGAGCAGCGCAGCAGGGTTCGGGTACTTCGCGAACACCTCCGCGGTCGACATCTTGAAGACCTCGAGATCTTTGACCTTACTTTCCGCGGCCGGATCATCGATCGCCGCCGCATTAATTTGCTGGTCGATATACTTTTGCAGCCCGATCGCTCTCACCTTTTCCACATCCCCGGGCCGCGCGCCGTAGCCCAGGCGATTGAGGACGTGGATTATCTTTTGGTCCTCGGTGAGCGTTCGGCGTGAAACTTTATCGTCGGCGGCAATCACGAAAAGCGGCGTTACCAGCGAGTAAAGCGTGAGAAGGATCGTTAGCGTCCGGACCCGGTCAAATGAATTTTGCATTTATAAATACCCCGTAAAACGTCTGTGATGCCTCGTCGGCTCGAGCCTACTGTCTGTTTGATTAGACGCCGGAGAGGCGGGGTTGGACGAAGTTTCTTGCCCGAGGGACCGCGACGAAAGGACAACAGATGCCCGGCCCGGGTCATCCAAGTTTTCGAGATTCACCCGCTCATGGGCTAGAATGTACAGCGGATCACCGAACACACCACAATGAAAGCAGCACGAGTTTCCATCCTGTTCTCCATAATTTTAGGCATTGTTGCTGTCGCCCCGGGTTTCGGTCAGGCCGAACGATTCAGCGACGTTAATGTTGATTACAGCTTCGACGTTCCCGATGCGAAGTGGAAAATGACGGTGAAGCCGTCAGCCGCCAGCCCGAGTGTCGAGTATGTCTACATCGACCGGAACGACGGACATCTCGAGGTACGCCGGTTGGCGGTTTCGAAGAATGCGAGTCTCCCGGATATCATTCGCGACGAGGAGCAAAAGCTGCAGTTCCTTCCCGGTTACGTCGCGGGCCCCGACGAGAAAAATTTTGCCGGACATTTGCGAGGATCGGTTTTCAACTTCGAGTTTGTCCGTGCCGGGAGGCCGATGAGCGGCAGATTCTATTTCCTACGCGCGAACGACACGACGGTCTACGTTCTCCGCTTTACCGGTTTTCGGGACAAGCTGCGGGGCATCCGAAACCACACCGATTCGATGGGCCGGACATTCGAGGTCCGAAAGGCGGCTTGATCAGTTTCCGGTTAATTTCGGATCAAAGAACGAGCGCCGAAAGGTAGGATATAGCCGTTCGAATCGCCGGGCAGTTTTTCAATCGCACTTGGATCGATCTTCCGCATTCGCAGCTGACCGGTTTCATCCTCCGATAAATTAGTCACCGCCTGAACGTCGAACGTCTCCGTTTTCCGCAGCAGGCTCCACGCCGTCTGCCCGTTGACCTGGTAACTTTCGCAGAGTCGCTCGGCCAACGCTTCGCTGTTCCGGGCCGCGAACCAATTCAGGAAATCCGGCCGCCCCATTCCTTCTTCGCACTCAGCCACAAATACGATCGTCCCGCCTTCGTTACATGCATGCGACGCCGCTTCGAGCGCCTTATGCGCCTGGATGAGGTTGATGTCGTAAGGCGAGCCCCCGCAGCTGACCACGACGAGATCGCGCTTTTCCGCTATCGCTATCGTGTTGTTTTGCGCGTACGATTCACAGGCGGCGCGATGTGACGTGACCCAGTCGCCGCAAAAAAGATCGACCGCGTGACCTGCGTCGTCGACTATCGTGCTGACGGAAAAAGATGGCTTCGCGAACGATGCCGCGTGGACGAACGCTTCGTGCACGGCGTTCCCATCGAGGAGCCCGGTACCCACACCCTCACGCCGGGTTTTGCGTTCGCAGTCGAAGGCGAGCTTGTGTGTGGCCGAAATTGTTTTCGCGGAGCCGAGCCCCGGGCAGATCAATTTTCGACCTCCGGTGAAGCCCGCAAAATAATGAAACGAAATTCCCCCGATGAGGACGACATGGTCGAATTCTCCGAGCGCCCGATTTAGCTCGACCGGAGTGCCGTCCGGGGTTTCACCGAGGCGTCTGATGTGCATCAGATCACGCGGATTGTGATCCAGCGTCTTGAGCCGCTGTGCGATGAACGGGGTTAAGATCTCTTGTTTCTCCGCGTCGGTGACGGGCCGATGGATGCCGGTGGCGAAGATCGCGCTCATCTCATGCGGCGCGGTGCCGTTCGCGATAAGCCGGCGAACGAGAAGATTGATCACTTGCCCGCATGCCGTCCGGCGGGTCGCGTCCGGCACCACGAACAGCACGGTTTCGCCCGGCTCGACTATTTCCTCAAGGGGTTTGGAATCGATCGGTGAGTCGAGCTTGGAGCCAAGTTCGACGTCCGACAGGACATTGGTTTCGGGAATTGT
>DATLCA010000305.1:0-1006 GCA_035526605.1 Pyrinomonadaceae bacterium | reverse complement strand
GTTTTCCACAAGGCCTCTGGAAAAACGGCGCCTTCTGGTAGAATCATCGTCTCCGCTAAGCGAAGAAATTCTTCCCGATGGTTGGACGCGTGCGCTCGAAATGACGAATTTTTGGGGAAAACTGCGAACCACGCTCGAAATGATCAAATTCGAGCACACCCTTTTTGCGCTTCCGTTCGCATTTTTAGGTGCGGTTTTGGCGGCCAACGGGCTCCCGACCGGATCGCAGATTCTCTGGATCACCCTCGCGATGGTCGGCGCCCGGTCGGCAGCCATGACGTTCAACCGGATTATCGACATCGATTTCGACGCGGCGAACCCGCGAACGGCGAATCGGGAGCTCCCGAGCGGCAAACTCTCGATCGGCTTTGCCTGGGCCTTCTTGTTCATATCGATAGGGTTATTCGAGCTCGCGGCGTACTCCCTGAACTGGTTGACGTTTGCCCTCTCGCCCATCGCTTTGCTTAGTGTTCTCGGCTATTCCTATGCGAAACGTTTCACCGCCTTCTCGCATTTGATCCTCGGCTGGGCCTTGGCGATATCGCCGACCGCGGCGTGGATCGCGGTTCGCGGGGCGATAGATTCCGGGATTCCCCTTCTGCTTTCGCTGCTTGTGCTGATGTGGACGGCCGGATTCGACGTGATGTACGCGTGTCAGGATCAGGAATTCGATAAAAAAGCTGGGCTGCGGTCCATCCCGGCAAAATTTGGGATCCAGAAGGCCCTTTGGATTGCACGCTTATTCCACATTCAGGCTTTCATAGCGTTGTTGTTGCTTTATTTAGTTACGGAACTGGGCTGGCCGGCCCTCATCGGAGTGATGCTCGTCGGCGGCCTGCTTTTTTACCAGCACACGCTGGTCTCGGCAAAAAATTTATCCCGAATGAACGCTGCGTTCTTTACAACCAATGCCTTTGTTAGCGTAATATTGTTCATATCCTTTTCGGTCGCGGTTTTTACCGCAAAGTAGTCGCTTATGTCGTATAGGAAGCGAAATATTGCTTGT
>DATLCA010000304.1:0-7883 GCA_035526605.1 Pyrinomonadaceae bacterium | reverse complement strand
ACGACGATCAAGCGCGACTCGACCTTAACGACCTGATCTTCTTCGGCAATTACGGGAGTCCGGGCTGGGGTCGGTGTCGCCGTCTGCGCGTCGGCACCCGCGACCGCGAAAAACAATAAGGACAAAAACGAAATTATGCGCAGGGTGGTGAACAGTTTCATGGCATCAATTGGGCGGGCAACTAAGAAGGTACTGACCCGTTCACAAATTTAGAGGGCAAAAAAGTGAAAAAGGTTTTCACCCCTTTCACTTTTTTGCCCTCGTTCTAAAAAAAATTATTCTTCGTTGTTGTCAGTTGCGATCGGACGGACCTCAACGTTTTGGTTGATTCCGCGGCTCACAAGAAGTTTGACTTCAACGCGTCGGTTCTGCTCACGGCCTTCGCGGGTAGTGTTGTCCGCAACGGCCTGAAGCTCACCGAAACCATACGACTGGCCAATGCGGCGGAGCGGGACGTTATGAGTTTCGACCAAGTAGTCGATAACGGCCTGTGCCCGGCGCTGGCTGAGACTCTTGTTGCGAGCGGTGCTTCCTTCTGCCGAAGCGAACCCTGTAATCTCGATCGTATATCCCTTCATCGTCGCAGCTGCGGTCGCTACTTCGTCGAGCGACGCTTTTGCTTCGGGCGAAAGACGTGCACTGTTGACGCGGAAGTTAACCGTAGCCGTCGACTGAACAACATAGTCGTCCATCGCCGTGATGCGCTGGTTGGTGGCGTTCACGCCTTCGACTGCAGCGTCGGCGGTTTCCTGAGCGGCTTTAGCACCGCCGCGAGCGGCATTCGAGATCGCCATCAGTTCGTCGATCTGTCCCGCAACGCGCTGGGCGTTTTCTTCAGCCGCAGTCAAACGAGCTTCGGCCGGTCCGACACGAGTGTCGATCGACTGAGCTACTTTGAAATCGTCTTTGTCGAAGCGAACCTTTGTAGCGGCCAGATTGCCGGTGGTGTCGCCACGTCCTTCCACTTCCAGGTAAAGACCACGGACGATTTGGTTGCCGGCAATACGGTCACCGCCGCCGAACAAACCGCCTTTCGACTTGATGCTTGCTTCGGGCGATATGACGACCCGGGTGTCCACGCCGGTCGTGTCGCGAACGACAAATGAATTGTCATCATCTTTCGAAACAACCGCGCCTTTGATTTTGTATTTCTGACCGCTCGTCAGCGAGCGGAGCTGTGCGTCCTGTGCGATAACGGCCGATGCTCCTAGGAGGATAGCCAAAAGCAAACCAGATACTGTTTTCATCATAAATTCGTAACTCCTTGAAGTAATCAATTTAAATATCGAGGCGAGTAAACGGCTGCCGAGAGATCTGAAAGAGTAGAGCGTGAAAAATCGTTATTTCAAAGCTATCAAATGAAAGTCTCGGTAACACTATGAGCGCCTTCGTGTATACCTTGCCTTTTGCAAACAACAATCATGCCGCTAAGGGGAAAACATTGGGAAAAATCAGACTTTTGGTAGTAAGAGGCTGCGGTTCAGCGTTTTACTGATAGAAGCATCGGTGTCCTCAATCTGTACACTGTCTGACAGAAAATCGATCTTCCGCGTTTTGTTTCGATGCATATCCTGTCGGCAGAATACACCAACAAGCATTTCCTGCCAATGGATTCTTTTGGAGCACTACACGGAGAAGCTGCCATCTTCCAGAAACTCTTTCATATGGGATAGAAACTTTTCTCCGTCGGAACCGTCGACGATGCGGTGATCGTAGGTCAGAGCGAAGTACGCCATCTGCCGGATCGCTATGTAATCGTCGCCTTCGGGCGAGGTGAAAACCTTGGGGCGTTTCTCGATCGTGCCGACGCACAGAATGGCAACTTGCGGCTGGTTGATGATGGGCGTTCCGAACAGTCCGCCGAAGACACCGGGATTCGTGATTGTGAATGTGCCGCCGGTAACTTCGTCGGGATTTAGTTTTTTTGTCCGGGCACGGTCGGCAAGATCGTTTGCAGCCAGAGCGAGGCCGGAAAGCGAAAGGGTGTCGGCACGTTTGATCACCGGAACGATCAGGCCCCAATCGAGGGCGACGGCCATCCCCAAATTTATGTCGCCTTTGTAAACGATATTTTCGCCGCTGACTTGGGCGTTGACGATCGGAAACGTGCGGATCGCATTGGTCACCGCCTGGAAAATGAACGGCATGTAGGTCAGCTTCGTGCCGTATCGCGATTGAAACTCCGCCTTATTCTTATCGCGGAATTTCGCGACGTTCGTCATGTCGATCTCGTAAACGCTCGTCACATGTGCCGAGGTTTGTTTCGAGAAGGTCATGTGCTCGGCGATCTTCTTACGCATCACCGACATTTTCTCGACTCGGTCGGTCGCCGAAGCTCCGACCGGTGTCGGCGTATACTCCATCTTCGGTGCCGGAGCCGAAACCGCAGGTGCGGCGGGGGCGTCCTTTCGAAGCAGATCTTGCGGACGCAGCGCGGCGCCGGTTTCGATGAATGACATGATGTCTTTCTTCGTGACGCGCCCGCTCAAACCAGAGCCGCCGATCCGGGTAATGTCGATGCCATGCTCTTTTGCGATGTTTCGAACAAGTGGGCTCGACTTCGTTCGGCGAAGCTCGTCTACCGAGCTTGATCCGTTAGACCGCTGACCGTTTTCGGGCCGCGGATCGGCGACCGTGGATGTCGATTGCGGGTTCGCCGAAGCTGATGCCGCCTGGGCTTCTGCCGGAGCTTCCGGCTTCGGACTCGGCGCTTCGGACTTGGCAACCGAGACAGGCGCTCCGCCTTCCGCGCCGACGAGCGCGAGAACCGCGCCGACTTCCACCGTTTCGCCTTCATTAACTTTTATCTCAAGAAGCTTTCCGGCGGCCGGGGACGGAACCTCGGCGTCAACTTTGTCCGTGGAGATTTCGAGCAGCGGCTCATCTTTTTCGATCGTGTCGCCGATTGCCTTCAACCATTTCGAAACCGTTCCCTCCGTAATGGACTCACCCATCTGAGGCATCACTATTTCGGTCGCGCCTTCCGGCGATGAAGTTCCTGACCCCTGATCCGTTGCCGCGGTCGCCGGTTGCGCAGAAGCCGTGACCGCTGTCGCCGAATTGCTATCCTCCGTTTCGCCCGAGGGTTCGGCCGGTGCCGGAGCAGCTTCAGTCTTCGCAGTTGAAACCTGCGGCTCGGGACTTGGGGCCGCGGCACCGGCTTCGCCTTCGGCACCGATGATCGCGAGCGCCGTTCCGACCTCTACGGTTTCACCTTCCTGATGTCGTATTTCGAGCAGCGTTCCGGCCGCCGGGCTGGGGACTTCGGCATCGACCTTGTCGGTCGAGATCTCGAGGATAGGCTCATCTTTTTCGATCTTCTCCCCGACCGCCTTCAACCACTTCGAGACGGTTCCTTCAGTGATCGACTCGCCCATCTGGGGCATTACGACTTCAACGCTCATATGCTCTCCGGAAAGTTCAAAATTCAAAGAATTAGGATACCCGATTGACGAGGAAAACGGTAAATGGACCAGACTTGACCGCAGGTATCCTGCCCAGATCAGCACGAAGTGCGAACAAACCTCGTGGTTCGACAGCCGATCCGTGACTCGAGCGCCTCGCCCTGCCTGCGGACGCGCGAAGCCCCAAAAGCCTCATCGCTCGAGACCCAAACGTTTGTTCGCGCTAAGCACTCATGCAGGCAGGACGCCCCAGTCAAGCTGCAGGCAACCGCCTTCGTATCGTCGCCGCGATCCTTTCGAAATCAGCAATCGTTTTGCCGATCGCCGCCGACTCACCGTTCGTCTTCACGAGCGTGATCCCGGTCTTCACGTCGGATCGTGCCGACTTGATTTCATCCCAAGTCGCCGCGAACTTTCGATAGCTAATGCCGTTCTCATGGATCGAGACCACATTGCGTCTCTGCATCACCCAGCCGATCATCGTGAAGATGTAAACGACGAGGAACGCCGTCGACAGAACGAAATACACCATCTGCTGCCGGAGATAGAACATCATCAGCATCGCAAGGAAAAAAAAGAAAGACATCACCGTGACGATCGCCGCTCGTTGGAGGGTAGCGGGGGACGTGCCGTGAACGCTAACGAGTGCGCCCAGATCAATACGAGATTTGGACATGGAGGGCTTTTTAGGCAGAACAGTGCCGGAGAGGGAAACAGGCCGGCTAGGCGTTGGAGCGCGTCGGATCGATCATCGCCTTGACCTCGGAAATTTTATTCGCAGGGAAACCGCTTTCGCGGGCGTGCTGCTCGATCAACGCTTCGCTCGGGGCTGTGTAGACACAATAGATCTTGTCACCGGTTACGTAGCTGTGAATCCACTGGATCTCGTTTCCAAGTCCATCGAGCACGCTGCACGACTTCGCAGAGGCCCCATTCAGTTCTTCCGGGGACATATTGCCGGCACCCGGGATATCACGTTCGATTACGTACTTTGGCATTTTAAGTTACCTCGAGGTTTGTAGTGTTTGAATGGCTACGATGATACCACACCGCTGTCCGGCTTTATCGACCGTCATCCGACTTCGGGCGCTCGAGAGGCGCCACTCCCTCCGGACGCTCCTCTACGGCGCTCCGAGGCGGGGTACCCGTGATCGCAAACTTTTGCTGATTCAAAAAACCCGCGGGGGGACGGATTATCGGGAGGCGCCATCGGCCAACTCGCGAGTTTGGTCCTCGGCGTCCTCCGCAAACAGTTGATTGACGGGCGAACGTGGTGGCGGTAGTTCTTCCGCTTGCCGGTCAAGTTCCTTTTGGAGTTGCTCGACGGCCGACCGTCCGCGTTCGAAATCGTCGCGTACGAGTTTCATAGTGAGTTTCCCCTCGCTGCTAGGAAGCTCGGCAAGCTTTGCGAATGTCTTGGTACGGATGACGATCTTCGCACCCATCTTGAAGACACCCTTGCGAAATTTGATATCGAGAATCTCTTCTTTCGGCAGCCGCACTTCTTTGACGCCTCCGCCGATCACGCCGAAAAGCTTCGACTCGAATTCGAGAACGATCCCGGCGCTCGAAAACTTCGCGACCCCATTAATCTGGTTAATGCCATGCGAGCTCTCGGTCTTGAATGGAACGGTCGTGAAACCTTGCATAAAGTTTGGACAACAAACTTCAATTTGTTGCGCCGCTAACAGCAAACTGAAGTTTGCTGTCCGTTTACCGAATAGACTAATCAAATCGGGCGGAAAATCAACCTGGTGTAAGATTGGCTCGTACCAATGGATCAGTACCCGCGACAATACATGTACCTGCGAGCGGTTCGCGCCAAGGTTTTCATCGACGAGAACTTCGCGTCGGCGATCGATCTCAGTAAGGTCGCCGACGAAGCATGCTTCTCTAAATTTCATTTCATTCGGCTGTTCAAGGAGATTTACGGCCGGACCCCGCACCAGTATCTAACCGATGTTCGGATCGAGAAAGCGAAAGCGTATCTCGAGGATGGGCACGCCGTCGCGTACGCGTGTTTCAAAGTCGGGTTCGATAGCATTAGTTCATTCACGGGATTGTTCAAGCGTCGCACCGGGCAAACTCCGCGACAGTTTCAACTCGATCGTCAAAGCTTCCGGCAATCAGTCGCAACCGCTCCTCTAAACCACATCCCTTCATGCTTCGCCGAGAAACTCCTGTCAGAACCCCGAGCAGTAGCGAGCGGGTTTCCGGTCGAGTAGTAAGGAACTGAGTCCCGCACCCGTCCTAAACCAAAACCGCAATTTTCGAGAAGTGGAAAGTATTGACCCGCGATCACGGCCGCCGAATAATGGTTGCATATGATCACGAAAATGAACCACGCGAGTATCTTCGTCCTCGATCAGGACAGCGCTTTCGATTTTTACGTCAACAAGCTCGGTTTCACGGTGAACACGGACGCCGACATGGGGCCGGGCAAACGATGGCTGACCGTCAATCCGCCGAACCAGCCGGATCTCGAACTGACCCTGATGCCGATCGGCGACGGGATGATGTTCGATAAAGATTCCGCGGCGACGATGCGCGAGTTGGTCAAGAACGGTACGTTCGGTTTCGGAGCGTTCGAGTGCGAAGACGTCCGCGCCACTTACGAAGAGTTGAAAGCGAAAGGAGTGGAATTCAAGAAGCCGCCGACCGAAGAGTTTTGGGGTTGGAACGCGCTGTTCAAAGACGATTCGGGAAACTGGTTTTCATTAGGGCAGAAGAAGCAAGAGTAGCGGACTGGACCGCAGGCAGGATGCCTGCAACGTTGCCGCTTCGGCAACGTAAAGCGACGGCGTCTCGACAATACAATCGCTTGTTCGTGCTTCGCACTCATGCAGGCAGGATGCCTGCGGTCCAGTCCGCTGCCGCGTTATGCTTCCTTCCGGACAAGATACTTTCCGATCCCGAACAAGCTGATCAGAAGCCAGAAGAATTCGACGACGAACGACGGGAAGTTGAATTCGAAATAAAGCGAGACCAGAATGAGCGCGGCCCCGACTCCGTTAAGCAGCGAGTAAACAAGCTGATCGCTGCGAACACGCTCGATCTGCAGGAGGACGTACGTGATGACGATGATCGCGACGCCGAGGGTGCCGACGATGTCGTACCAGTTCATTTCAGTTTCACGACCATTCCCTTCGGTCCGACGGCCCACACGGCCTTCTTGCCTTTCGTCGCCACTGCGTTTAAATCTTCGCCGCCGGTCTTTTTCCAGGTCTTGCCCCCGTCGGTAGTCATATCGGTTCCGTTGGTTCCAACAGCGATGATAGTTTTGTCGTCGATGTATGCAACGCCGGATCGGTACCCGCTCAAACCAGTGCCAGGTGTCCACGACATTCCGGCAGTGTTGGTAAACGCGAGAGTGTCTTTCGTATCATTTGGCTTTTCGTAATTCCCTCCGACGACGACTGCGTTGTCGCCGTGAATCGCCATCGAGAAGATTCCGCTACCGGCAGTTCCTTTTGTGATTGGGCTTGAGGAGACCTTCCAGGGCATTTCCTCCCCTTCGATCCCGCGATCGCGCCCGAAGAGGCGAGCCGCCGTTCCTCCGCTGACAATAAAGATCCGGTGTCTGAAGCCTACGATCAGACACGTACCGCTCGCTGCAAACGCGGCTTCGCCTTCCAACGTCGCGGGCATCCTTGAAGTATCGACGGGCGACCAGTTCGTCCCGTCTTTTGTTTCGACCAAAACAAATCTGTTATCGACCGGGTCGCTCATCGCGATGCAATTCTTCGAGTCCCAACACGCGATCGCGTCGAAGAATGCCTTTTCATTTTTGTTTGTGAATTGCAGATTCCACGTCGCACCACCGTCGATCGTTTTGTAAATCCGCGAACTCTCGCCGTTTCCGATGCTGAGAATGTAAGCCGTGTTCGCGTCGAATGCCTCGATGTCGCGAAAGTCGAGCTTCTCGGCACCGGGGACGACCATCACGTTCCAACCCTTCCCGCCATCGATCGTCCTGATAACAGTGCCGCCAGTGCCGCTCGCCCAGATTACTTTTTGATTAACGACCGAGAGGCCACGAAAGTTGGCGGTCGTGTTAACCGTTTGTTTGATCCACTGGGCGCTCGAAGCGGCAGTAAAAAGGAACAGGATAGAAAGTAAGGTTTTCATGCTTGCATACATATTCTCCGGAAAAACTGAAAAGAGAAAACTAAAAACTGAAAACGTCAGAATTTCGGTCCACCGCTTTCAGTTTTTAGTTTTCACTTTTCAGTTTTTCCGAAAGGTCATCCGTTGCGCCGCCGGGCCACTAGATCCCCCGCCGCAGCCTTCCATTCCGGAAATTCACACTCAAATCCGGAATCGAGCAGTACCTTTGGCGTGACTTGTCCTGTCCCGATGAGCTAAATCACTTTGCGGCGGATGGGAAGGGTGAAGAACTAACAAAACTAAAAGTTAAAAGTTACAGCGAAAGAGTATATTCAAGACCCAAGGAATACTCTTAACTTTTAGTTCTTCACT
>DATLCA010000303.1:0-2094 GCA_035526605.1 Pyrinomonadaceae bacterium | reverse complement strand
GCTCCACGGACGACCTCGTCGTCGAGGTCGACGTGAAGATTGCCCGCGTCATCTCGTAACTCATCCAGCAGCGCCGTAACCGTCGCGCCGTATAACTGCGAAGACATCGACGCCATTCGCGACGGCAGGTCGGTGTACCCGACGATCGTCACGCCTTTGTGATGTACGACCGAGCCGGGCTCGGTAAGAGCGCAGTTGCCGCCTTGTTCGGCAGCGAGATCGACGATCACGGACCCGGGCTTCATCGATTCGACCATCCCGGTCGTGATCAATTTCGGAGCTGGCTTTCCCGGAATCAGAGCAGTCGTAACGATTATGTCGACCTGCATCGCCTGCTGTGCGAACAGCGCCATCTCGGCTTTCAAAAAGCTGTCCGACATCTCTTTGGCGTAGCCGCCTTTTGCTTCGCCTTCTTCTTTTACGTCGAGCTCGAGAAACTCGGCACCCATCGACGCGACCTGATCTTTCGTGGCGGATCGTGGATCAAAAGCACGTACGATGGCACCCAAACCTTTCGCGGCGCCGATCGCCGACAATCCGGCCACGCCGGCGCCGATTACAAGAACCTTTGCTGGATCGATACGGCCCGCGGCCGTTATCTGTCCCGTAAAGAAACGAGGGAAGTTGTTGGCCGCTTCGATGATCGCGCGGTAGCCGGCAATGTTGGCCATCGCCGACAGCGTGTCCATTTTCTGTGCACGCGTGATGCGCGGAACGCTGTCCATCGCGAAAACGGTCGCGCTCTTTTTCGCCAGACGGTCGACGATCTCGCGATTCTGTCCGGGCCAAATAAAGCCCACGAGCCAGCCGCCCTCGCGAAGAAGATCCGCCTCGTTGTCTTCGGGCGGCCGAACTTTCATGACGACATCCGACGACGCCCATATCTCTGCCGCGTCCGCGACTATCGAAGCTCCGGCTTCCTGATATTCGGCGTCGCTGGAATTGATCGCGTCGCCCGCGCCCGATTGCACGGCGACGTCGAAGCCGAGCTTCTTTAGTTTGAGTATCGTCTGAGGTGTAGCCGCGACGCGGCGCTCTCCGGGGTGAATCTCTTTTGGAATTCCGATTCTTGTCATAGGCATTGAACTGCTGCTGGAATTCTAGGGGGCGGCTTTGATGCAGTCAAACTTCGATGCAAATGTAGGGGTGGGAGTCTGATCTGACGGCGTCGGGAGGGTGGCTCAATTCACCGTCGGCGGCTGTTCCAGGATCTGTTTCAAATTCGACAAGCCGGCTTCAAAATCTTTTCCGACTTCCTTATCCATATCGATGATGAGGCACATCACATTGAATGGCCGCGGCATGGCGCTGTTGAATCCCCATTTTACCTTTGTGCTCTTTTCACCCGCCGGCTCAGTGATAACGTATGCGTCGGCTGTCGACTCGAACGGCTCCTTGAATCTGAGCTGCGTGTCGAGCCGTTCTCCTTCAACTATTTTCTTGATCTCTTGCTCACCCGCGCCCACCTCGGCGTTGTCGCTCTTCCACGATGAGACGAAACCGGGAGCTCCATCCTCACCTTTGAACTCCTGCTTCATCGCCGGATCTTTCTTAAACCACGGCCCCCAGTTGTTCTGATTTTTGAGCTTCTTCACGTAATCGAAGACGTCCGCCTTCGGCCGGTTTATCGTCACCTCCCGTTCGACCTTGAGATCGGTTTTGACGGTGAATGCGAGAATCACAACAGTAGCGACCAGGAGCAAAACGAGCGCCGCAACGGTAACCAAAATCTTTTTTAGCATGATGGATTCCTCCGAATTTGGAATGCGGGAAATATAAACGAAAATTGCCTAAGTTCAAAGGCGGGGTAACACGGGCGGAAACAACGTTAAGCCGCCGGTCTGTGACCGGCGTCGCGGTCGAAGACCGCGGGCTTAACGTCCATCTCGTGAATCACGCCGACTTCGCGGCTGCTTCCATATCCGGCTTCCAACGAAGTACTGGTTTGCGCGCGGCTGCGGCTTCGTCGAGGCGGCCGATGCGTGTCGAATGCGGAGCGTCGATGACGAGCTGCGGATTCTCCTGAGCTTCGCGGTCGATGTCCTTCATCGCTTCGACGAATGCGTCGAGATCGGCGCGGCCGACGGATTCCGT
>DATLCA010000302.1:0-8175 GCA_035526605.1 Pyrinomonadaceae bacterium | reverse complement strand
TCCGGCACAGCCGCAGGAAAAGAGGTTCGAAAAGCGCTACGCGCTTTCACGGATCATCAAAGACGCGATCAGAAGCTTGGTTACTTTCGCCATGAATCCATAGCTGAGTGTGTCGGGCGTGTCCGTTGGCCGGTGGTAATTGGGGTTTCTAAAATCGGCCGTGTCGGTCCACATTGTCGCTGGAATTCCGGCGGCCCAGAATGGGACGTGGTCGCTTCGATTCAGATTCGGGATCAGTCGTTCAGCACCCAGAAAAAGCTTAAGACCTATAACTTCAAAATCCGGAACGTATGACTTCCCGGCGGATAGGATCCCGTCGACCAGTCCGACCGATTTATGATTTCCCAGAACGCCAAGAAAATTTCCCGTGTCCGGGAGGTTGATCGGAAGTCCGGGTGGGAGTTTCTGCGAACCCTTCTCATCGCTGCTGTAGCCGACCATCTCCAAAATATGACACCCGGCGACAACGCCTTTTTTGTCACCGAGATAATTTCGAACAAAGTCTGCGCTGCCGAGAAACCCATCTTCCTCTCGATTGAATGCGACAAAGCAGACGGGTAGTGACGGATCTATCCGCGAGATCGCTTTCGCACACATCAACAAGACAGCCACGGCGCTCGCGTTGTCATCTGCACCGGGGCATGCTGGAACACTGTCGTAGTGTGCACCTACCAGTAGGAACGGACCGTCACATTTTGGCGGGATCGCGACGACGTTGTCGTACTCGCCCTGGAAACGAACATCGTAACCGAAGGATTCCAGCTCAGATTTTATCCAGGCCGCGATTTTTGCATTCGTTCCCGGTTCAGCAACGGCGTGCCTTGGAACACTGATGGTGTAGACCGCGTTGGATAAATAATCCGTCGAGACGTTCGCGAAGGCGTCGGCAACATTTACTTGTCTCGAATGTAATTCTGCGTTTTGAGAACGGGCTACTTTCATCCGCCAAGCGCTACCTAATCGTGACCGACTTCGTCACAGTCTTTCCAACGATTCCCGCCCCGTCATCGACACCAGCGGTGATCGAATAAGTTCCAGGGGCGACACCGGTCAAGTCCCAACCTACCATCGCGCCGGTGCCTACTATTTTGCCGGCGGTGACCTTGTAGTTATACGTGAGGACGTCGTTCTCGGGGTCCACCGCAGCAGTGCTGACAGACACAATCAGGTTTGACGTTACCTCCAGCTCAACCGCGCTCAGGTTCATATCGTGTACGTTGGCGTGTTGATTGATAAGCACACATGCGTAGTCGTACGGCCGGTCATGCGGAAACCAACCTTTACGCGTATAGAAGCCCCTGGCCGCGACGGCGTTGCGGCACAGCTTGTTACTATTTATGCGTGGCGGAAAAAAAATAACATTCCCGATCCCTTCGGCTGTTGTCTTAACAGCGGTGCCGGCAGCCTTGTCATGGAAAACCAGGGAATCCGCATCATCTGGGAACCGCGGCTCTTTCTTGAAGGTCGCAAACTTGAGCCCGCCTTTCTGAATACTTATCGGTTCATCCGGCTCGATTTCCATCCTTGTGACGATCCACTCCTTAAGGGCCCAAATCTCTGACGCGTCTTCCTCACCCGAATCATCGGTGCAAATACCCGTTGAATAAGTAACTTCGATCCGCAAGTTTTCGTTCGAGAAAGTTTGCGAATGGCCCTTGTCGTCCGAGGCGTCGTACCCACGCAGGATTCGTTTTACATCGTCGCGCGTGGATACAAGGAGATTGATCTGGCGAACCTTCGCAACTGTGTCGTTGAAAGTTTGGCCGAAGGCTCCGCACGCGAAAGCCAGGGTAAGCAAGAAAATGAATGATAGACCTTTCATATTCCGGATTGCGGTAAGACTACGACAGAACTGAGCTGTTAACTACCCCTCATTAACCTTCAGCACCGCCAAAAATGCTTCCTGCGGAATCTCTACACGTCCCACTTTCTTCATCCGCTTCTTACCTTCTTTCTGTTTTTCGAGCAGCTTACGTTTGCGCGAGATGTCGCCGCCGTAGCATTTCGCGATGACGTTTTTGCCCATCGCTTTGACGGTCTCTCTCGCGATGACTTTGTTGCCGATCGCTGCCTGGATCGCGACCTCGAACATCTGGCGCGGGATGAGCTCTTTCATCTTTGCGGTCAGCAGCCGGCCCTTGGAGGTCGCGGTGTCGGTGTGCAGGATCAGCGAAAGCGCATCGACCGGCTCGCCTGAAACGAGAATGTCGAGCTTGACCAGCCTGCTTTCCTGGTAGCCCGACAAGTGATAATCGAGCGAAGCGTATCCGCGTGAAACCGATTTCAGCCGATCGTAAAAATCCAGCACGATCTCGTTCAATGGCAATTCGTAAACGAGCATGACGCGGTCCTTTGTCACGTACTCGAACTTTTTCTGCACGCCGCGCTTTTCGTCGAGCAGCGGAAGTATGCCGCCGAGAAATGTGTCGTTCGTAAGAATCGTGGCTTCGATGAATGGCTCTTCGATCTTCGCGATCCGACCCGTGTCCGGCATCTTCGATGGGGAATCGATCTCGGCGATCTCGCCGTCGGTCGTCGTCACGCGATAACGCACACCCGGCGCGGTAGTGATCAGATCGAGATTGAATTCGCGTTCGAGACGTTCCTGGACGATCTCCATGTGCAGCAGGCCGAGGAAGCCGCAGCGAAATCCGAAACCTAACGCGGTCGACGATTCTGGTTCGAAAAAGAACGATGCGTCATTCAAACGCAGCTTCTCCATCGCGTCGCGAAGATCTTCGTATTGAGCCGAGTCCGTCGGATAAAGACCCGCGAAAACCATCGGCTTCACTTCCTGAAATCCGGGGAACGGCGTGTCGACGGGACGCGCGGATTCGGTGATCGTGTCACCGATCTGCACGTCGGCGACGGTTTTGATAGAGGCGGTCAGAAATCCCACTTCGCCGGGGCCGAGCTCGTTGATCGGGGTCGGACGCGGGCGGTTCACCCCGATCGTTTCGACAAGATATTCGCGACCGGTGTTGAAAAACTTGATCTTGGTCCCTTTCCTGATCGTCCCGTCGATGATGCGGAACAGCACGATGACGCCGCGATAACTGTCGTACCAACTGTCGAAGATCAGCGCTTTGAGCGGAGCTTTCTTGTCACCTTTCGGGGCAGGAACTTTCGCGACGATCGCTTCGAGCACTTCGTCGACGCCGAGCCCGGTCTTGGCAGAAGTCAAAACCGCCTCGCTTGCGTCGAGCCCGACGATGTTCTCGATCTGCTCTTTTATTCGATCAGGCTCCGCGGACGGGAGATCGATCTTGTTCAAGACCGGAATCAGTTCGAGATCGTTCTCGATCGCGAGGTAAGTGTTGGCGAGGGTCTGCGCCTCGACACCCTGCGACGCATCGACGACCAGCAGAGCACCCTCGCATGCAGACAGCGATCGCGAAACCTCGTAACTAAAATCGACGTGGCCGGGCGTGTCGATCAGATTCAGTATGTAATCCTTGCCGTCCTTCGCCTTGTAGTCCAAACGGACGGCGTGCGACTTGATCGTGATCCCGCGTTCGCGCTCGAGATCCATATCGTCCAAAACCTGCGCTTCCATGTCGCGGTCGGCGACCGCTCCGGTGAGCTGCAGGATGCGATCGGCGAGCGTCGACTTCCCGTGATCGATGTGGGCGATTATCGAAAAATTTCTAATGTTCTCTGGGTTCATCTCTTACAAAATCGAATATTAACAATACCAAACCGCTGGAGCATACGCATCGTGAGACCTTCTTCCTGTTGTGTGTCCTGGCAGACACCTTACGCGGAGCCCGCCACCTAGAATGAGGACTTAAGACCAAATCTCGAACGGCTCAGCGCCTTATTCAAGATCAGATCTTAGGTTCAACTTGATAGGGCAATGACAGGCAATCGGCCGGCGGACTAAATCGGCTGCCGCCTGAATATAAAAAGTAGATTGCTGAATCTGTCTCGCCGGATCGGACGAAGATGCATTCACAAGCTCGGTGACGGTTCTATTTTGGAAAGTTTTGTTCGCTCTGTGTATGTGGGCGATTTGCGTCAGTTTGTCGGATAGACAATACGGGACCAGGGGAGGTTAATAATGTTTTTTGGAGAATATATTGCGAGGCACAGTGCCATCTTGGCTGTGCCTTTTTTCTTTGTGCTGTTTTTCGTTGTCGGACTCGTCGACGTAAAAGCAGTTACGGTTTACGGCGTCAATACGTCGAATCAACTAGTACGATTCGATTCTGCGACGCCGGGTACGGTTTCGACACCGATTGCAATCAGCGGACTGCAGGCGGGAGAAACAATTCTCGGGATCGATTTTCGTCCGGCGAATGGCCAACTCTATGGCCTTGGGAGTACGAGTCGGCTTTACGTCATAAATATCGCGACGGGAGTGGCCACTCAGGTCGGCACGGCCGGAGCATTTACGCTATCGGGCACCGATTTTGGTTTTGATTTCAATCCGACGGTCGACCGGATTCGCGTCGTATCAAACACGGGTCAGAACATTCGGTTAAATCCCGACACCGGAGCGCTTGCCGCGACGGACACGCCCCTGAATCCGGGAAGTCCAAGCGTCAATGCGGCCGCATATACGAACAATTTCGCTGGGGCGACGACCACGACGCTGTACGTGATCGACACTACGACCAATTCTCTATACACGCAGAATCCACCTAATGCCGGTACCCTCAACCTGGTCGGACCGCTTGGCGTCGTGGCTGGCAACTCCACTGGTTTCGACATCGCTTCGTTTGGTGGACAAGCCTACGCGACGTTGGTTGTCGGGGGCATATCAAGGCTTTACCTCATAAATCTGAGTACGGGGACAGCCACACTTCTTGGCTCAATCGGTGGCGGCAATACATTGCGCGGCCTCGCTATCGCATTTGGGTCGCCGGCCGCGACCGTTTTGGATTATGACGGCGACAGGCGGACGGACTACAGCATTTTTCGTCCCGGCACATCGACGTTTTTCGTTGCACGATCGAGTACAAACCTCCAGGCCTTCCAAACTGCCCAGTTTGGGCTCGCTTCCGATATTCAAACGCCAGGCGATTATGACGGGGACGGACGAACCGACTACGCCGTTTGGCGTCCGTCGAATGGCGTTTTCTATGTGCTACGGAGTTCGGACGGCCAAGTTCAAACTTATCAATTTGGTCAAAACGGCGACGAGCCGGTCGCGCGTGACTATGACGGCGACGGCCGGACCGACTTTGCAGTCGTGCGGCGAACCGGGGGCCAGTTGATCTGGTATATCGCGAATAGTGCGTCAGGGACTTTCCGGATCGAGCAGTTTGGGTTATCAAGCGACGTGACTGCACCGGGTGATTACGATGGCGATGGAAAATTCGATCTTGCCATATTCCGCCAGGGGTCTGATGGACGAGGCACGTTTTACGTTGCGCGAAGCAGCGGCGGCGTAACAATCGCACAGTTCGGGCTTGGCACTGACTATGTGGTTCCGGGCGATTATGACGGTGATGGCAAAACTGACTTTGCCGTGGTTCGGCTTGGATCGCCGTACACGTGGTTCATACTGCGAAGCTCGGACGGCGGTGTTTTCATCACCCAGTTCGGTACCAAACCGCATTACACCACGCAGGGTGATTATGATGGCGACGGGCGCACCGACATTTCGGTTTGGGATCCGATCACGGGAACGTTCTACGTTCTCCGGAGCTCAGACGGTGTCACCTCGCAATACAGATTTGGTCAAAACGGTGATTATCCGGTTGCCAATTACGATACCCATTGACGCTTTTCGGAGCCATCGATGCGGGCGATCGCCGCATCGATGGTCCCTGATATTTAAGGAGAATTATGAAGAAGACACTAACAAATTTTATGGCTGTGCTTGCCGCGTTCTCGGTTATTCTCGGAGTTACCGGAACCACCGCCAAAGCCTCCAGCCACGCTGAAGCACCGATGACCAGTATGGATCGGTATGCCGATAATACCGATGTCTACGCCTTCCGCAGCACCGAAGCGGGACGTCTGGGATTCGCAACGATCATCGCGAATTTTATTCCCTTTCAGGACCCGTCCGGAGGTCCTCAGTTCTACCGGTTCGACGATAGCGTTTTGTACGAGATCAAGATAGACAACACCGGCGACGGAGTGCCCGACGTAACATACCAGTTTCAATTCACCACGCAGATCGTGAATTCGAGCACGGTGCTTGGTCACAACGCCCTCAATGAAGATGGAGTGATCAGCAATCTAAACGACATCGACTACAATATGCCCCAAACGTATTCGGTCCGCCGTATAGACAGACTTTCGGGCCGTCGGGGTCAGTTACTCGGCGCCGGTTTGAAAATGCCCCCGTCGAACATAGGACCGCGCGTAACGCCGAACTATGAGACGAATCTCGGGATACCGGCGGTTTACAATCTATTCAACGGCGGCAAAGTATTTTGTGGCCAGCGCGACGAAGGCTTCTTTATAGATGTAGGAGCCGTCTTCGACGGGCTTGCGTTCCGGTCAATAGGTGCCAGCGGCGGAGTCGATACTCTGCGTGGTTTTAATGTTAATTCGATAGCGATCGAGGTGCCGATCCAGGACCTTACTCGCACTCGCTCCATTCCTTCAAGTTCGACGTCGCCAGACGCCATCGTCGGTATATATTCGACGGCGAGCCGCAGAGCAACTCGCGTTATAAATCCGACCCAGGTAAACACGGAAGGCCCGTGGCGCCAAGTATCACGTTTGGGGAATCCGCTCGTGAATGAAGTCGTAATTCCCCTCGGACTCAAGGACGCTTTCAACTCGCTCGAACCTACCGGTGATGCTGTTGCGGTACCCGCCGTGCTCGACCCGGAGTTGCCGAAATTGATCAAGTATATTTTCGGTGCGTACGGTCCTTTAGGAGGGCCGCCGGTCGCGATAAATATCCCGCCGCCACCGCGAACTGACTTGGCGCAGATATTCGCACTCGGCATTCCCGTCAATTCGGTTACCGGTCCGACCTATACGACCGTGATCGAGGGAACTGACGGGCCGCACGAATACTTGCGATTGAACCTCGGTATTGCGCCGAGTGCCTCACCAAGTCGACTTGGCCTTCTGGGCGGAGACGTGGCCGGCTTTCCTAACGGGCGCCGCGTTTTCGATGACGTAGTCGACATCGCACTTCGCGCAGTTCTAGGCGGCACCCCGTTTACCCCCACGTTCAATGTTCCGCCGAATAATTCGGTGGGTGACGGCGTAAGTACAAACGAGCAGCCGTACCTCAACCGCTTTCCGTATTTGGCCCCGCCGAATCAGGGAAACACGCCGCGGCCGGGGAATTTTCCTGCACAGTTAACCGAGGAAGAAAGGGGAGTACCGACGGTCGACATGGACGGAAAGCTCGTGGGCCGACGTTAATTGGGGACGGACCCACGGGGGTCTAGTTGAATTCGGAGCGGTACGACCGACCGTCCGTGCCGCTCCGAATTATGATTCTCGAAGTCCCAGCTTCCTGGGACTTCAGTAGTTCTTTGGTCCGACGCCAATGTACGGTCCGAGTTATACGAATTAAGAGTCACCCGACTCTTAAGTAGTCGTCATTTAGGAAAGGCGAGCAAGCATGCGGGGATAAGTGTTATGAGTTCGAGCAATCAATTTTTTATCGTTTTCATAGCAGCCTGCATTCTTCTCGCCGGCTGCAGCAGCAAGCACTCTGCCGCGGCAACTTCTTTCCCGACCGGTAACTTTGCCGAAGCGCAGTCGCGAATCGACAAAGCTCCGGATGAACCGCTCGGGTACTCTAACCTGGCAATGCTCTTCATGAAAGAGGCCCGCAAGACGGGTGACTTTTCTTTGAATCAGAAGGCGGAGGCCGCGGTTGGACGGGCGCTCGAGATTTCTCCGAGTGATGTTCCCGCGCGCAAACTCCAGGCCGCCCTTCATCTCGCCTACCATCGGTTTCCCGAGGCGGCGGATGCGGCGAAAAAGTTACGGGACCAGCTCCCATCCGATTCATTCGCGTACGGAGTTTTGACGGATGCCTATATGGAGTTGGGCGAATACGAGCAGGCCGTAGACGCGGCCCAGCGGATGGTCGATCTAAAACCGGGAACAGCTTCGTATTCGCGGGTCGCACAGCTCCGTGTGCTGCACGGCGATCACAAAGGCGCACTTGAGATGTTCACGCAGGCCGCACGGGTCACCGACCCGTCGGACAAGGAGACACAGAGCTGGTGTCTTGTTCAGCTTGGC
>DATLCA010000301.1:0-1107 GCA_035526605.1 Pyrinomonadaceae bacterium | reverse complement strand
CGCCGGCCAGAGGGTTGTCATGATGATGAGTCAGTTGGAATACCCGGAGCCCATTCTTCTGCAGTTGATCCAGCCTGGTTAAATCTTCGCCGACGATCTCGCCACCGCCTTGGACCTGAAAGAAAATCGCTGTCTTCTTGGACTTGAATGCTTTCTTGATCTCTTTACCATCAGTGGCGATGAATGCGTCGGTTACTTTCGACAGGAATTCGCGAGCCGCGGCCATGTTTGCCGACGTCGTTTTGAACGTTCGCAAGTATCTCGGCGAGCCATCCGGCTGCTTAACGGCCTCGCCACCCGAGACGTCCAGGACCAAACCGTCGAGACCGGACGCCCGAATTTCTTCGGGCTTATCTAAAACGTAAAGGCATAGCCCGTCGACATACGGAAATTCATGCTTTTCCGGTGACCTCTGGCCTCTAGTAATCGCCGGCAAAAGGGTTGCAGCACCCGCTGCTCCAAGGAATTCACGTCGGGAAAAATGACGGGACATATTGATTGTTCTCCTGTGACTATAACTCGCCTACGATCGATCGGACGCCGTCGATCAGCCGCTTAACTTCATCCATCGTCGAGTAACACGCCAGCCCGGCGCGGATGAGACCGCCGCGGCCTAATTTCTCGACAACCGTCTGCGCATAGAAGTCGCCATCCGACAGAAACAGTCCGCGCGTCGCCAAGGAACGCGCGAGGGCATCCGAGGAATGGCCGTCGACGCAAAACGAAATCGTTGACGTCCTTGGTGAATCGGGTGGGGGTCCGAAGACGGTGACGCCTTTGATACTCGAGAGAGCATCCCACATCTCGCGAAACATTTCGAGTTGACGTTGATGAAGTCCCGCGAAAGTAGCTGCCAACCGTTCCCGGCGCGAACACCCGGACCCAAGAGACGCAAGAAAATCTACTGCCGCCGCGGCCCCGGCGATGCCTTCATGATTTTGTGTCCCAGTCTCCATTCGATCCGGAGAATAGTCCGGCGACGGCCGGAGCTTTGGGAAGTCGATCGAGTCGAGCAGATCCTTCCGGCCGTACAGCACACCGATGTGCGGTCCGTAGAATTTGTACGCCGACACCGCAAGAAAATCACATCCGATCTCTCTGACGTCG
>DATLCA010000300.1:0-29777 GCA_035526605.1 Pyrinomonadaceae bacterium | reverse complement strand
AACGTCAGCGTCGTCATGTTCTGACCGAAAACTACTTCGTCCGAAGTGCAGTTGAAGAAGTCGGCAAACGCTTCTCTGGAATTCTCAATGATCTGATCCGTCTCGTTGCTCGTGGGATATTCCCAATGCGTGTTCGCGTTGTGGTTGAAAAGATAATCGGTCATCGCTTCGACGACTGGTGTCGGTACTTGGGTTCCGCCGGGGCCGTCAAAATATGCGACGCGTTCACCGTTGTGGAAACGCTCGAGCGCGGGAAACTGGGCACGGATTTCCGCGGCCGACATTAGAGTGTTGGTTACACGTTGTCGATTAGCTTCAGGCATATCTTGTGTTGTAAATCCTGGTGACGTTAAAAATAGAATGTTTGAGCAATTATGAAAGCCCAGTTGATCAGATTCGCGGCTACCCAAAGGCACGAGATTCTTTTCATCATGTGGACGGCATCAAGGTATTCGGTGTCGCCGAATCGAAAACGGTACCAGTATCTGTAAAACCACTTACCACACAAAACGATCGGCGTGTGGTAGAGCGCAAGGTTCAAGATTCTGATGGAAAGCGGATATTCCATGTAAGTAACCAGGACGCTGACCGCCATGAACGGAACGACTGCAAGATCGAACGAAATGAATTTGTTAGCCGAAGCTATGGCGCTCGTATGGAGCAAATTTTCAAAAAATGTGGACTGGATCTGTTGTTCAGTGAGCTCGACGCCGCAGCCGGGACACGGGCGGCCGTCCAGAATTTAATTCCCGTCTCCGTCAGCCTTGATCTGAACCAGCCGCTTACACCAATAGCATCGAGCGTAGCAATGTACCTTCGGATCAAGAAGCTCAGGATCCCTAAACGCCATCGTCTCTCATTATATAAAGTAATCGATCATCGCGGGAATTCGGCAGACGAGAGATGTTGTCACGGCGAACAATCCTCTTCAACCGGACCGACCGGCCGGTCCTGTGACACTCGGTGATCCCGGATAACCTCATTTTTAACGCAACGAATCTCGCTGTTTACGAAACAAACCGTATCGACAGTGCCACCGTTTGACCTAATCAACTATAATCTCAGTTTAGTTTTGCTATGAAGAAAGTTGGATTTGTCAGCCTCGGCTGCCCGAAGAATCTCGTTGACAGCGAGGTCATGATGGGTACGCTTCAGCAGGCGGGCTACGAGATAACGAATAACTCGGACGATGCCGAAACGGTCGTCGTGAATACGTGCGGGTTTATCGAATCGGCGAAGCAGGAATCGATCGACGCGATCCTCGAAGCGACGCGCTCCAAAGAGAACGGGATCACGAAGCGGGTGATCGTCGCCGGCTGTCTCGTTGAGCGCTATCGCGACGATCTGATGAAAGAGCTTCCGGATGTGGACGCCTTCATCGGGACTTCGCAAGTCGGCGAGATTCTAAACGCGGCGGATGACCAATTCGACGCAAAGCAACTGACGCTGAGGCCGGTGGGAAACAAGACGGCGACCTACCTTTATGATTTCGACACTCCCCGATTTCGGGCTACCGAATCACACACCGCTTTCATAAAGATCGCGGAAGGGTGTGACCGCCCGTGCGCGTTCTGCTCGATACCGGGAATGCGTGGCTCGTTCCGCTCGAGACGATTCGGTTCGATCATAGAAGAAGCGCGAAACCTCGCCGAGCAGGGGGTCAAAGAAGTAGTGCTGATCGCGCAGGACTCATCGCGCTACGGTGAAGACCTCGGCGAGATCGATGCGCTCGCGTCGCTCATCCGAGCGCTCGGCGAAATAGATCGCCTCGAATGGGTCCGCGTGATGTATGCCTACCCGACCCACATCTCCGACGCATTTCTGGCCGCGATGGCGGAGACCCCGAAGGCGGTGAAGTATCTGGACATGCCGCTCCAGCACGCCTCCCGAAATGTTTTGAAGCTGATGAAGCGCGGAGGAAATCGCGAGAGTCTTGAGCGATTGATCGCACGCGTTCGCGACCGGGTGCCCGGGGTCGCGATACGCACGACATTTATCACGGGGTTTCCAGGTGAGACCGACGAAGATTTTGAAGAATTGATGACGTTCGTGCGCAACTGCCGGTTCGACAATGTCGGCGTCTTTACTTATTCGGATGAAGAAGGCACGGCGGCGTTCGACTTACCAAGCAAGGTCGATCCGAAGATCGCGAAGCAGCGCCGCAACCGCTTGATGAAAGAACAGGCGAAGATCAGCAGGCAGCTGAACAAATCAAAAGTCGGTAATACGTATAAAGTTTTGTTCGAAGGCCTCTCGCAAGAGTCGGATCTTCTTTTTCAGGGCCGGCTGCAGGGCCAAGCCCAAGAGATCGACGGTCACATTTTGATCAACGACATTCCCGAAAATTTTCAACCTCAGGTAGGACTGATATATAACGTTGAGATTACGGAAGCCTTGGATTACGATCTCATCGGACAGCTCACGGGTCCGTTAAACCAGATTTGAATTGGAGACTTTCTATAAGTATGAAACTTTCACATATTTTCGTCTTGATCTTGGGTCTCGCGGCGATCACCCCTTCGTTTGGTCAAAAGCAGTTGCAAAAACCGTACACTGAATGGAGTAAGGAAGAAGCGACCAAGGTGGCTTCCGACCCGCCATGGGCTAGTCAGTACCAATCCGAGCGCGGCCTGGATGCGACTTCGATAGCGAATCAGCAACGAGAACAGTCCAACACGCGTCTCTCGGGCTCCGACCGCGGTAATCGCGGCGTGTTTGGCGCCCCCATACCCATCGTGATCCGATTGCACTCCGCCCTGCCGATACGTCAGGCGATGGTCCGGCTGCAACAAATCGAGATCGGTTACGACAAAATGAATTCGGAGGAGAAGGCGAAATTCGACGCGTCGCGGGCGCTGTTTCTCGAATGCAAAATCTGTAAAGACTATTACGTCGTCACTCTCACGAAATTCAAAGACAAATCATCGACCGTCAACGATGGAATCTTTCAGTCACTGAAAATTGAGGATCTGAAAGGCAAGGTGTGGCTCGAGAATGATAAGGGCGAGCGCCGCGAGCTAACACAATTCACACCGCCGAAAAGTGAAACCGACTCGGCATTGTTCTTTTTCAAACGGACCGACGAGGCCGGAACTCCGTTCTTCACTTCGGCGGATAAGGCGATAAAGTTTATGTTTTCAAATGAGCTGCGTGACAACAAGAATGCCTACAGCGGCCTGATTCCGAGACTGTTTGAATTCAAGGCGGCTAAAATGGTTGTCGAAGGGAAGCTGGAGTTTTAAGGAATTCCAAATTGCGTGATCGCTGGAAAGCACGGCAAGCGTGCTTTCCATTTTTTTTGGATCGAAAGTTTTTTACATAGGGTCCAATGGAGATCCCGTATCACGCCGATGTGCCTCGACGGCAACGAGCAAAATGAGGCGCGGGCGATCGTTTCATGTGGAAGCAATTTAGAAGGCAGGTCTCGAGCCATCGCAATAATGTGCAGCCCGCGCTGGTTGTCGTCCCGCGGTCCGGTCGGTTCGTCACTTTTTCGAATCCGCAGCGGGGATTGTAAGATATAAAAGTCGAAACTGTTTGCAAGGTAGGCACCAAGGAAAGGATCAGGACAATCATCCCGACCGCCGTCGGGCGCTATCAAAATGAAAAAATCGAAAACAATAATCGCGCTCTTACTCGCCTGCGCGATCTTCCAGCCGTTAACAGCATTCGGGCAGGTTCCCGACATGAATGCGCAGATCCGCAAAGAGGGGATGGAGAATTCGAAGATCATGCACACGCTGCATATTCTCACCGATCTCTATGGACCGCGGCTCACGGGTTCGCCCAATCACGTCAACGCCGCAAAGTGGGCGGCGGAAGAAATGAAACGGTGGGGCTTCGACAACACTGCTCTTGAGCCATGGGATTTCGGACATCCGGGCTGGGTCAACGACCGCAATACGGGACTGATGATCTCGCCGGTGGCGGACACTTTAACTTTTGAAGTCCTCGCGTGGACGCCGTCGACGAAGGGCTCGGTTCAGGCGAACGCGGTGCACATCATAATTCCGCAGACTCCGTCGGCGTCCAACCCGAACGTCCTGCAGCCCCCGACCCAGGAAGAGCTGACCGCATACCTTAATAGCGTAAGGTCGCAGGTTCAGGGAAAGATCGTACTCGTCGGTAAGCCGACTTTTATCGATCAATCGCGCGAGCCGTCACCGAAGCGGCTGACGGATGAGGAGGCCGCGAAGAGATTTAATCCCGATCCCGCGAAAAGGCCCGAAGGCCCGCAGCGCAATGCCGGGCCGCCGGCGCCGCGGCCCGGAGCTCTCACCAACGCGCAGGTGACCGAGCAGGTCGACAAGTTCCTGCTGGAGAACAATGTCCTGGTCCGTGTCAATGAATCTCAGCTCGATCGTGGTGCGGTTCGAGCGTTCAACAACCGGACATTCGATATCACGAAGGTTGTGCCGACGGTTGTCATGCGGAATGAAGATTTTGGCCGCATCACCAGGCTTTTGGCGGACGGAACTCCGGTAACGCTGGAATTCGACCTACGGAGTCATATCGTTCCCGAAGGCAAAACCAGCTACAACCTCATCGGCGAAGTATATGGCTCGGACAAGAAGGATGAGGTCGTGATGCTCGGCGGCCACCTCGACTCGTGGCATTCGGCAACCGGGGCGACGGACAACGCCATCGGCTGCGCGACGATGATGGAAGCGGCGCGCATTCTGAAGGCCATCGGCGTGAAGCCGCGGCGTACGATACGAGTCGCATGCTGGAGCGGAGAAGAGCAAGGGCTCCTCGGCTCGCAGGCTTACGTTGCCCAGCACTTCGGGACATTCGAGAATCCGAAACCCGAATGGTCGAAATTCAACGGGTATTTCAACATCGATAGCGGAACCGGACGTGCGAGGGGATTCTCGGTCTTCGGTCCTCCCGAGGCGGCTGGGGTTTTGCGAGAGGCAGTTCAGCCGTTTAGTGACCTGGGAATAACCGGAGCGATAAATACGAACGGTCGTGGGCTCGGCGGCACGGACAGCACATCGTTCAACGCGGCCGGGCTTCCGGGTATCGGCGGTTCCCAGGACCCGATCGAGTATTTCAACGTCACGTGGCACACAAACCTCGACACCTACGAGCGAATCATCGAAAGCGATGTTAAGTCGTCCGCGGTTGCGATCGCCGCGGCCCTCTATCAGCTTGTGATGCGTGACGAGATGCTTCCTCGGTTCAAGCCGGAAGATATGCCGAAGCCGGTTGCGACGCCGACGCCGAGCCCGAGCCCCTCCGCGGCCCCGGCCCGGACCGCGCCGTCGACGTCGCGCCCGTAAGGGAAATAATGCGGAGGGATGTTATTCGGCCGCGATGCCCGTTTCGGTGAAAACTTGAAAGGACGGGCAGGCATCCGCCAACACGCATTGGCGACATTTTGGTTTTCGCGCGTGGCAGATTTGGCGCCCGTGAAAGATCAGCCAGTGTGAAAAAATTACCCATTGTTTCTTTGGAACCAACGCCTGGAGGTCGAGCTCGATCTTTTCAGGCGTTTTTTCTTCCGACAACCCGAGGCGCTCCGACAGTCGCGAAACGTGCGTGTCCACCACGACGCCGGACGCAATGCCGAACGCGTTTCCGAGAACGACGTTGCCCGTCTTTCGCGCGACCCCGGCGAGTGAGAGAAGCTCGGGCATTGTTCGGGGAACTTCGCCGCCAAACGTATCCATTATGCGCTGCGATGCGGCCCGGATGCTTTTCGCCTTATTCCGAAAGAAACCGGTGGAGTGGATGTCGCGCTCGAGTTCCTCCTGTGAAGCGGCCGCAAAATCATTCGGACCCCGGTACTTCCGAAAGAGATTTGCGGTAACGATGTTCACCCGTTCGTCCGTACACTGGGCAGAGAGAATCGTCGCGACCAGGAGTTCAAATGGGGTCGTGTGATTCAGTGCGCAATGTGCAGTCGGGTACGTTTTTTTTAACCGCTTGATTATCTGGAGGGTCCGGGCGGATTTGTCGGCGATCATTGAAATCAGGCTAAAAAAGAAGTGTCCAAAATGCAAACCCCCGGCTATTTGGTTTAGAATCTACCCACAGAGCACACTGAGGCGTTTTCGGATGTTCTCAGTGTGCTCTGTGGCAAGTACATGAAAGTTCCTTTACTCGATCTCACCGAACAAAATAATTCCCTGCGTCCCGAAATCGAAGCCGCGCTCGGACGCGTTCTCGACACTAATGCCTTCATTCTGGGCGGCGAGGTAAAAGCGCTCGAGGAAGAGCTTGCCCAATACTGCGGTACCAAATACGCGGTAGGCTGCGCCTCGGGAAGTGACGCGCTGCTTCTTGCTTTAATGGCGGTAGGAGTAAAGGCCGGGGACGAAGTTATCACGACTCCGTACAGTTTTTTTGCGACCGTCAGCGCTATCACGCGCCTTGGCGCCCGGCCCGTGTTTGTCGATATCGATCCGGCCACCTTCAACCTGGACGTATCCAAGGTTGACGCCGCCATCACCGAAAGGACGACGGCGATCCAGCCGGTTCATCTTTACGGCCAGTGCGCCGACATGGCGGCTTTAAATCAGCTCATGAGCAAGCACGGGATACCCGTTGTCGAGGACGCGGCGCAGGCGATCGGGGCGGACGAGCTCGGTTCGCGGGCCGGAGCGATGAGCGACGTGGGATGCTTTAGTTTCTATCCTTCAAAGAACCTTGGCGGTATGGGGGATGGTGGTTTTATGACGACGAGCGATCCGGACTTGGCGCGAGAGTTGTTCGCGCTGCGGGTTCACGGTTCGGAAGAACGTTATTACCATAAGTGGATAGGTTTGAACTCGCGGCTGGACGGTTTTCAGGGAGCCGTCCTCCGGGTAAAACTCCCGCATCTCGATTCGTGGTCGAACAAAAGAAAGCAGAACGCCGACCGCTACCGCGATCTGTTCACCGACGCCGGTTTGACGGAGCAAGTCGGACTGCCCTTCGAGCGAGAAAATTGCCGCCACATTTACAACCAGTTCGTCCTCCGCGTTCCGGGGAAACGTGACGAGCTGCGCGAGTTCCTTTCATCGTCGGAGATAGGCACCGATATTTATTATCCGGTGCCGCTCCACATGCAGGAATGTTTTGAATATCTCGGTTATCGGGAAGGGCAGTTTCCGGAGTCCGAACGAGCCGCGCGAGAGTCGCTCGCGATACCGATCTACCCCGAGCTGAAGATCGAGCAGCAGGAATATGTGGTGGACAAGATCGAGGAGTTTTTCAAACAGGCGTGAAAGTACCTTTGACCGTTTTGGATTCTAAGAGCTCCATGGGCCGATTGCTGCTGATCGGAGGTGTGCTCTGCGCACTCGTCTTCGGTTGGTTTTCTGTCCGCTGGCAGCTCGGCAACATGCTCGCATCGCTGACCACGCCGAACCAATCGAACTCGGGCGAAATTGCTCAGCTCGCTCGAAGCTTCGCACCGGGCGATGCTTTGCCGATGTGGCTGATCGCGGTGCGCGAGAAAGAGAACTTTTCCCCCGAGAGTCTGGAAAAGTCGGTCGGGCTTTTCGAACAGGTGGTGCGCCTCTCTCCAAACGACTTTCGGTATTGGATCGAGTTGGGCCGAGCCTACGAGCAGGCCGAGATGCCGGACAAAGCGGAGAAGGCCCTGCACCGAGCAGTCGAGCTGGCGCCGACATACACGTTCCCGCACTGGCAGTTCGGGAATTTTTACCTGCGGCAAAACCGGAGCGATGAAGCGTTTGCCGAGCTGAGAAAAACCACGGAAAGAAGTATCGTCTACCGCGAACAGGTTTTCTCGCTGGCATGGGATTACTTCGACAAGGATCCGCAGAAAGTTGAGGCGCTGGCCGCCGACACCCCGGACGTCCGTTCGACGCTCGCGCTTTTTTACGCCGCGCGAGGCAGCGCGGACAATGCCCTGCGGGTCTGGAATACTTTGACCCCGGAGGAAAAGCCGAACTACACGGACACCGCGAAGCAGATAGCTCGCGGGCTCTTCGAGAAACAACGCTTTCGTGAATCGCTCGAGTTCTCGCGGCAGACGGGGATCGATCCGGAGGCGCAATTCGAAACCGTGACGAACGGCGGGTTCGAGAAGTTTATGGGGCTGCCGGACGAGACCCTTTTCGGATGGCGTGTCTACCGAAGCGAGCCGAAGATAGATGTTCTCCCGGACACCAGCGTGAAGTCCGAAGGCACGCGCAGCTTGCGGGTGACGTTCAGAGGTTATTCAAAAGTTGATCTGCACAATGTCGTGCAGTCGATCGCGGTTCAGCCCGGTGGCCGTTACCGGCTTTCCTTTATGCTGCGGACCGACAATCTTCGGAGCGGCGGCCCGCCGGTGCTCCAGGTCATCAGCGGTCCCGAGAACAAGGGCATCGCTTCGTCGGCGCCGTTCGAAGCAGGTTCCGCCGATTGGAAGCAGATGACCGTCGAGTTCACGGTACCGTCGGATTTTGACAGCGTCTTGATCAGGACCGGACGCATCGCCTGCGCGGAAGAATGCCCGATCGCGGGAACTATCTGGTACGACGATTTTCGTCTGAGCAAGTTATGACCTGGGCAAACAAGCTCGCTTTCTTCCTCATCGCATTGATCATCGTTTTTACGACGGTCGCGTACGGTACCGTGCATCAGCCTGTCCTTGCGGCGTTTTATCTGCTGGTCGCGGTGACGACGGTTCTTTGGGCGGCGGACGGGTTCCTGTCTGGTGTGGTCAGATTCAATCCCGATCCGTTACAGCTGACATTGCTCGCCGCGGCGCTCTACGGATTTTTGCAGGTAATTCCGTTCGGCAGTTTTGCCGATGTGGCCGGCGTGGCTTCGATCCCCCGCACGATCACCGTGGATCCGTTTGCGACGAAGGTCTCGGCGATTCACTACTTCGCCCTCTTCTTGTACCTCGCCGTATTGCTGGTGGTGCTTGATTCCGCGACGCGGATCCGAAGGCTGGCAATGGTAATTACAGTTTTCGGTTTCGGATACGCATTCTTTGCGATCCTCCAGTCGGTACTCAGCCCGTTGAAGATCTACGGAATCTACGAGGCGATGGCTCCGTTCGGATCGTTCGTAAACCGGCACAATTTCGCAGCCTACATGGAGATGGCTCTGGCCGTTCCGCTCGGGCTTATCTTCACCGGAGCGATCACGAAGGACAAGAGACTCCTATACATTACGGCGGTGGCGTTGATGGGGGTTTCGCTTTTGCTTAGTGGTTCGCGCGGCGGGCTCGTCGCTTTTCTGGCCGAGGTGATCTTTCTCGTTCTCCTGACCACCGGCACGAAAAGCCGCTCGAAACTTTCCCTGAAACTCGCACTGGCTGTTTTATTGTTTGTAGCGGTGGTTGGAGGCGCGGTTTTCGTGGGCGGTGACACGTCCCTAACGCGGGTTGCCGAGACGGCGTCGTCGAGCGATCTCACCACCGGCCGCAGTAACATTTGGAAGGTTACTCTTGAGGTCATAAAAGCGAATCTTCCTTTCGGAGCCGGCTTGGGCGCGTTCGGGGTCGCGTACACCCCGCACGACAGCATGAGCGGGGGGCTGGAGCGCGTCGAGCAGGCCCATAACGATTATCTTCAGGTTCTCGCCGACGCCGGGCTGGTTGGATTGTTGATAGGCGGGTTTTTTCTTTTTAGAATTTTTGTTTCCGGACGTGCCGCGACCGGTATTAGAAATCTATACCGTCGTGGAATCGCCTTCGGTGCGTTGGCCGGCATTTTTGCGATCCTCGTTCACAGCCTTTTCGACTTTGTGCTTCATACCACCGCCGTCTCTGTCATGTTTCTGACGCTGGTCGGGCTGCTGCTCGCGTGTCGGAATTCGTACCCGGACGATGTTGAGGACATGCCAAACGAACGCTCCGGGCGCCGAACCTCGTCGGCGAGCGTCTCATCCATATCCGCCGGCCGCCAGCGGACACGCAGGTAAAATCAATTTGGATTCTGCGAAGGGAACTCCGCAACCCGGTCGTCATTTGGGCGTGCACGGCGGGGTTGGACCAGGGTCCATAGATACCAAACAATTCCGTGCGCGACGTAGATTCCCGAGATGATGAGCAATACGTAGCGGGAATAGAGCCAGATCAGCATGCCCGTCGCCGCGATCACGAGTAACAGGTACAAATTTCGCCTGCCGGTGCCGACCGTTTTCATGCTCGAATAGCGGAGTGTGCTGACCATTAAAACGCCGAGTATCGCCAGCAGGATCATCACGAGGTACGTGTAGAACCTTGCCATGCCCTCGCCATAAAAATTGAGCGGGAGCGGTGAGAAGTGCACGAGCGAGGCGAGTAGTCCCGCCGCCGGAGGGATCGGCAAGCCAACGAAGTTTTTCTTATCGATTTTTGGAGTTCCTTCCTGCAGGACGCGCGGACGCGTCGCCTGCAAGTTGAAACGTGCTAGCCGGAACGCCCCGCACATCAAGTACATGAAGAGCAGGAAAACCCCCATCGCGTGCTCGGAGCTATGCTCATTAAAAGAAGCACCGATCGCCCAGCTGTAGATGAGCGCGATCGGGGCGATGCCGAACGTCAGGACGTCCGCGAGGGAATCGAACTGGACGCCGATCTCCGTCGCGGTCTTCGTCATGCGCGCGACGCGTCCGTCTAAAGTATCGAAAAGAATCGCGAGACCGATCGCGACCGCCGCGTAATCGAAATATCCGGCCGCCAGGACGGGTTCGGTAATGACGAGTTGAAAACCCCGGATAGAATAAAGCACCGCCAGGAAACCCATGGCGACGTTGGCCGCCGTGAAGGCGGTGGGGATCACATAAAGCCCTTTCTTGATTCCGCGATGGACTGTTTTTCTTTCTTCGGTTTCCATAGGCTACGGAAGAGTGGCGATGACCGTCTCACCACCGGTGACGCGGTCGCCAACCGATACTTTGATCTCCACCTCCGCCGGCATCAACAGGTCGGTTCTCGAGCTGAACTTGATAAGTCCATATTTCTGTCCCCTGGCGAGCTCGTCACCCTCCTTGTTCCAGCAGACGATACGGCGTGCAAGTATGCCGGCGATCTGCGTACACACGATCGTCATTCGTTCTCCGACGATCGTAATCGAATTTCGCTCATTCACCAGACTCGCCTGGTCGCTGGTCGCCGGGATCTTTTTTCCCGCGATGTAATCGACGTGCGTTATGGTCCCCGCGATCGGGGCGCGATTGATGTGTACGTCGAGCGGAGATAAAAAGACACTGACCAGTTTGCCAGCGTCCGTTTCATCGATGCGAGTCACGCGTCCGTCGGCCGCCGATACGATTACGTCGTTGGTGTCGGGTACTTTGCGTGCCGGGTCGCGGAAAAAATAGGCCATGAACAGTGCGACGCCGACAAAGGCGGCCGCGCCGGGCCATATTTGAAAGGATCCGAAAACTAACGCGATGATCGCCGGAACGATGATAAAGGGGAATCCCTCTTTGACCATAAGAAAGGCCGGACAGGAGTGCTGGGGTCAGTGAAAATCAGCATCCAACATCCGGCGTCAAACGGTATATTACGTGAAATCACCACATTTGCGAAACACAAAAAAAGCCCGACGCCGGTAAACATCGGGCTAAAGGAGGATTGTATGAAGAAACTCTAGCTTCTTATCGGATTGTCTTTGGCGTAACTGTAAGCACACCACGCGGAGATCAGATGAACTACCCAGCCGAGCAGGCCCGCCGATCCGATCCAAGAAACGCCTGTTATCACCAGCCAGATTATACCGATCAATATTCTGCCGTTGTAGATTTGTCCAACGCCCGGAATCAAAAGACTCAGTATTCCTGCGACCATAGGTTCACGCATTGTTCAAGATACCTCCGCCAAGTAATAACGCCGGGCCTTCGAGTTTAGTTGCAAAAAGTTTTTCACCGGCGCGATGAAGACGGCTAATGGTCCCCGAGTACCTCGTGCACGAGCACGTGGATCATAAAAAAGAGGGCCACGCCGGCGAAGACCGAGAACGACACCAGTGGGCGTCGCCCTCCGTGATGATTGACCTCGGGGATCAGATCACTGGCGGCAACGTAGAGCGTTACGCCGCTCGCGAGCGGGAGCGCATAGGCGATCGAAGACTCGAATCTAGATCCGATAAATGCGAACATCAGGACGCCGATCAAAGTAGCGCCGCCGATCACGGACGTCGCTATGAGCACTTCGCGAAAGCCTTTCCCGGCCGCTAAGAGCATTGAGGCGATCGTGAAACCCTCGGGAAATTTGTGAAGGAAGACGGCGATGAAAACCAGGAGGCCGACGCGCAGGTCTATCTGCGAAGCGGCCGCGATCGAGACCCCGTCGAAGAATGTGTGAACGAGCAGGCCGCTTACGGCCGTGTACGCGGACGTGGTCGAAAGGCTGTTCTCATCGTGCGTTTCCTCGCCCAAGTGAAAGTGCGGTGCGATGGTGTGTTCGAAAAACTGCGTGAGCAAGTACCCAACGAGCAGGAGCAGCATCGGCAGGGAGAGATTGTCATCCCCCGGGTCCGATTTCTGCCAGATGAGGATCGTCTTCGGGATGATCTCGAAGAACGTCACGGCGAGCATAAATCCGGCCCCAAGAGCAAGCAGGTACTTAAGGCTTTTCTTGTATCGGGTATGCATTTTACCCGGGAATAAGATCAGACCGCCGAGAACATTTCCCAGGCCGGCAAGGACGCCGAAAAGGAGCAATTGAAGGAATGCGAATTCCATGATGCGCAAGAGAATCTACACTTTAGCCTATGGTGTTGAAAAGTGGAAAGGGCACCCGCGCCGGACCGGCAACCGATAGCCCAAGCTTAAACACCTGATTAATCCGAATCTCAAAATAACCCTTGACAAGAATTCTGAGACGGACGTAATATTCATATCAGAGTTCAGCGGCGCAATATGACGGGATGCGAACCAGCTGACAAAAGTAATGTAAGTGTTTAAGAATTTAAGCACTACAGCGACCATCAACCCTGGATACTCAAGCAGAACTTATTCGGTGATTTTGAACTGGGCGCCAGTTTACGGTTGAGGTTTTCTCACTCACCAATCCCAAACAATTTTGATTGAAATCGACGAACGGCCTTCCGGGTCGTCACGGTGAGATTGTGTCTGCGGTTCTTTGAACTTGTCTGAGATGAGTCTGGAAAATATCCACGTGCCTGTTTTGCCGGGCGAAACGATCGAATTCCTGAATGCCGTGAGTGGCGGTGTTTTTGTCGACGCGACCCTCGGCCTCGGAGGACACACGGAACTCCTCCTCGCTGCGACAAATAACAACGTCGTCATAGCGATCGACCAGGACGAAGAGGCGATCAAGCTTGCTGCAGCCCGCCTTGAGCCGTTTGCAGATAGGATCCGCATTTCGCACTCGAATTTCTCACAGATCAAAGGCGTTCTCGCAGGGTTCGAGATCGAAAGCGTCGACGGAATAATGGCGGATCTCGGGGTTTCGTCGCTTCAGCTCGACAGCGAAGAAAGAGGATTCAGCTTTCGGTTCGATGCTCCCCTGGACATGCGGATGAACAAAGCGTCGGAGGCCCCGACAGCGGCCGAGTTGCTGGCGAGCTTATCAGAGACCGAGATCGCTAACCTTATATATACGTTTGGTGAAGAAAGGTTTTCACGCCGGATTGCCCGGCGGATCGTTGAAAGAAGAGAATCGGGCGAGCCGGTGACGACGACGAAGCAATTGGCCGAGATCGCGGAACGTAGCGTAAAGAGAAGTCCCAAGGACAAGATCCATCCCGCAACGAGGACATTTCAGGCTCTTAGAATCGCGGTCAACCATGAGACGGAGATTCTGGAGCAATTCATCGCCGACGCGGTTGATCTTTTGAAACCCGAAGGAAGGCTGGTCGTCATCGCTTTCCATTCCTTGGAAGACAGGATCGTGAAACAGATGTTTCAGAAATTGTCCGGAAGATGTTTCTGCCCACCGAGAATTCCTCAATGCGTATGCGGTGCAAAAAAACAAGTCGAGATTCTCACGCGGAAGCCGGTCATCGCCGGTGAAGAAGAAACGGAAACAAATCCGAGGGCGAGAAGTGCCAAATTGAGAGCGGTAAGAAAATTAGAGAGTAGCTGTTAGTCGAACGGAGTAGACCCCAATGCAAAACCCAAGCGCAATTAGAACAAGATCAAAAGCGGCGGCGGTGCCGGCAGGCGAGCTTTCGTGGAGCTTCATGCTCCTCGTAATAGTTTGTGCGTGCGTCGTCGCCGCCGGCTTTTTCTTTGCCGCCCGCCAGCACTTCACCTCGATGGATTACGGGATAAAGAATTCCCGGCTCCGGGAACAGCTCCAGGATCTCCAAACCGAAAAGCGTCGATTGCTACTCGCGCGCGAGGTCGCCTCGTCACCCATCGGCATACGGAAAGCAGCGACCGCGATCGGCCTTCGTGAGAGCTATGACGTGGCCGCGGTTCAGGTTTCCGGGGGCAAAGGTGTGAGCAAAGTTACTCCGGCGACAGTTGTTTCCGCCAAGCCGGCATCGGCGAAATCGTCAGACACCAACGGCGTGATCCGTACCGTGCTGACGGCACCGGTTCAGCCAAAAGCTTCCGGCGAAACTCGTGGCCGAATTGCTGAGCCGTCGAAAGAGAAGAGAGATAAAACCGAGGTCGCCGCACTGCTCAAATTCAGATAGAAGAAAAAAATGCGCCAGCCCGCAACGAGAAAGAAAAAGAAAAAGATAAACCCGAAACAGACGGCGTTCACGCGATTCATGCTGATCATTGCCGTCTTTGTTTTGTGGATCGGTGGAATCAGTGCACGGCTCGTTCATCTTCAGGTCCAGCAAAGTGACTGGCTGAGAGACAAGGCGCATGGCCTACGGACCATTCAGAAAAACAGTAAGCTCCCGCGGGGCACGATATTCGATCGCGACGGACGCACGTTGGCCATAAGCGTCAACCTCAATACCTTATTCGCCGATGCGACCGAGATCGCGGACGTTAAGGCGACCGCAAAGGCTCTCGCGAAAGTTCTTAATCTGAACGAGACGAAGCTCTCGCAGCAACTCAGCGATGCAAAGGCGGACGAGCGGAAATTCGTTCCGATCGCGAAAGGTTTGGAGTCCGCGGAACGCGAACAGGTGAACCGTCTGCTTGAGGATTCAAAAGTCGTTAAGGCGGACACGCCCAGGCATCTGGGCCTGCACTGGCGTGAGGATCAGAAGCGAAGTTATCCGAATTCTACCGTGGCGGCCCACGTGATCGGCTTTACCAATTCGCAGGGGGACGGGCAGGCGGGTATCGAGCAGTCGATGAACCAGGAACTTTACGGCGCGGTCATCAAGAAAGTTCAGGAGCGCGACCGTCTCGGCCGCGTCTACGACGAGACCGTCACCGAGAAAGAGCCGCCGAAAGATATCACACTCACCATCAGCGTTCCGATTCAGTTCGTCACGGATCAGGCACTCGAGCGGCGAGTGAAGGAGAGCGGCTCCAAGTCCGGAATGGCTATCGTTATCGATAACAAGACCGGCGACATACTCGCGCTTTCGAATTACCCGACATTCGACCCGAATAAGCTTAAGGAAATTCGCCCCGACAATCTAACGAACGGTGTTATCCAGAGCATCTACTCGCCGGGCTCCGTATTTAAACTCGTAACCTACAGCTCCGCGCTCGAGAAGAAGTTGATCACCCCCGACGCGGAGATCGATGCCGGGAACGGGACCATCGAGATCGCCAAGCACAAGTTTACCGATTCGCATTCCATCGGGCGCGTCACTTATAAGAAAGCGCTCGCGCATTCCAGCAACGTCTGCGCCATCAAGACGAGCATGCGTGTCGGCAAAGAAGGCTTCTACAATTACGTTCAAAAGTTCGGCTTCGGCAAGCCCACGGGCATCGAGCTGCCGGCGGAAACTGGCGGCATTGTTCGCAATCCGGAACGCTGGAACGGGGACTCTCTCGCGTCGATGTCGATCGGTTACGAAATTGGAGTATCGGCGTTGCAAATGGCAACTGCTTTTGCGACGATAGCGAACGACGGCGTTAGAATTCAGCCACATATCGTCAAAGAAATAAGACAATCGGATGAAACTACGGTTCCTCGTCCTGAACCCGAACGCACGCAAGTTGTCAGCCGGGAAACGGCGAGAGATTTGCGCACGATGCTGCGCGAAGTCGTCCTCGCAGGAACGGGCAAACGAGCGCAGCTTGACGGGTATTCGTCTGCCGGAAAGACAGGAACGGCGTGGAAGTTCGATCCGGCGACGAAGGGAATCAACCGCGCAAAATATGTTTCGTCCTTCATCGGTTTTGCTCCGGCTGATAATCCGGCGATCACGATCGCGGTGGTCATGGATGAGCCGAAGCTCGGCGGGCGCGATGGAGGTGGATCCGCGGCCCCCGCTTTTCACGAGATCGCGCAAACTGTACTGCCTGAGCTGAACATTGCGCCTGACATGGAAAGTACCGCTCCCGTCGCCGAGGCGGAGGAGATACCGGAAGATCCGGGTACGGTCGATTTGAAGTCACCGATCGAGATCACGCCGCACGCGGGCGGACCAAAATTAAATGGTAATGAAAGCGAACGACCTAAGGCGGCACTACCAAAAATAGATCTGAACAAAAAGCCGGAGGATAAGTCTGCCGCGCCGAATCCGGCCGTTAGGGAAAGAGAGACAAATCCGAAACCAAGAGAGAAGGTGACGGAGCCACCGAACAAGCAAATCAAAAACAAGTCGTCATCGGCGAGGATGGAATATAGAACTTGAAGCTTTCGACCGCAATTGAATATATGAACGCCGAGGCGCCGAAAATGATCCCCGCCCTGCCGGAACGTGAGGTAACGAATTTCGCAATCGACTCACGCGACGTTAAGGCGGGCGACGTCTTTTTTGCGCTCTCGCAACCCGATTACAAGAACAACGGTTTCAACGGGGATTTCGACGACGCGACGCCTTTCGTTCCATCCGCGTTCGAAAAGGGCGCTCTCGCGTGCGTGGTCCGCGTCGACCGGTTCAATGAACATGCGACAACGCTGGGGGAGTTCGAAGACCGATTGATTTTTGTCGACGACGCCATCAAGGCGCTGCAGGATCTCGCCCACGGCGTTTATCTGGAATGGGATAAACCGGTCGTCGCGATAACGGGAAGCGCCGGCAAGACGACGGCGAAAGAATTGACCGCGCATGTTCTGGAATCCAGCGGCCGAAAAGTTTTGCGCAATATCAAGAATTACAACAACGGTCTTGGGCACCCGTTGACCGTTTTGAACCTCGCCGCCGACGACAGTTACGACGTTGCCGTTCTCGAGATGGGAATGTCGACACCGATGAACGAGATTCAACGCCTCTGCCGGATAACGCCGCCGGACGTCGCTGTCGAACTGAACGTTCTCCCCGTGCACGTCGAGCACCTCGGCTCGATCGAGAATGTTGCCGCGGCGAAGGCGGAGCTCGTGGAAGGAATGAAGGACGGCGGCACCGCGGTTCTTAATGCCGATGATCCGCGGGTGCTCGCGATGGGCGACTTGAGCCGCGGCTCGACGCTGCGATTCGCGATCGACTCCGCCGCCGACGTCACGGCGTCCGACATCGTATTTGAAAATTTTGGAAACACGAGATTCGTTTTGACGACCCCCGAAGGAAAAGCACCGACAGTTTTTCCGCTGAATGGGCGGCACAACATTCTCAACGCATTGGCCGCCGCGGCCGTCGGACATACCTTCGGGATGAAGGCCCACGAGATCGCCGATAGCCTACGCGCTGTCGCGCCGCCGCCGCAGCGCGGAGAGATTCTGAAATTCGTAGAGGGGTTCACCGTGATCAACGACTCATACAATTCGAATCCGTCGGCGCTTCTCTCGATGGTTCGGACGCTCGTCGACGGGGCTGCGGGAGCACGCCGGAAGATCGTTGTTGCGGGCGAAATGCTCGAGCTGGGTGAAAGCGCGCGGGCCATTCACCAAGAGACGGGCGAGACGATAGCCCCTATGGGAATAGATATGCTGATCGGCGTCCGGGGTCTGGCCGAGGATCTTGTCCGAGGCGCCGAAGCTCACGGATTATCAAACGTACATTTTGCAGCGGATTCGGATGCCGCCGGCGAAATGCTTGCGGCCGAGATTCGCGAAGGCGATGTGGTTCTGGTCAAAGGTTCCCGGGGCGTGCGGACGGAAAAAGTGATCGAGAGGTTGCTGAAGGAATTCGAGCTGGAGACGAAAGCGCTTTGAGTCCCGCCTTCGGCGGAAAGCGACGAGAATAAAAGCCGCCGGAAGGCGGGACTCAGGACACAATGCTTTATTACTTCCTCTATCAAGTCTTGTTTCGGCAGTACGCGGGGGCGAGTGAGTCTTACTTTTATAAAGGGCTCAACGTCTTTCAATACGTTACGTTTCGCACCGCATGGTCAACGATTACGGCACTGCTGATCACGCTCTTCTTCGGCAAAACGGTCATCCGCAAGCTGGCCGAGTTGAAGTTCGGCCAGGAGATCCGCGAAGAGGGGCCTGCGTCTCATCAGGAGAAACGCGGCACGCCGACGATGGGCGGCATTTTGATAATCGGTTCGGTATTTGTTTCAACGATACTTTGGGCGCGGCTTGATAACTTGTTTCTGTGGCTCGCTCTCGGCGCGACAACGCTATTCGCGGCGGTCGGCTTCGCGGACGATTACATCAAGATCGTTAAGAAACGAAGCCTCGGGCTGACGGGGAAACAGAAGCTCGCGGGCCAACTTGTAACGGCGCTGGCGGTCTGGGCGGTGCTCTACTTTGCCACCAACTACTCCTGGAATTTGAGTATTCCATTCTTCAAGGAAACAGCGCTGCCCGAAGGGATCAGCGCGATCCCGCCGCTGCTTTATCTGTTCTTTATCATTTTCGTTTTGCTCGGATCATCGAACGCGGTAAACCTGACCGATGGATTGGACGGTCTCGCGACGAGCGTCACATTTGTGGCAATGTCGGCGCTGACGGCGCTCACATATGTTGCCAGCGACCGCAGATGGTCCGAGTATCTGGACATCACTTTCAATCCGTCATCCGCCGAGCTGACCGTTTTCTGCGGCGCGATGGTTGGTGCGAGCCTCGGGTTTCTTTGGTACAACTCGCCGCCCGCCGAGGTCTTCATGGGCGATGTCGGAAGCCTGGCCATCGGCGGCGCGCTGGGAACTGTCGCGATCCTTACAAAGCAGGAATTCCTGCTGCCGTTCATCGGCGGTGTTTTCATCCTGGAAGCCGTGTCGGTAATGATGCAGGTCTCGGTCTTCAAGCTGACGAAGCGGGGCGGCCAGCCCGGGAGGCGCGTCTTTAAGATGACGCCGCTCCATCACCATTTCGAAATGACGGGATGGAAAGAACCGAAGATCGTTTTTAGATTTTTGATCGTGGCGGTGTTGTTTGCGCTGCTGAGTTTGTCGACTTTGAAACTGAGGTAGTTCTTATTCGAAGCGGTCCGCGTGTTTCTTGGTTTGGTTTTAAGAGAAGCGGGAACCAGAAACACGAATCACTTCGAAGCAGAAACGGATCGATTTGGAAATAGCAGGTAGAAAAACTCTTGTTCTCGGAGCCGGGAAGTCCGGCGTCGCATCGGCTAAATTTCTTGCGGAGCGAGGGGCCGTCGTCGCACTCCATGATAAAAGGCCCGTCGAGGAATGGAGCGATGCCGCGAGGTCTTTGAAGGCACAAAACGTCGGACTGATGGCCGGCGATTTGCCCTCGTGGCTTCTCGACCAGATCGACCTTGTCGTCATCTCCCCGGGTGTTCCGACAAACACAATCCCGGCGCGCTACGTAGATCGAAAGGAGGGCGAGGTGATCGGGGAGGTCGAGCTTGCCTATCGGTTCATGAAAGGCCGGATCATCGGGATTACGGGATCGAACGGCAAGACGACGACTACGACATTGATTGGCGAGCTTTTGAAAAACGCCGGAATCGAGACACGCGTCGGCGGGAATATCGGAACAACATTGCTGAGCGTGGCTCAGGCTTCGACCGACGAAATGTGGACGGTTGCCGAGCTTTCCAGTTTTCAGCTCGAAACGATCAAAGATTTTCGTGCGAACGTCGCGATCTGTTTGAACGTCACACCGAACCATCTCGACCGCTACGATTCGTTCGCGGACTACGCCGCGGCGAAACACCGGATCTTTCTAAACCAGACCCCGGACGACGTCGCTGTCCTTAACGCCGATGATGAAATCACCTCCACTTGGGGGAAGGGATTGAAGGCGAACGCGGTGTTCTTCAGCGTGAAGCGCGAATTGGACGAAGGTTTGTTCCTCCGCGGCCGCGAGCTGGTTTGCCGCGCAAATGGAAAGGAAAAAGTTTTGACGAATCGCGATGATATTTTTCTCCGCGGACTGCACAACGTCGAGAACGTTCTCGCGGGTTTTGCCGCGGGGCTGGCGGCCGGTGCCGACCCCGAGTCGATGCGTGACACCGTCGCGAATTTCAAGGGAGTGGAGCACCGCATCGAATTCGTGGCCGAGATCGGAGGCGTGAAGTTTTACAACGACTCGAAAGCGACGTCGGTCGACGCGACGTCGAAGGCGTTGGAGGCGTTGACCGAGGACGAAGGGAAGACGGTGTTGATACTCGGCGGGCGCGGAAAGAATGCACCGTACGCGCCGTTGCTCCCGCTGATAGAACGATCGGTCCGGGCGATGATTTTGATCGGCGAAGACGCCGAGAACATAGAAGGCCAGCTTCGCGGCCACGTCGAGATGATCCGAGCGGCGTCGATGGAAGACGCAGTCGCGAGAGCGTTCGAAAACGCAACTGCGGCTGATTCAGTGCTACTTGCTCCCGCATGCGCGAGCTTTGATATGTTCCGAAGCTTCGAGGAACGCGGAAATGTTTTTAAGGAGCAGGTAGTGCGTTTGGAGTCCCGCCTTCGGGCGGCATCGCCGGCCCGAGCCCGGACTCAAAGCTAGAATGATGACACCGACTAGAGTTCGCATTGATTGGTTCATGTTCGCTATCGCGGCCGGGCTTGCCTTGTTCGGAACGATGATGGTTTACAGCGCGTCGGCGATGATCTCTCAGAAGGAAACCGGCGGGGCGAGTCAGTTCACTTACTTCTATAAGCAGTTCCTATTTACCGCGATCGGTCTCGGGGGCATGTTTGTCGCCAGCCGGGTCGACTACCGGCGCTACCAAACTGCCGCTTTTGTGTATGGAGCTCTCGCATTCACGGTCGTGTGCCTGGTGGGAGTATTCGCATTTCCCGCCATCAACGGTGCAAGCAGGTGGATTCGATTTGGCGGGTTTTCATTTCAACCGTCCGAGATCGCAAAGATAACGCTCCCCGTTTTTCTCGCGTTTTTCCTGACAAAGAACGAAGCATCGGTCGGCGAGATTCGATCAACAGTTGTCCCGTGTGTCGGGGCGCTCGTGCTGCTCGGGGGACTGATCTTCCTCGAGCCCGACCTCGGAACAACGATCGTTTTGTGCGCGATCTTTTCTGCCGTCTATTTCGCGGCGGGGGCGAAGATCGTGCATATCGCGTCCGTCGCCGCGATGATGGTGATCGGCGGCGTCGGGGCCATTCTCTTTGAGCCGTTCCGGGTTCAGCGGCTGATGGCCTTTCTCGATCCGTTCAAGCATTCGGATGACGCGGGTTACCAGGTGGTCCAGTCGCTGTACGCGATCGGGTCCGGCGGGGTCCTTGGTGAAGGTTTCGCAAAAGGAACCCAGAAGCTATTTTACCTGCCGTATCCGTATTCGGATTTTATCTTTTCCGTTGTCGGGGAAGAGTTTGGTCTGGTCGGGACGCTGGCGGTCGTGCTCGCGTTCGGGTTGCTGCTCTGGCGAGGAAGCAGAGCTGCTTTGATGGCCCCGGACCGGTTCGGGACGCTGCTTGGGATCGGATTGATCACGGGAATTATAGTTCAGGCGCTTTTCAATATCAGTGTTGTGATATCGATCCTGCCGGCGAAAGGGATCCCGCTGCCGTTCATATCGTACGGGGGCACGTCGGTGATCGTTACGCTGGTGGCGGTCGGAGTACTCCTGAATATTTCCCAAAGCTCGACTTCACCCGACGAAACTCGGGCCGAGGTGGTGCACAGGAAGAAGAACAGAACGGTGTGAGTTTGGCGCTCCGGATTCGGGCGAGTGTCGTCGGAGGCGGGGCCCATCAGGAATAGATGAAAGTTCTCATCGCGGCCGGCGGAACGGGCGGTCACATTTATCCGGGCATCGCAGTCGCGAAAGAAATAATGCGGCGGGATGGGGAGTCGCAGGTTTTGTTCGTCGGGACGGCCCACGGACTGGAAACGCGGATCGTTCCCGAAAATGGTTTCAAACTTTCTTTGATAAATAGCGCGGGACTGAAAAATGTCGGCTTTGTGGGAAAGTTGAAAGGCCTCGCGGTGTTGCCGAAAAGTTTTATCGAGGCGCGTGGGCTGCTGAAAGAGTTCAGCCCGGACGTCGTGGTCGGTGCCGGCGGCTATGTTTCCGGACCCGTTCTGATGATGGCGAGCATGATGCGGATTCCCACGCTCGTGATGGATTCGAATGCTCTTCCCGGTTTTACGAATCGGCGACTTGCGATGTTTGTTGATAAAGCGGCGCTGACTTTTGAAGAGGCGCTCCCGTTCTTCGGAAAGAAGGGCGTGGTCACCGGCAACCCCGTTCGAAAAGAGTTTTTCGAGATCGCGGAACCGGAGTCTAGCGAAAAAGTGAAGCTGTTGATATTTGGCGGATCACAGGGAGCTCGAGCCATCAACGACGCAATGATCGAAGCCGTACCGAAGCTCGGCCTAGGCGCGGATAACGTGGAGATCACGCATCAGACTGGCGAGTCGGAGTTTGAAAGGATTCGCGAGGCATACGACCGGGCCGGATGGCAAAGCGCGGATGTCCGACGCTACATTTCGGACATGGTCTCCGAGTTCGCGAAGAGCGACCTGATAATCTCAAGAGCCGGAGCCACGACATGCGCGGAACTCGCGGCGGCAGGGAAGGCATCGATAATGGTTCCTCTTCCTACGGCGGCGGACGATCACCAGAGGAAGAATGCCGAGGCGATGCAGAGGGCGGGTGCTTCACGGATGATCCTGCAAAAAGATTTATCCGGAGAAGTTTTAGCAAAGGAGATTTCAAGTCTGATTGCCCAGCCCGACGCAATTACGGCGATGGAAAAAGCGGCGAAAGAAATGGCACGAAGCGACGCAGCGGAAGCGACGGTCGATTTGATTGAAGGGCTGGCAGTTAAGTAGCGAGCTGAGAAGTGATATCCGGAATTGGGATTTCGAGAGACCCCTCCCGGAAGTAGACCAATAAATTTCAAATTCGAAATTTGAAATTTAACAGTATGAATTTCGAGAGGCCGTTCCGGAAGTAGACCATTAAATTTCAAATTTGAAATTTGAAATTTAACAGTAAGAAGAAAGACCAAAGACCAAAGACCAAATAGCAGAAACCGAGGACCAAAAGCCACGACCCATCTGACTAACAAATGTTCAGACACGTAAAAAGAATTCATTTCATTGGCATCGGCGGCATCGGGATGAGCGGCATCGCGGAGGTGTTGTGCAATCTCGGGTTTGTCGTGTCGGGGTCGGACATCAAAAAATCCAGGAACACCGACCGCCTCGAGGCGATGGGGATGAAGATCGGCGAAGGGCATACATCCGCGAACGTGGGTGACGCCCAAGTCGTCGTATATTCGTCGGCGGTAAGGCCGGACAACCCGGAAGTCGTGCTCGCCAAAGAGAGAGGGATTCCGGTTATCCCGCGTGCCGAGATGCTCGCCGAATTGATGATGCTGAAGCCATACGCGGTGGCGATTGCGGGCACGCACGGCAAGACATCGACGACGTCGATGGTTGCGACGCTCCTGGTTCAGGCCGGCATGGATCCGACGACGGTGGTTGGCGGAATAGTCGATACGCTTGGCTCAAACGCGACGCTCGGCGCCTCGGAATGGTTCGTCACAGAAGCGGACGAAAGCGACCGCAGTTTCCTGATGCTCTTCCCGACCATCGCGGTCGTCACGAACATCGATAAGGAACACATGGAATCCTACAAAGGAATGGACGACGTGGTGCAATGCTTTACGGATTTCGTGAACAAGGTTCCGTTTTTCGGCGCGGCCATTATTTGCCTCGACGATCCGAACGTGCAGCTGATAATTCCGAACATCAAACGCCGGCGCGTGACTTACGGGCTGACCGCACAGGCCGACATTTCTGCTCACAATATTACCTACAACACCGCGTTCGGCTCGACCTTTACGGTATGGCGGGGAGCAGAAGTGCTGGGCGATATCTCGCTTCCTGTCCCCGGCAAACACAACATCTACAACGCGCTCGCCGCCACCGCCGTGGCATTGGAATTGGAGATCCCATTCGAAAAGATCGCGGATGCGTTCGTGAATTTTAAGAATGCGAACCGGCGTTTCCAATTCAAGGGAGAGGAAAACGGCATCACCGTTGTCGACGATTACGGACATCATCCCACAGAGATTCTTGCGACGCTTTCCGCGGCGAAGAATAGCTCGGGAGGACGGCGGACAGTTGTCGTATTCCAACCCCATCGCTTCAGCCGCACGCAGGAGCTGATGGACGAGTTCGCGCTCGCGTTCAATAACGCGGACGTTCTGTACGTGCTGGATATTTATGCCGCGAGCGAAACGCCGATAGAAGGAATCACGGCAGAGGTGCTGACCGACAACATTCGAAAGTACGGTCACAAGAATGCCAACTACATCGGCGACGTCGACACCGCAGCGGCAAAGGTGGCGCCGAATCTTCAAGCGGGTGATCTGGTAATTACGCTCGGGGCCGGCAGCGTGACGCGGCTCTCGGACGAGATCCTGGAAAAATTGAGAGGAACGAACCCTAATGGCAAACACTAAAGCGAACATCTCGGCAAAAAAGGCCGGGCCGGCATCCCGGGTGAACGTGAAACGCCCACTCAAACGCGGACGAACTTCGACCGGTAAGCGACGGAATTCGCAGGCCGGGCCGAGCCGCTTTCGCGCGTTTTCCCTCCCGCTGTTTCTGAGTTTCTGCATCTTGATCTGCCTCGGCGCCCTAAGCTTCCTTGGGTATCAAACCGTCACCGCGTCGGACTTTTTCAATGTCGCGCGGGTCGATGTCACGGGGACGGAGCGGTCGTCCTCGAGCGACATTCGTCGGCTCGTCGAAATGCAGACCGAGAAGTCGGGAGTTTGGAATGCGGATTTGCCCGTTATCAAAGAAAAGCTCGAGCGGCTGCAGTGGGTCAAGACCGCAGCCGTCTCGCGGGTGCTGCCGAACGGGATCCGGGTTCAGATATTCGAACGCCAACCCGAGGCCCTGGTGCGAACCTCCGACGGGGCCGTATTGGTGGACGCCGAGGGAGTGGCGATCGCGCCGGCCCGCGAGAAGGAACCTGAATTTCCGTTCGCGATCACCGGGTGGAATCAGGCGAAGTCGGAGCCCGCCGGAAAGGAGAATCTCGAACGCGTGAAGGTCTACCGGAAGATGCTGGCTGAGTGGAAGGAATTTGACCTGTCGTCGCGCGTCGTTGCGGTTAATCTTGAAGATCTGCGGGAACCGCGGGCGATCGTCGAAGATTCGGGCACGGTCGTGTCCATCGCCCTTGGACGCGACAAGTTCGCTGAATACCTGAAGCGCGGAATCAACGCGATCGTCGGGAAAGGCGACATGTTCGAGGCGGTGAACCTTGTCGGTCAGAATATGATTCTCGCTCCGCGAAAAAATTCGCAGCAGTAGTTTAGAGCCCGGTCTTCAGGCCGCTCGCCCCCACTGCGACATCGAAGCCCATACAGGCGGGACCTCGACCGGGATTCAGGGCGTTTGAATATATGAATCGTGAAATCAAAGCAATCGGCCTCGATATCGGCACCAGCCGAGTGCGATGTGTCGTCGGCGAGCCCTCGGAAAGCGGCCGGATGAACATCGTCGGGATCGGGCAGGCCGAATCTAAAGGCTTAAGGCGCGGGATCGTAACCGGGGCCGAGGCGGTCTCGGAATCGGTGCGGCGTGCGGTAGGTGAAGCGGAGCGGGTCAGCGGTCTGGACATAATGTCGGCGGTGGTGAACCTCTCCGGCGAACATTTCCGCGGCGAGAACAAGAATGGAGTTGTTGCGGTTGCCGGCGCCGGCCGCGAGATTAGCGAAGAAGATGTGGAGCGTGCGATCGAATCAGCGAGCGCGATGCCGCTGCCTCCAGGTTGGGAGATCTTCAGTCGACTGCCGCAGGAATTTATCGTGGACGGGCAGGACGGGATCACCGAGCCGGTCGCGATGAGCGGAGCCCGTCTCGAATGTCTGGTGCACATCGTCACGGGGCCTAGCGCGGGCCGCCAGAATCTTGAAAAGGCAGTCCGCCGCGCAGGGCTGGATGTCGAGCGGATGATGCTCGAGCCGCTCGCGGCCGCCGAGAGCTCGCTCACCGACGACGACAAAGAGTACGGATGCGCTCTCGTGAATATTGGCGCCGAGATCACCAGCCTGATGATTTTCGGCCGCGGCGCGGTGCAGCACACCGCCGTCTTTCCGTTCGGCAGCATGCACTTCACGAAGGACATCGCTATGGGTCTTCGCGTTTCGATACAGGAAGCGAACAAGATCAAACATCACTACGGCTGCGTGGCATCGTTCTTGATGACCGATGACGAGCGCCAGGAAATGATCGAAATCGTTCCAGTCGGGCGGAGCGAAACCCGAGGGCTATCGAAGGAAATTCTCTGCGACATCATGCAGCCGCGTGCGGTTGAGTTGCTGCAGCATATCGCGCAGGAAACAGCGCGAACTCAGGCGCAGATCTCGAGCGGCGTCATCCTGACCGGCGGCGGCTCGATGGCGCGAGGTATGGTGGACATCGCCGAGCAGGTCTTCGACGCTCCGACGCGTTTGGGATTTTTGGAAGACGAGTACTTCGGCGGACTCGCCGGCGAGGTGCAGACTCCTGAGTGGTCGGTCGCGTGCGGACTCGCTTTGTCGTCGATGCGCTCGCAGCTTCGCGAAGGGAACAACGGCGGAAAATCGCCGACGAGAAAGGTGGCCGAGTGGTTTGAAACTTTTCGTGAAAAATTTAGATAAATGTAAGTCGGTCGGTTGGATTTTTGTCGCAAATGATGTATTCTCATTCGCCAACAGCACAAGATATTGTTGCGAGCTCATCTGTCGCTGCGAAACTTCACCCAAATCCAGAAACACCTTCCCCACAGCGGGGAGCTTATTTGACAGGTAAGGTCTGAAATGAAAAACAGCGGAATCAAAATGTTCATAGACGAGCCGCCGATCACCGGCGCGCGGATCAAGGTCATCGGCGTCGGGGGCGGGGGCGGCAACGCGGTCAATCGGATGATCGAAGCCAACATCAAGGGCGTCGAGTTCATCGTGGCGAACACCGACCTGCAGGCGCTCAATGCTTCCAAGGCTCCTCTCAAGATCCAGCTCGGCAGCAAATCGACTCGCGGCCTTGGTGCGGGGTCGAACCCCGAGGTTGGCCGTGAAGCGGCGCTCGAAGATCATGAAAAACTTCTGGATGTGCTCGAAGGTTCCGATATGGTCTTTGTGACTGCGGGACTCGGCGGCGGTACCGGAACCGGCGCCGCACCCGTTGTCGCGTCGCTGGCGATAGAGCTCGGTGCACTGACGGTCGCAGTGGTCACGAAGCCGTTCAGTGTCGAAGGCAAGAAGCGCATGGCGCAGGCAGATAATGGCTTGGCCGAGCTCCGTGGCTGCGTCGATACGATCATCACGATTCCGAACTCGAAGCTTCGCGAGGTGGAAGAGAAGATCACCTTGATGGATGCTTTCCGTCGAGCCGACGATATTTTGCTTCAGGCGGTCCAGGGTATTACCGATCTCATCACCACACCGGGAATTATCAATCTCGACTTCGCCGACGTGACGACCGTGATGCGCGGCGGCGGGGTTGCACTGATGGGGATCGGAGCCGCCAACGGCGAAGATGCCGCATCAAAAGCTATGCGCGCGGCGCTCGATTACAAATTGTTGGAAGAGAATTCGATCACCGGTGCGAAAGGCGCGTTGATCAACGTCACCGGCGGCGAGTACATGCCGCTTGGCGAGATCGAAGATGCGATCGGCATGATCGAGGGCGAAGCCGACGACAACGCGGACATCATCTGGGGCAACGTGATTAAGGAAGGCATGGGCGACGAGATAAAGGTGACGGTCATTGCTACCGGGTTCGACAGTGCTCTCCAGTCGAAGATGCCGCAGCCTCGCGTGCTCGAGGCGGCCGCGAATGGCGGCCCGCAGTCGATGCACTTCCCGGCGCAGGACGGCAACAGGGAAGAAGACCTGGACGTGCCGACCTTTATCCGACGGCAAGCCGATTAGGAATTTGGGAATTGGGATTTCGAATTTTGGATTTGAAAATTATCCTGGGCGGCGAGTCCCGATTCCAAATCTCAGTCCGGAAATTGAAATATGGCAAACTTTCCCCGCAAGCAAACAACTAACGAACCGCGTAAAAAACCTCCGCCAGTCGAAACGCTGGCAGAGGTTTTTTACTATCGAAAGCAGATCGATGCCCGCATCGAAATGGTGATCGTACTGCAGGACGGCGAGCAGATCGTCGGGACAATCGAGTGGTACGACATCGACGCACTAAAGATAAATCGCAAGGATGCTCCAAATATTCTTTTGCCAAAGCATAGTATAAAATACATGTTCAAGGCGGAGGATCGGCAGGAGTAGCGCCGCCTATTTTGGCGGATGTCGTCTACCGAGGAATTTCTCAACAACACCCTTCCCCGAATCGGGATCACCGTCGGAGACGCCGCCGGTATCGGAACCGAGATCGTGCTGAAAGCGCTCTCGGACAAAACTTCACGCGACAAATATCAGCCAGTTATCATTTGCGATGCGCGCTCGTTGCGGCTGCAGGCTGACGCTTTAGGAGTGTCGCTGGATGCGGCAGCGGACCCGCTCGAGATAGTCGACCTAAACAATCTGCCCGGAGATATCCGTCCCGGAGAAGAGTCCGCCGAAACCGGGAGGGCGTCGGGTGAGTACATCGAGAAGGCTGTTGAGCTTTGGAGTGACGGAAAGATCGACGCGATCGCGACGGCGCCGATCAGCAAGAAAGCGTTGAATGCCGGTGGCTATGATTTCCCGGGGCATACGGAGTTCCTCGCGAAGCTCACCGACTCAGACAGGTTCGCGATGAGCTTCTTCGCGGAGAATCTTCGGGTCGTCCTTCTTTCAACTCATTTGTCGCTCACGGATGCCATCGCCCGCGTAAGGAAAAACGCCATCGTCGATCTGATAAAGTTTTCGAACGAGCAGCTCGCTCGCCTCCTCAATAAGGAAGTGCGAATCGCCGTCGCCGGGCTCAACCCGCATGCGTCCGAAGGCGGGATGTTCGGGACCGAGGAAGCCGACGAGATCGCGCCTGCGGTAGAGCACTGCCGGGCCAATTTGGGGATCGACGTTTCCGGGCCCTACTCGCCTGACACGATTTTCCTTCGTGGGTACCGCGGCGAATTCGACGCCGTCATCGCGTGCTATCACGATCAGGCGACGATCGCGGTCAAATCACTTTCGTTCGGATCCGCCGTGAACGTCACGCTTGGTCTCCCGCTGATCAGGACATCCGTCGATCACGGGACGGCCCCCGACATCGCCGGAAAAAATATAGCCGACGCGTCGAGCATGACTGCCGCAATCAAACTTGCCGCGGAGCTGGCGACGATGCAGCAGAGAGATTTTCGGGATTAAGAGCGGGGGCGCGTGGCCGTGCAGCTGTCGCCTATGGTTGAAGAGTCAATCTTGCTGGTCTGCCCCCCGATAATCAGTGAGCCTGTGGCTAACCGCCGCAAACACCAACATTCCGAGGCCACGCCTGGATAGGGAGAGCCACGGGTTCTCTTTCAGTCTCCTCGGAAAGGCAGGGCCTTTCCCCTCATCGGGCGGCACTGCCGCAAGAGCGTTTT
>DATLCA010000299.1:0-2836 GCA_035526605.1 Pyrinomonadaceae bacterium | reverse complement strand
CTTCGTGATGACCCACGGTACAAGGATATGCTCAAGCGAATTAATCTACCGGAGTAGATTGATGCAATCGACCGGAGCGAACGCAACCGAAATGATAAAACCACCTATTCCCGAGAACGAAACCGAGCGTCTAAAGGCGCTCTATGAATTAGAAATTCTGGACACGAAGGAAGAGCGCGTGTTCGACGGTCTTACCAGCCTGGCAGCCTACATCTGCAAGACCCCGATGGCTCTCATCTCGCTGGTGGACGCGAACCGGCAATGGTTCAAATCGCGCTACAACCTTTCCGAAACGGAGACTTCCCGCGACGTGTCCTTCTGCGCACATGCGATCGTTCATAACGGGACGTTCACGGTGGCTGACGCGACGAAGGACGAGCGGTTTGCCGATAATCCATTCGTTACCGCGGACAACGGGGTGCGGTTCTACGCCGGCTCACCCGTCGTAACGCCCGATGGTTACAAGGTCGGCACTCTGTGTGTCGTCGATCAGGTAGCCCGAGAGCTCTCCGTCGGCCAACTCGCCGCGCTTCGGGAGCTGAGTTTTCAGGTCTCCTCGCACCTCGAGCTTCGGCAAAAGATAAAGATCCTCACGAGAACGGCCGCGACGAAGCAGTGACGATATGAAACGCTGTCCCGAATGCATGCGAGGTTACTACGACGAGACGCTGCTCTACTGCCTCGATGATGGAGCTGCGCTGCTCGAGGGGCCCGGGGCCGGAGACGAGGCCGTGACCAGTATCCTGGCCGAGACCTCTGGTTCGGCCGGCCGGCTTTCTGAGCCGGCGACCCGACTGCAGGTGGACTCGGCGGCAGCCGACCCGGATGCAGGTTTGCGTAGTTCAGCTGAAAACGGAATCTCAAATAGATCGACAAAGCTCCTCGTAACGGTGGGAATTGTCATCCTGCTCCTGATCGGCGGATTTTTTGGTTACCGCTACCTCTCAGACTCTGGTTCAAAACAGATCGAGTCCATCGCCGTGATGCCGTTCATTAACGAAAGCGGGAATGCGGACCTTGAATATCTCTCGGACGGGATGACGGAGACACTCATCAGCAGTTTGTCGCAGCTGCCGAACCTGAATGTCAGGGCGCGCTCATCTGTATTTCGATATAAAGGTAAAGAAGATGAGGTGCGGAAAATTGGCAAAGAATTAAATGTAGAGGCGATTTTAACCGGGCGCGTTGTGCAGCATGGAAATGATCTGGCGCTGTATATAACCTTGATCGACGCGATAACGGAAAAGGTTTTATGGAAGTCCGATTACACCCGCACGACAGCGAATCTTGTCAATCTGCAGGGTGAAATTGCCCGCGACGTTTCAAATAAACTGCGCGTGAAAATGTCAGGCGCGGACGAACAACGCTTGGCTAAGAACTACACCGCAGACCCGGAAGCCTATCAACTTTATCTCAAAGGGCGTTACTTCTGGGGCAAATTTAGTCCGGCGGACCATCAAAAAGCGGCCGAGTATTTCAATCAAGCCATCTTGCGCGACCCGGGCTATGCCCTTGCTTATGCGGGGCTGGCCGACACTTATGGAGCATCTTCCACGAACGGGTGGATTCCACCCAACGAGGGTTATCCCAAAGCGAAGGTGGCGGTCGGGAAGGCGCTGGAACTCGACGAATCGCTTGCGGAAGCACACGCGACCTCCGGGGCACTTCTGATGTTTTATGATTTGGATTGGGCGGCTTCCGAGCGAGAATACAAGCGTGCCCTCCAGCTCAACCCGAACTACGAGAACACATACGAGGTCTATTCCTACATGCTGTCTGCTACAGGGCGGTTCGATGAGGCAATCGGGATAGCAAAACAGGGTGTCGGAGTCGAACCTCTTGCGGTGGCGCTAAGTGATGATCTCGGAACAGCGCTCTACCTTGCACGGCGCTATGACGAGTCGCTGAATCAATTTCAGAGGTCGGCGGAAATAGAGCCAAACCATAACGGCACTTATATAGGCCTGGGCATGAATTATGAACAGCGCGGAATGCACACCGAAGCGATAGCGATGTTCCAAAAGGCCATCGACTTATCGGAAAGAACAACCGAAATTTTGGGTTTGCTGGGACACGCCTACGCCGCAGCGGGAAAGCACAGCGACGCTCTTAAGATCCTCGACGAATTAAAAGAAATATCTACGCATCGATATGTTTCGGCCTACGATCTCGCAGTTCTTTATATTGGCCTCGGCGATAAGGACCACGCTATAGAACAACTCAATCACGCTTATGAGGACCGTGCCGGATGGATAATCAATCTGAAAGTTGAACCGCTGTTCGACCCTCTGCGCTCGGACCCGCGCTTTGAGGGATTAGTAAAAAAAGCTGGCTTTCCCGGTAATTCCTTATGAAACGCTGCCCCGAATGCAGGCGAAGCTACACCGACGAGACATTGCTCTATTGTCTTGATGACGGCACGGCTCTGCTTGACGGACCTGCAGTTGAAAGCGAGGAGCCGACTCGTAGGTTCACGCAAGCAACCCAGCCGGGCGAAACGGCGATACTGTCCGTACCATCAGACGACATCCGAGTGCCCTCTGCATCAAACAGGAACTTTCTGTCAGCAGGCGTCCTCGGCATCTTGATCGTGGCGGTCTTGGGTCTCGGTGGCTACTGGCTTTTCCGCGGAGGCACTGCGAAACAAATCGGGTCGATCGCTGTGATGCCTTTCGTGAACGAAAGCGGAAACGGGGATGTCGAATATCTTTCGGACGGAATGACGGAAACACTCATTGAAAGTTTGTCGCGGCTCCCGAACCTAAGCGTTAAAGCCCGATCGTCCGTGTTCCGCTACAAGGGCCGGGAGGTTGACGCCAAGGCCGTCGGCAAAGAG
>DATLCA010000298.1:0-5870 GCA_035526605.1 Pyrinomonadaceae bacterium | reverse complement strand
CAAGCCTTCCGGCTCGAGAAAAAGCTGGTGTCTATCCTTGTCCGCGAATTTGACGACTTTGTCTTCAATCGATGGGCAGTATCGGGGGCCGACTCCTTTAATCTTTCCCGAATATAAAGGCGACTGATGCAAGTTCGACCGGATCGCATCATGCAGTTTGGCACTCGTGTAGCCGATGAAGCACTGCACCTGCTGCTGCTCGATCTTTTCCGTCGCGAACGAGAAGGGAACCGGTCGCTCATCCGCGGCCTGCGGTTCGAAAGCGTCCCAGTCGATAGTTCTTCCGTCAAGCCGGGGGGGCGTACCGGTTTTGAGTCTGCCCACTGGAAATCCGTGGGTCTTTAACGCCTCCGCTAATTCGATCGACGCCGGTTCACCCGCGCGGCCGGCGGAGAAGGTTCGCCTCCCAGTATGGATCGTACCATTCAGGAAAGTGCCCGTCGCAACGACCACTGCCTTCGCTCCGATTCGTCGAGCGTCCTGCAATTCCACGCCAATAACCTTTTTTCCCTCAACAATTAACTCAATCACCACCCCTTGCCGCAGATGAAGATTCGGCGTCGCCTCCAGCACCCGGCGCATCTCCGTACGGTAAAGGCTTCTGTCGGCCTGAGCCCGGGGCGACTGAACGGCCGGACCGCGCGAGCGATTCAAAAGGCGAAACTGAATCCCGGTTCGATCGATGACCCGGCCCATAATTCCGCCAAGGGCGTCGATCTCGCGAACCACATGACCCTTTGCAATTCCGCCGACCGCCGGGTTGCAGGACATCTGACCGATAAGGTCAAGGTTGATGGTAACGAGTGCCGTTTCGGCTCCCAAGCGCGCGGCAGCCGACGCAGCCTCACACCCTGCGTGGCCTGCCCCGATCACCAACACATCAAAAGTCTCGTCGAACATTTAATCAACCGCGAAAGTCTTAGATTGTAATAGAGTGAAAAAGATTTGCCAACGGATTGCCCGGGAAGAGCGGCGAGCCAGTTAAACTTCAGATCTTCTTTGCAACTTTGCGCCTCAGCGTCCGGCGCGGAGATTGACGGCGAGAGAACGGAAGAACCGGTTTTCACGGGGAGACACGAAGACAAGGTTTGTACGCTCCGCGTATGAGTCGAATCTATCCAAATTACTCCACAGAGCGGAACCCCCAAAGTTTACTTCCCGATGCAAAACGTAGAGAAAATTTCAGTCAACATATCTTCGGTAGTTGTCTCGCCCGTAATCTCGCCTAGAAACCGAAGCGCGTTGTGAAGGCCGACCAAGACGATCTCCTCGCTCGCCTTTTCTTGAAGTAATTGCAGCGACGACGTTACCTCACCACACGACCGAACGAGGAGGTCGTAATGGCGAGCATCGGAGACGAGAAAACCCGATGCGTTTACATCTTTCGGGGAGAAAGGCTCAACGATAGATCGCTTTAGCTCATCGAGGCCCGCGCCCGTTCTTGCCGAGAGTTCTATGAACGGTGCGGTGGTGGAAAAACTATTTCCCAATTCTTCTTTAACCGATGACACGCGGGCCGGCGCGAGATCTATCTTATTCAAAACGACCACGTGCTCCGTCGCACCCACGCTTTCCAGGATTCTAAGATCATCTTCCACCACCGGAGCGGACACATCCACCATCCCAACGATCAGATCCGCATCCGCCATAGTTCGTCGTGACCGCTCAACCCCGATCCTTTCCACGGTGTCCGTCGTCTCGCGCAAACCGGCCGTGTCTATCAGCGAAATAGGAATGTTGCTTATCGTAAACTTCTCGTGGAGTTGATCCCGCGTCGTACCTGGAATTTCCGTCACGATCGCACGGTCGCTGCCGATCAGCGCGTTGAACAAGCTCGACTTGCCCACGTTCGGACGACCGACGATCGCGACGCGTATGCCTTCGCGGACTAAGTTTCCGGCCTTAAACGTTCCCGCAATCCGAGCGAGCGCGGAGCTGAGCTGCTCCAATTTTGCGGCGATGCTGTCCAATTGGAACTGCGGCAAGTCGTCTTCGACAAACTCGAGCGCGGACTCCAAAACAACAATGACGGCGAGAAGATCGTCCTTTACTGGCTGAAGCTGGTGCGAGAATTCCCCTCGCAATTGGCGCGCGGCCTGACGCGCCGCGGCAGTCGTTTGAGCATCGATGAGATCCCGGATCGCTTCAGCTTCTGTAAGATCCATCCGGCCGTTAGCCAAACTGCGAAGGCTGAACTCACCGGCGTCCGCCATCCGCGCTCCGAGACGCAGGCACTCATCGACGACAAGCCTTAGAAGGATCGGGGAACCGTGACAACTGATCTCGACTACGTCTTCTCCGGTAAACGAATGCGGAGCGCGGAAGTACGTGAGCAGCGATTGATCGATCGGCTCCGACCCTGTCTCGTCATGAACCTGCACCAGGGTCGCAACCCTCGGCGACGGCGCGAACGCCTGATCGCGAACCAGAATTCTCGCAATCTCCAACGAATCCCGCCCGCTTACACGAATCACTCCGATCCCGCTCCGGCCGACCGGCGTTGCTATCGCGACAATTGTGTCCACAGATACATTTCACCATAGAGAATAAAAAAGAGCACAGATTGCTCTGTGCTCTTTCGAATTCTTTTTTGCCGGCAGTCTATTTTAGTTTTACCTGCAACCGCCGCTCACGACCCTCACCGACCGATTCGGTAAGCAGATCTTCTTCCTGCTGCAGAGACATATGAATTATCCGCCGTTCAGTAGAATTCAAAACTCCAAACGTGAACGGGAGACTATTTTTTCGAACATGGCCCGCCGCGAATTTCGCCATCGCGTGAAGCTCAGCCTTGCGGGTCTGACGAAAGCCTTCCGCGTCGACCACGAAGCGATGTTGCCGATCGAGATCCCGCCCCATTACCTGAAACAGCAAAACCTCAAAGGCATCGAGCAGCTCACCATTCTCGGCAAGCGCGATGTGCGAATCGGATCCGCTCAGATCAAGGAGGCAACCCTCGTCCGTCCACTGCGAAGAGACAGCTAGATCGAGGCCGATGCCTCCGACAATCTCCGTCAGAAATTTTTCAGCGCGTTCGCACGTTTCGTTCATAACTAACAAGCCACCCGGTTAAGAAGTACTGAGCTTCGGTTTCCCCTTTATCTTTTTCGCGTTCGTGGGAACCGTATCGACAACTTCCGTCGCCGGCGGATCGTTTTTCTTGTTGAGCCGGTTGATCAGCATCTGCTGGCCAAAGCTCACGACGTTTCCGAACAACCAGTAAATAAGCAAACCAGCCGGAGCAGTCCACATCACCCACAGCATCATGACCGGCATGAAGTACGTCATCATCTTCTGCTGCATCTGCTGCTCGGGCGTGACGGCCGCTGCCGTCGGTGTGAATTTCATCGCGAGAACCATGGAGGCTGCGAATCCAAATTCAAGAAGGTGCCACGGGTCGGCCGCGGAAAGGTCCGGGAGCCACATGAACGTGGCCTGCCTCGCATCGAGTGAAACGGTGATCGCGGTGTAGAAAGCAATAAGCAGCGGAAACTGCAGCAGCATCGGAAGGCATCCGCCGATCGGCAGGGCGTCCTTCGTCATCTTCAGCTGCTCCATCTGCAGCGCCCGCATCCGCGGATCGTCGACCGGGATTCCTTTCTTTTGCAGGTCCTTGATCTGGTCCTGTATCGCCTTCATCTTCGGCGCGTTACCCGCGGCCTTCTTGAAAGATTTCGATTGCGACCATCGCAGTGGGAACAGCAGCGAGTAAAAAAGGAAAGTGAACAGAATGATCGCGACGCCGTAGTTCGCGGTGATGCCGTTGAAAAAATGCAACGCGTACAGGATCGGGATCGACAGCGGTTTCGTGAGCCAGCGCAGCCACCAATAGTTGCTGAAGTTGATCAGATTGACGATCGATACTTCGCGCCCGACGTCCTGCGAAAGCGAGCCGCTCAGGCTATTCAGAAGAAAGTAATCCTTCGTCCCGGTATAGATCTTCGTCACCGATCCATCCGTCGCAACCGGCATGAACGCGGTTACGAGATGTCGGGTCTCGGTGGTCTTCGGGCTGCGGATCACCCAGCGAAAAATATTTTCGTAAACCGGTTCGATCGGGACGTCATACTTGGAGGCCCGGTACTCCACCGTCTGGACCGGCGTTGCCGGGATCGCCGCCATCCCAAAGTACGCGTCGCTCATGCCAACCCAGTCGATCGTACCGTTATCCGCGAGCATCGCCTGGTTGTTGGCGTCGTACGTGAACGAGTAGCTGCCCAGATGCCTTTTGATGTCGCCGTTTACGGCGGCCACGGCTTCCGACTCGGTGTGATAGAGATTGTGATAGTTGATCGCGTGATCGCCGATGCTTGCCCCGATAACAAGCCTCGTGTCCGAGACGGGCTGCCCATTCTGTTTGAGATCTAACGCCAGGTCCGTGACATAGCTGTCGCCTTTAAAAACGAACGTCTTCTTGGCTTCGACACCGTTGTCGCCGGTAAGCGTAAACTCGATCCTCTTCTCCTCCCCGTCGGCCAAAGAAATCGTGTCTTCGGGAGTGGAGATCTGGTAATTCCGTTCGTTCAAAAGGCTCGTGAGATTCTGGTCCGGAGTTAGGAGACGAAAAGGCAGTTCACGAGGATTCTGTTCCAGCGCCCTCTGCGATATCAGCTGCAGCGGCTTTTTCTGAGTCTCGGTTGAGCCGTCCGCATAAACCGGATACTCACCTTTCGGAGTTTTGTTCTTCAGCAGAATCCAGCTCGACGCGACCGCTCCCTTGGAATCCAAGGTAACTTCATAAAGCGAGGTCTTGATCGTTATCGTCCTGTTCGGCGTCAGGTCGGGCGACGTCGAAGCAGTGACCGGCGCCTGAGGAAGAACAGTTGCGGCAGGCGACGGAGCCGCGGGCGCGGAACTTGTATTGGCAACCTGCGCCGTATTGCTGTTATCGACAGGTTTCGGCTTGTTGAATAAATAGCCCCAGCCGAACAGTACTATCAGCGAAAGTACCGCGGCTATCATGAATCGAAATTGACTTTGAGTATTGCTGTTATCCATTTCAGTCCGTAACGGACTATTTCACCGGGTCGTGCCCGCCTTTACAAAACGGCTGGCACCGTAAGATACGTTTAAGACCCATCCAGGTTCCCCGGGCGGATCCGTACTTCTCGACCGCCTGTCTCGTGTATTCGGAACAGGTCGGCTCGAACCTGCAAGCGGGCGGCAGGAACGGCGATATCAGTGCCTTATAAACGCCAAGCAGATCAAGAACTAAAAATTTCATCGATAGATAAAGTTTGCCACACCCTGAGTGATCACCTAAGCTCCTCTACCTTACCGAGAATTCGCCGGAGCTCCTCCAGGGGTTTTGCAAGTTTCACGTCGAGAAGGCTCCTTCTCGCGTTCAATACCCAATCGTATTTGACGGAAATCCTGTCGAGTTCGTTGCGACTTAGTCTGAACGACTCTCTTAAAAGGCGTTTCGCACGGTTCCTGTCATGCGCCTTCCCGATCGCCTTCTTCGTCGCCGTCACGCCCAGGCGCTGAAGCCCTCGCTCATTCGGCAAAATAAAGACGGTCATGAACCGGCCCTCGATCCTCTTACCTTGTTCGTAAACACGCAGAAACTCGGCACGCTTGGCGAGCCGAGTCTCCTTAGGTAAACCAAATCTTAATAATGTTGAACCGTCAGTCGCTTGCGGCCCTTGGCTCGGCGTCGTTTCAGAACAGCTCTGCCGTTCTTCGTCGCCATCCGCGCCCTGAAGCCGTGTTTTTTCGCGCGCCTGCGGTTGTTTGGTTGATAAGTTCTCTTCGGCATACTCGCACTCCATGAAATTCACCCGAAAGTGAAAACCTAGAGTTTAAGGATTCGGCACCATTCTGTCAAAGCAATCAAGCGATTATTAGGAGGGTTGGCGGGTGGACTTTTT
>DATLCA010000297.1:0-6674 GCA_035526605.1 Pyrinomonadaceae bacterium | reverse complement strand
CGGGTACCGTGGGTTCGAATCCCACCCTCTCCGCCAGTCAAAGTTGAAAGCGTAAAGGCGGAAAGGATAAAGACGGAGCGCTCGCGGCGATCTTAAAGAGCGGACAAAAACGTTAGATTGTTCTCTGCCTTATCGAAGACTGCCGAAGCACGGGTATTGGGTAAACAGTTATTACGTAGCGGGACATCTGTCGGTGCTCGATACCGTGAAAGCCAGCATGCAAAATCTGACGCGGACTTTGTAAGCAAGATTGAAGGTTCGCTGCAGGACTGGAAGAAACAATTTATTGGCTTGAACTCATCGACGAGATGAGATCGTTCCCGCCGGGGAAGCTCAAATCTATTTGTCAGGAAACGAAGGAACTGACTGCGATCTTTGTCACGATAGCGAAGAAAGTGAAAGCTAGAAAGGGTGAAACGTCTTGTATTATCCCTTCTCCTTTATCCTTTATCCTTATCCTTTGGAGGACTTGCTATGCCCTTGAGTAAGAGATTGACGGCAGAGTTTATCGGCACGCTGTGGCTCGTGCTGGGCGGCTGCGGAAGCGCCGTTCTCGCGACATCCTACCCCGGCTTCGGGATCGGGTTCGCCGGTGTTTCGCTCGCGTTTGGTTTGACGGTCCTGACCGGCGCCTACGCATTAGGACACATTTCGGGTGCACACTTTAATCCGGCCGTGTCGTTCGGACTTTGGGCGGGAAAACGCTTTCCGGCAGGCGATCTGATACCTTACGTGGTCGCCCAGGTTTTGGGTGCGATCGCCGCGGCCGCCATCATCTTTTTGATCGCGAACGGTAAAGCCGGCTTTTCTTTTGCCGGAGGTTTCGCCGCAAACGGATTTGGTAATACCCCGGGTTCCCCGGGGGGATATACACCGGCCGCGGCATTCACGGCCGAAGTGGTGATGACGTTCTTTTTCCTGATCGTCATTCTGGGCGCCACCCACGGCCGAGCGCCGAAGGGATTTGCACCGATCGCCATTGGTCTTTGCCTTACCCTGATCCACCTCGTAACGATACCGGTTACGAACACATCCGTGAATCCGGCACGAAGCACCGGTCAGGCACTGTTTGTACGAGGCTGGGCGATCGAGCAGCTGTGGATGTTTTGGGTGGCTCCGATCCTTGGAGCGATGCTGGCCGGATTCTTCTATTCATGGCTGGCGGGCGATGATGACGTGCCGGTGCAGGAGCCGGTTATCGGAGAAGAAGCCTCGACAAGGGTCGTCGAGCTTGTCGAAAGTTAGATCAACCATTCAGACTGCTGGTCCAAGCTTGTAACGGGCAAAGATCGCATTCTGAATTTGCGGAAAGGTGCAGGAGTGGTTGAACTGGCAGCACTGGAAATGCTGTGAGCCTCAAAAGGGTTCCGTGGGTTCGAATCCCACCCTTTCCGCCAGAATCAGTAGGCAGTTGGCCTTAGGCAGAAGGCAGGTGTTTTCCTGCCAACTGCTTTCCGCCTTCTGCCATCTAGTTTTTATGGCTTCAGGCTCCGCACAAGGTTTGAGTTGTGAACTCCGCTAGGCGAGGAATCGAGCAACGGTAGCAATTTCAGCTTGTGTTGCGGTTAAGCCTGAAGCCGCCAAATCAAAAAAAACCGAAGTCTAGACGACTTCGGTTTTTTCTTTGCGCGCGCACCGTTAGGGCACAAACGCACCCGGCGTGGGTGTGTCGGTGGAGATGCCGAACTGAGCTCCGGCAAATCCCGAGGTCGATCTCAGCAAGTACCAGATCCCCGTCGAGGGTCGAAAAACGGAGATGTCCGCCCGTCCGTCGCCGTCGTAATCGGCGGCCGCGGGGCGATCGCCGCTGGTTCCGAACGCGGTAGTCGTGAACGATCCGTTTCCCGAGTTGTAAATATACCAGCCACCGTCCGACGGCCGGAAAACTGCGAAGTCCGTCTTCGAGTCCCCGTCGTAATCGGCCGGAACCGGCAGATCGCCATTCTGACCCCAATGTGTTTGCCTGAATTGACCGCCGGCAGAACTCGCGGCGTACCACCAGTCCCCGGTGGACGGCCTGAAGACCGCGAGGTCCGATTTTCCATCACCGTCAAAATCCCCGATTACCGGCTGATCGCCGGGCGAGCCGAACTGCGCATTTGGCACGCTGCCGGCAAGGCTGCCGAACCTTATCCACGCATTCGCGGAGGGGCGGAACAATACGAGATCCGTCTTACCGTCGCCATCGAAATCAGATGGTCGAGGTACGTCTCCGGCCTGACCGAGTTGATTCAGCACCTGCGAACCGTCGATGCTGCTCTTGTACCACCACTGTCCGTTCGATGGACGGAAGATCGCGACATCCGTCTTACGATCGCCGTCGTAGTCGGCCGGAACGGGAATGTCACCGGCAATGGCGAAGACAGGCTGGTCAACCTGCAAGTCGGAGCTTCGCAAGATGTACCACTTGTTTTCGGAGGGGCGGAAAACGGAGATGTCGGCTTTACCGTCACCGTCGTAATCGAAGAACTTCGACGGCGGGGCATTCAGCAAACGCCCAACCCCGAGCGTCGAGCGACCGTCAGTTTTTGTGAACTCGCCGGCGTAGACGATCTTTCCGTCAGACTGCTGGTCGATACTCCAGACCGTGCTGTTTGGCCCCGATCCGGCGTTGAAGCTCGTGTCGCGTGATCCGTTCTGATTCAGTCGACCTATCCGGAGCGTGAGGACGCCGTCAATAGTCGCGAATGCGCCCCCGATCAGTATCCGCCCGTCGGCCTGTATTTTCATTCCCAGTACGGGACCGTCCAGCGCGGCCGAGAAACTAGAGTCGACCGACCCGTTAGAATTCAAGCGGACAAAATATCGCTTGTTCAAATCCGAGTTGACCGACGTAAAGCCGCCGCCGATCAGAATCTTCCCGTCCGGAAGCAGAGCAACCGTCGATATGTCCGTATCCGCTTGAGCATTGAATGACGAATCGATTGTCCCGTCCGTGTTGATTCGTGCAATACGGTTGCGCGTCTGCCCGTTCACCGTGGTGAAGTGGCCGACGATGATCGTCTTTCCATCAGGCTGCACGGCCATTTTAAAGATGTTCGGAAATTGGGCTCCGGCGACGGTCGCCAACGTCGCATCCAGGGTGCCGTTGGAGTTAAATCTCTTGAGCGTCCCGCCCGCGACGAGAATCTTGGAGTCCGGAAGGTACTCAATATCCCACGTCCCACTGTCAGTTCCGGGAAAAATAACGTCAGCGCTGCCGTCGGCGTTGAGTCGCCTCGCGCCGCCGATTTGCCCAGCCGCCAGAATCTTGCCGTCCGGCTGCAACTCCAAATCGAGAGGATAGCTAAAGCTGCCGCAAAAAAGTGATGCGGTAAAGCTCGTGTCCAGCGTCCCGTCCGGATTAAGTTTTGCGAGACAACCGCGGTTGACGCTGTTCACCGACGCGAACCGGCCGCCGATCAGGATCTTGTTGTCCGGCAAGACGAGCGTTGCGTAGCCGGGTGCGGCATCTCCTGGAACCGGCCTCGCGAAACTGGCGTCCGAGCTTCCGTTCGAAGTCGCGCGCGAGATGGGACTCCCGCTGTGCGATATCACTATGACCTTGCCGTCGGGCTGAACTTCAACATCCGTAATGACGGTGATGATGCTCGAATCGAAAAAGCTAAAGCCGGTATCCCGTGTCCCGTCCGCGTTCAGGCGGTGGATCTTTCTCGAGGTCGCCGCCCCGCCGATCTGTGAGTAGTTCCCCGCGATGAAAAACTTTCCGTTCGTGTCGGGCTCGATGGTCTGAACGCCGGCGTTCAACCCTGGATCCTGAAATGTCGCATCGACGGTTCCGTCCGAGTTCGCACGAAATATGCCTACCCGACTGGTCCCGTTCACTGTGGTAAACCATCCCCCGACCAGGATCTTTCCGTCTTGCAAGTATTCGAGGGCGGCGATCCCTGTGTCGATTTGCACGTTGATCTCGGTGAACGTCGCATCCAGACTCCCGTTATCGTTATAACGTCTGACGCGGGGTAACCAGTTATTCGGTAAAGACAAATTCTCGGCGACAACGACCTTCCCGTCCGGCTGAAGTACAAAAGCTCTCACCTCCACGGGACCCTGATAATCGAATGACGGGTCGACGACACCGTTCGCACTCATCCGCGTGAGGTGGTGGATCGGGCCGGTCAACGGATTGAAATTTCCGCCCACCAACAGGCGGCCATCAGGATAAATAACAATATCCACGACCGAGCCCACGTTCGGGTAAACATTTGGAAACGTCGCGTCAAGGGATCCATCGGAGTTGAGCCGCGCCAGTGAATGCCTTTCCTCGCCGTTCACATAAGTAAAGGTTCCGCCGACCAGAATCTTGCCGTCCGGCTGCACAGCAAGTGCGGCAATTGTCCGGGCGTTGGGCCCCGGCGGGGTGAAGTCGGGCGGGTTGAACGAAGTGTCGATGGTACCGTCCGCATTGAGGCGAACTAGGTCGCCGACAAAAAACCCATTGAGGACTTGGGTGCGCACCGAGACGAGGATCTTTCCGTCCGGCAAAATCAGAGCCTTGTTGCCGAATCCTCCTCCCGAGTTCGTTAGGTAAGTTTTAAAACTAGTATCCAGCTGGCCTGCCGCCAAGGCAGAGAAAGATACGACCAGCACCAGAAGCAGAAACTGTGAGACGGCGACAACACGCTTTACTGATTTCATATGGATTTTAATTTTGGCTGGGAGATTAGCTGTATCGCTCGGCGTCAAGCGTCCTCATCCCGGGCACGAGGTCAGGACTGGATATGTAACGGCTTACGATGCGTATTTACTGGCTGAATAATTATATATCACCGGTCAAGCACGGAGTTTTCACCAAAATGAGTCTCGGTCATGAGTTAATCTCACTCATTGCCTGCGGCGGCGATCTAACCTAAAATTAGACATCGATCCAGAGCACTCACGTTCATGTCTTATCAAGTAATCGCAAGAAAATGGAGGCCGCAGACTTTCGACGAAGTCACCGGCCAGGAGCACATAACGCAGACGCTGCGAAATGCTTTGGCTCATGATCGCCTGCATCATGCCTATCTGTTTTCCGGAGCGCGGGGGGTCGGGAAAACCACGACGGCGAGACTTCTGGCAAAGGCCCTTAATTGTCATAAAACGGACAAGCCGAATCTGAATCCATGCAGATACGGCGACCCGACCGCGTGTCCGTCGTGCGTCGAGATCTCCGAGAGCCGTTCGATGGACGTGCTCGAGATCGACGCCGCCTCGCACACCGGAATCGATGACGTTCGCGAGACGATTCTCGAAAGCATCAACATCAATCCGGTCCGCGACCGTTATAAAGTCTTTATCGTCGACGAAGTTCACCAGCTTTCGAAGCCCGCCTTCAACGCCCTTCTCAAGACGCTGGAAGAGCCCCCGGCCAATGTCGTTTTCGTAATGGCGACGACGGAACTGCACAAAGTTCCCGAGACGATCCGGTCGCGATGCCAGGAGTTTGATTTTCGAACTATTGCTCTGCAGAAAATCTTCGACAGATTGGGCCTGATCGCGAAAGCCGAGAAGATCACTGTCGACGACGCCGCCCTCCGCGAGATCGCTCGCTCCGGGATGGGGTCGATGCGTGACGCACAATCGAACTTCGATCAGGTCATCAGCTTTTCCGGTGAGAACATTTCGATCCAGGATGTTTCGAACGCTCTCGGGATCGCAAGCACCGACATGATGGTTCGCGTTTTGAGCTCGATCTCGGACGCTTCCCCGAAGCTTATCCTGGACGTTGTGGCCGAACTTGTCTCACGCGGCCAGGACGCGCGCAATTTCTGTCGCGACCTCCTCGCCGTGTTTCGCGACCTGATGGTGTTCAATGTATCCGGCGGCGAGACCGGACTTGTCGAAACGTCGGCCCTCAGCCCGGACGAACTGAAAGAATATTCCGACCGCTTTACCGCGTCCGACCTCGTCCGCTTTTTCAACTCGCTTTGCGAGACCGAAGCAAAACTGAAAGAAGCCGTCCAGCCGAGGTACGTTCTCGAAACGGGACTTGTAAAACTGACGGAAATGCGGCGGATCGTCCCCATCGAGCAACTCCTTGAGCGTCTTGCCCAGCTCGAAAACGCCATCGGCGAGACGCCCACATCCTCCGCCGAAAGCTCTTTTGCGGCGACCGCGGAAAAAAAAACTTTAATTTTCGAACCGGCGGGGCCGGAGGAAGAACCGCCTGACATTTCCGCTCGGTTCGAGCTGGCCGGCGAGCCGGTTTTCGAGAACAACGATCCGTTGCCTGAGCCTCCACCCGAATTCATCCCGGAGCCGCCGAGAGCTCCGGCAATCGATCTGAGCTTTATCGATTCCTTGCCGGTAAAGCTCGCGCCGATCGAGTCGGAAGCCCTAGAGCACGTGGAGGACGCCTGGCTGGACTCCGCATACGAGCTCAAGCTCGCGCGAAGCGGCGACGACCTTTTGCCAATCCTGGCTGCGGCCTCGCTCGCTGAGAATCTCTTCGGCAAGGTTGCCGGTGAACCCGCGTCACATCACGCAGCTAACGGCTCTAACGGAACCGCCGCCGCACCTGCCTTAAGTGCAGTGTTTGTTCCGCCGGACCTCGACCCGGTCGACGAAGAATATGAACCCGTCAACCTCCCGCCCAACGCCAGCAAGGAAGAACTACTCGCCTACGCGTCGAATCACCCGCTGGCGAAAAAAGCGATGCGAATATTCCGTGCGAAAATCGTGGACGTAAAGCA
>DATLCA010000296.1:0-1428 GCA_035526605.1 Pyrinomonadaceae bacterium | reverse complement strand
GCGGCGCCTGATCATAACGTCGATTCATGCGTCGCTACGCGACGTCATTGAAAACGCATTCCGTGGGCTAAGGCCCACGGCTAAATTCGCCCAGCCGCTCACGCGGCGAAACGATCGCTTACGCGATACAAAACATATCGTCGCGAGCGCGATCCAAAATACGAAATGAAGTTCTCGACACTTCTCACATTCATCGATTGGAACAAACTTCGCCCCGAAGCAATCTTCGGCGGACAAGTTCTCGAACGGACACCCGCCGGGTTGACGATCGTTTATATCGTCGCCGTCGGGATCCTTATCGGGTTTCTTGTTCTCACCTTCTACGACAACTTTAACCGGCCGAAGTTTCTCTACGAACGCGACCTGCCGCGCGAAGTAAAAAAGCGTCTCACGCAGACTATTGCAAATCGCAGCATCCGCGTCTGGCAGATCGTCTATATCCTTCTCGCGTTTAGCGTCTTCGGGTTCCAGGTTTACTGGACGTATTTCGCCGACGAATCTAACGAACAGTTCCAGGCTCTCGCGTACAAGGACATGCGGACGCGTCGGACGACGGCGGCAAATCTGCGCGGATGGATGCTGGATCGTACCGGCGCGTTGAGCTCGTCGCTGGCGTACTACAAACTCGACCAGGATAAAAACATCGTCCGCGGGTTCGCGCTCGAGCGCGAGATGGCGCATCTTCTTGGTACGGAGCGAGGGACGCCGGGACTCGAACGTACTCTGTACAAGCGAGCCGCCGATCCCAATCCCGAAGCTTGGGAAGTCCTCACGAAAATCAAACATAAGGAAGAAGAGCAGAAGGATGTAAAGGTCACCATCGACCGCGACTTGCAGGCCTATATCGCGACCCAGCTTGAAGGTAAAAAAGGTGCGATCGTAGTTCTCAATCCGCAGAGCGGGGACATCCTCGCGATTTATTCGAACCCGTCGTTCAGTCTCGCTGAGGCGCAAAGCCTCGAGGACTACTTGAAGTTGGAAGGAAATAAGCGCGATAAACCCTTGCTCAACCGCGCGACGCGTGAGTTCTACGTTCCGGGTTCCACGTTCAAAACTTTCACGATGATCTCCGCATTCCGGGCCGGAAAGCAGGACTCGATGTTCGCGAGTTATCCGGGGGGATTCCGGCCGACACCGAATTCCCGCCCCATCGTCGATGCCACGCAGAAACTGGGCGAAGACGGCAGCGTCGGCGGAGCCTGCGACGGCGGGTGCCAGGAGAAGAATATTCAGTTCGCGTATCAGGTTTCCAGCAACCAGTACTTCTCGCAGCTCGCGATCGCACTCGGGCGTGAGCGGTTGCGCGAGACGGCGTTGCTCGTCGGGATAAATCCTGTTGACTCACCCGATGACGCGCTCATGCAAAAGTTTTTCCCGAACGTTTTGAACACGAGTAACCCGTCGATCGCCGGATCAATTGCGCCGCAG
>DATLCA010000295.1:0-2550 GCA_035526605.1 Pyrinomonadaceae bacterium | reverse complement strand
TTCACCGGACAGATGTTCAAAACCGGAGCTAAACACGTTCCGCCACCGCCGGGAATGCCACCGCCGGTGCTTTGGGGAAGTGAGGAAAAGGTGAGGGAGAGGTTGGCGGAAGGCGTGTCGGATTTGAAGATGGAACGCCAGAAGATCATGTTCACTTATCCGTTCGGCCCGGCCGAAGTCGTCGAACATTTCAAAACATATTTCGGACCGACGAACAAGGCATTCGCGAATCTCGATGAAGCCGGTCAGGCCGCGTTGCGGAAGGATCTTGAAGATTTGTGGGCGGGAGCCAATCAGGCGACGGATGGAACCACATTGGTGGAGTCTGAGTATTTGGAAGTCCGGGCGACGAAGAAGTAGTTTGACGTTGTGAGGCGCAGTTTTGAAGTTTTATTGCGATCTGAAGTTTTTGCTGCGGTCCTTGAAGTTTCGACTGACGGTTTCGCCGCGTAGCGGCTGAGGGAGTTTAGCCGTGGGCCGCTTCGGCCCACGGTCGAACGACAAAGGTATTGCGCCGCGTCAGCGGCAGCATGAATATCAGCCGCCGCTGACGCGGCGGAGATCGATCGCGGGCGTACCGTGGGCCGAAGCGACCCACGGCTAAATTCAGGTTGCCGCTACGCGACATGGAAGGTTGCTGCGACGCCGACACGACAGGTTGCCGCCCACGCGACACGGAAGGTGGCCGCTGTGCGATATGGAACTTATCAATATGACTAAGAACCTACTGTTTGCGGGTGGATTGATAACGAGCCTTTTTTGCGCCGCGGCTCTCGCCCAAACCAAAAGCGGCCCGCCGGTTCCTTACATAGACAAAGGAGCTTGCCCGTTCGAGTGTTGCACCTATCGCCAATGGAGCGTCGAGAAGCCGACTGCTATTCGATCCGCCATGAAGGATTCAGCTCCCGTCTCCTTTCGGCTGAAAGCCGGTGAGAAGGTTCAAGGGATGACCGGCGTCGTCATCACGACCCAGCCCGGAATCGCCCGGGCGCTGAAGAATGCGAAGCTCGGGGAAATGAGAATCAAAAAGGGTGAGCAATTTTACGTCCTGACCAACCTGGGCGAAGGTTTTACAAAGGTGTGGTTCAAAGGGCGCATCTTTCAGGGAGAACCGTACGACGATTCCAACTTCAAATTTATCCGGGAACCGAAGTCGATCTGGTGGGTCAAGATAAAAAACCGGAAGGGCCAGATAGGCTGGAGCCGGGAGCCTGAGCATTTCGGCAACGTGGACCAATGCGGTTAGTTTTTATATCAGTAGAAGGCGGAACCGCTTCCGGTTCCGACTAAGTAATGAAACTTTCACCAACAGAAATATTCAAGGGTAAGAACATCTTCTTCATCGGCGGAACGGGTTTCGTCGGGAAGGTCACGCTGTCGATGCTGCTAAATAACTTTCCGGATATCGGGAAGGTTTATGCGACCGTGCGCGCAAGGGACGAGAATGAATCGAACACGCGGTTCTGGACGACCATCGTCACGTCTCCGACTTTCGATCCGCTGCGCGAAAAGTACGGCGACGACTTTGAGAAATTTATTCGGGAAAAAGTTGTTCCGGTGAACGGCGATGTCGGCAACGAGCTCCTGGGGCTCGAAGAAGAACAGGCGCGCAAGATAATGCAGGACACCGACGTCATCATCAACGGTGCCGGGAACGTGACATTCAATCCGCCGCTGGAAAGCGCTCTCCGGACAAACGTCGTCGGTTCGAACAACATCATCAAGATGGCCCGAATGATGAAGAAGCCTCGGCTTGTTCACGTCTCCACCTGCTTCGTCGCCGGCAAACGCAGCGGTGCGATCTGGGAGAACGAACCCGTCGTCGGATATTTTCCGCGAAAAGAAGAATTGAAGGGAACCGTGTTCGACGTGAACCGCGAGGTTGAAGATTGCGCCCGCTTGAGCGAACAAGCACGTCAGGAAGCGGATGATGCCGTCCAGGCTGCAAAGTTTCGCGAGCTTGCGCGATGTCGGTTTATCGAGGAAGGCCGCGATCCCGATGACGAATCAGAATTGAAATCAGCCATCTTTCGGGAGCGCAAGATGTGGATCCGGGAGCGGACAACTGAGCTCGGTGCCGAACGAGCCGAGTATTGGGGCTGGACGAACATCTACACGTACTCGAAGTCGCTCGCCGAACAGATCATCGCCCAGCAAGACGACATCGTTAAGGTTCTTGTCCGGCCATCGATCGTTGAATCTGCTAACCAATATCCGTTCGCCGGTTGGAACGAAGGCTTCACGACGACGGCACCCCTCATCCTCATCGCGCTGCGCGGTCAGCCGATCATTCCCGTAAACGAAAAGCTTGTGCTCGACGTGGTTCCCGTCGATATGGTGTCCGGGGCGATCCTCGCCGCAGCGATGAACGCACTCGTCGACGATAACCCGCCGCTGGTTTTTCAGGCCGCGTCCGGCGATTCCAATCCGAACGACATGAAGCGGATCGTCGGCCTGGTCGGTCTTTACAAGCGGCAGCATTTTGCGGATAAGGAAACCGGCAACAAGCTCGCGAACAAGCTTGCCGGCATGGTCGAGACGCAGACGGTC
>DATLCA010000294.1:0-4190 GCA_035526605.1 Pyrinomonadaceae bacterium | reverse complement strand
TTTCGATGGCTGTCGGCGCCGGTCTAGGTGTAGTTTTCACCGGCATCAGCTCGCACTGGCTTTTCAACTCGGCGCTTCCGGCGTGGTCGGTGCAAAAGATCGGCGAGCAATTCAACGAATTCCTCAAGCGAAAAGAAGATCTGATCGAAAAAGGACGGCTGACCGAAGCAGAAGCGGAGCGAATCCGTTTTGAGCGCGACATCGCGAGGCGTATCGGCGCTCCACTGCTTGGTGCATTCTCGTTCGCGTCGGGTGCCGTGATGATGACAAACATCTTGAATCCGAAAACGATCACGGGCGCTCCGATCGACTGGATCATCGGCGGCAACCCGCTGCTTGAAGGCGTCTGGTTTTTTGGAAACGGCATGGTCTGTTTCAAGACGAGCTACGACTTTTTCATGATCGCCCTTGATGGCCAAGAAGATGTGGAACGGATGGTGAGGGAGATAAAAGGAATGCTTCCGGCGGCGGGTTAGCACGCGGAAGCCCGCACGTTGCAGAAGCCCGCACGAAGTAAGGGCGTCACCGCTCAACGTGACGCCCTTACTTCGTGCGGGCTTCCGCATTCACGCCCTTACTTCGTGCGGGCTTCCGCGTGCTAATTGATTCGGATCGGAAACGGCACGAAGCACACAACAAAAATCATCAGGGTCGCGAAGGCGATTAGCTTTCGTTTTATATCCAGCGGCGTTTCGTCGTAGGGGTGCGGGTGCCCGACGCGGGTCATGATCCCCAGCAGGACCGCGACGAGAAATCCGCTCGGACTGCTGTAAAAAACAAACCCGAGTATCGCCAAAGCCGTCATCAGGACGAAGGCGATGCGGCCGGTGAAAAAATGTACCTTCTTGCCGAGCACCGCGTAGATTGCATGACCGCCGTCGAGCTGGCCGGACGGGATGAGATTCAAAGCGGTAACTAGCAGGCCGACCCACGCGGCATAGTAAAAAGGATTACCGACGCTCACCGTCGGATCATGCCCGACGATCGCTCCCGCAATCCGCATGAACAGCGGATCCGCAAATGTCAGTCCGCCCGGAATATTTAGCAGCTCCGGTGGTGCCGGTCGCATCCGCCAAACGCCCAGGAACGCGATCGGTATCAACGCGACGAATCCCGCGATCGGCCCCGCAACTCCGATATCGAACACAGCTCTTAAAGAAGGCATCGGCGATTTGATCTTTATAAACGCACCAAAGGTTCCCGCGGGCCCGATCATCGGCGGGGTCGGTATGAAAAACGGAAGCGTCGCGTCGACTCCGTAAATCCTGCACGCTACGTAATGTCCCATCTCGTGTGAGACCAATATGAATAAGAGCGACAACGAAAACGACAAGCCGTCCGCCAGGTAGCTGGTGTCCGTGCCGAGTTTGTAAACGGCGTCCGCGATCAGGGCGGCATATCGGCTCGGAAGTGTCGCGACAAAATCGAGAATCTCCGGCCAGGTTTGAGGATCCGCGACGGGCATCGAATCGATCCTTCCGAACGGATACAACACGCCGGCGATCGTCGCGGTCGCCAAGGTTACAAGCAGGAAAAGCGCATGGAGCAGCCACGTGCGCGCGGTCGGCCGCATTGCCTGCCGCTGTAGATAGATCTGTTCGACCGACATAGTCTCCAAAAAGGAAATCGTAAACCGCAGATATTCATTTGCGATTTACGATTTGTCTAAAAATCAAATGAGAAGAATTTAGGTCTTCACCGCCCGTGCCGAGAGTTCCTTTCCCGGCTTGAATCTGATGGTCTTCCCCGCGGGGATCGGTACCTCGGTTCCCGTCCGCGGATTTCGCCCGACACCTCGCTTTCGCGGCTTAACAACAAAAACGCCGAAGCCTCGCAGCTCTATGCGTTTACCCTTCGCCAGTGCGTCCTTCATCGCGTTGAAAAGCGAATCAACGACCTGTTCGGCCTTTTGCTTCGGGACACCGGTTTTATCGGCAACATGGTTGACGATATCTAGTTTGATCATCACTGCCTCCTTTGCCTGTGCACGCTCGGAAAGAAAAACCGCAACTCCAACTTGAGTTAATAATATGACTCTAACTTCACACGTGTCAAGATTTTGCGGACAGGGTGGCCAACCGCTATCGGAGCTAAATAATACTTCTGTGGTCGAATCCAAAGTGCTAGAATTCAATCACGCTAAATTTACGTTGAAACATTCAGGGAGGGTTGGACAATTATGCGGTGGCAGGATTATGGCCAGAGCTCGAACGTTGAGGATCGGCGCGGCATGGGTGGACGCGGTTTGGCGATCGGCGGTGGCGGGATCGGGATGCTCATTCTCGCCCTCGCGGCGATGTTGTGCGGCGTCGACCCAAGACAATTATTGGAAGGGCTTCCGACGGAAACGCAGCAGACTCAGCAGCAACCCGGTGCCGCAAGCAATTCCGCTACTCAACCGGCAGACCAGAACCGTCAATTCGCAAGCACGGTGATGAAGATGACCGAAGATATCTGGGGCCAAGTTTTGCCGCAGCAGGCTCGCATGCGGTATCAGGCGCCGAAACTTGTTTTGTACAGCGGGCAAACCCCGACGGCATGCGGATATGGCCAGGCGGCGATGGGGCCGTTCTATTGTCCGGGCGATCATAACCTTTATCTCGATTTCGCTTTCTTCCAGGAGCTGAAACAGGAATTTAAATCGCCGGGTGATTTCGCGCAGGCTTACGTCATCGCGCATGAGGTCGGCCATCACGTGCAGAATTTACTCGGCACCATGGACAAAGTTCAGCGGGCAGGCCAGAACAATCGCCTCTCGGTCGCGCTCGAATTACAGGCGGACTGTTACGCGGGAATCTGGGCGCATTACGCGCAGCAAAAGGGACTAGTGGAAGTCGGCGACGCCGAAGAAGCGATCCGCGCGGCCTCGGCAGTCGGCGACGACACGATCCAGAAACGTACCCAGGGCTACGTTGTGCCGGACTCCTTCACGCACGGCTCCGCACAGCAGCGAATGCAATGGTTTTCAAAAGGAATGCAATCCGGCGAGATGAGACAGTGCGAGACGATGAGGTAGTGAAGGCTGTCGGTCTCACCCTTTCTATGACAGAAGCTTGATTATTTGAGATTCTTCTCCCCAAATCTCAGTTCGAGCTTTTCTCCGTAATCCCAGTCGTCGTCGTTCACGCTAGCCTTAACGTTTTGAAATGAATAGCCGAATACGATCGAGTTTCCATTTCGCAAAATCGCCAGCGGCACAGGAAATACGACCGAGGAATTCGGAAGGAGTATCGCGGACGAGCCGAAATCAAATCCGTACCGGACAGACTTTCCTGTGCGGTCTTCCAACCCGTGCCAGATGGAAATCTCCCTCCTTTCACACAGCCCTCCGATTTTTTCTCCGGTCGGGAAAACATGAACACATTTTGGATTTGGAAAGTACATGCTTTGCGTCGGAATTTTTATAGGAAGCGGCGAGTCGTTGAAAAGTCTTAGCCAAACCGCGTCCGCGGCATTACGCGGTAATGTAACTTTACTCTCGGCAGGCTCGTCCGATTCCACAATTCGCTTGTTCCCGGGGTCGGACATCGAGCCGTAATGATCGAATTTCACGTAGACCTTCGTGCGGAATGCTGCGACATCGATAGCGGCCTGCGCGTCACGCTTTTTCTTTGCTTCGATGATGGTAGAAACGCGCTTATCCTTTTCAGCGATCAGCCTCGTCTCGGATTCCGCAGGCTTAAAGTCTGCAAGCAATTGCCACAGTTTCCGCCCGGTCGCTGATTCGTACTGCAAAACATTCTGATTGTCGCCACCGATGTAGAACGTTTTAGAATCCGGACTAAATGCAACGGCATCACCGCCCGAGTATTCGTACTGAAGCCGACGTCGAAACATCAGATCGCTCAGCGTCCAGACCTCGACCGTTCCGATATTGTCGACAACTATAAGGTATTGGCCATCGCCGCTGACGGAAACAGTTTCGACATACGTGAGGTCGATAGGTCTCGAGGTGCTAAGCACATCACCGGTCGACGGTTCGATAATTTTGAACCTCTTCTCTGTTGGTCCCCGGACGAGGGCGACAACTTTCTTTGACGTTCCGATACGGTTCAGGAACGAAACATTTTCACCAATTTGAGATCTCGACAACTCCGTTCCCGTCGTCGCGCCCCAAGTTCGCAAGCTGCCGTCTTGCAGTCCAGTGATTATTCGTTCTCCATCTGTGCTATATGCGGCGGATGTAAACG
>DATLCA010000293.1:0-2403 GCA_035526605.1 Pyrinomonadaceae bacterium | reverse complement strand
GGATTCGATTTGATAACGCCGGTCCTTTCCTTCAAAGATTTCAGGACGATGACACCCGGCTGTTCCGCGACCGGTTTGTATCCGCCGTTGACGAGATCGTAGTAGGACTTCTGTCCGTTCTCGATTTTGTAAAAAGTCTCGGCCCCCGACTCGAGCATCTTTTCGACGTTGGCCGGAACCGCCTGCCCTTCTTTGCGCATCCGCTCGACGGATTCGCGGACACCCATGGCATCCCATGCCTCGAATACGCCGATCTCCCAACCGAATCCCCACTTCAGCGCGTTATCTACTTCGACGATCGTGTCCGCGATCTCCGGAATCCTGTTCGCGGCGTAGCGGGAAATCCGTGAAGATGTCTTCCAAAGAAACTCCCCGACCCGGTCTTCGCCCCAGACGAGAGTCTTCACGCGTTTCGGTAGATCTTCAATCCCTTTCGCCGCGTCGATCGAAGCGAATTTGGTCTTCTGCTGCGGCTTGTATTCGAAAGTGTTCAGGTCGAGCTCAAGGATCGCGCGCTTGCCTTCAGGATCCGTCGACTTTTTATAGAATCCGCCTTTGGTCTTGTCGCCGAGAAGTTTCTTCCCAAGCATCTGGTTGATCACGTCAGGAATCTGAAACGCTTCGCGGTCCTCATCATCCGGGATCGCCGGATACAGATTGTTGTTGACGTGGACAAGCACATCCAGGCCTACAAGGTCCGACGTCCGAAACGTCGCGGATGAAGCGTGTCCGATCGCCTTGCCCGTCATCTGATCGATCTCGGTCGGCGTGAATCCCATCGCGATCATCTCATGCACGACCGCCATCATCCCGAATGTCCCGACGCGATTCGCGATAAAGTTTGGCCGGTCTTTCGCCGGCACGACGCCTTTCCCGAGACGCTGATTCAAAAACCCCGACACTTTGCAGGCGAGCTCGCCATTCGTCCACTCGGTCGGGATCAGCTCGACGAGCTTCATGTAGCGCGGCGGATTAAAAAAGTGCACGCCGACAAAGTGCGATTTGAAGTCGTCTGAGAATGGTTCCGCGATCGATTTGATCGGGATGCCGCTCGTGTTCGTCGCGATGATCGCACCGGGCTTGAGATTCTTCTCAACGTCGGTGAAAACCTTGTGCTTGATGTCGAGATTTTCGACAACGGCTTCGATTACCAGATCGCAATCCTTCAGCTTGACCATGTCGTCGGAAAAATTTCCGAGTGAGATCAGCTTCGCGTTATCCGCCAGCATGAACGGCGCCGGCTTCAGCTTTTTCGCAGCTTCGAAAAGCGACGCGACGACGCGGTTCTTCACCTTCGGCGAATCAAGCGTCAGCCCGCGTGCTTCTTCGTCGGGCGTCAATTCGCGCGGGGCGATGTCCAGCAGAAGCGTTTCGATTCCGGCATTTGCGAGGTGAGCGGCGATGCCTGCCCCCATGGTCCCCGCCCCGAGAACGGCGGCCTTTCTAATATTCATATGGTCAAAAGAAGTGACTGTGTTTAGTGAATCTGCAGACCGGAGTATAACTGAATGAGCATTCATTCAGCAAGCGATGAGGACCTTTCTACTTCGTTGGCGGCGATTTTCTTCAGTGGAAAAATTCAATAAATTTCGGGCTAGGTACGACAGCCAACACACAGGTCCGATCGGCAGTTATAAAATTGCTAACTCTGAAGGGTTGCCGATGATCTTCACCGGCGGGCTTTCATTTCAAGGGGGTTATCATGCTGTACCGCACTCCGCAGCGCGAATTACTTTTCGCCGTCGCACTATGTTTTTTTTCGTCCTTATTTACATTCGCTCAACCAAACAATTCCGGCAAACAGGTCGACGCTAAACTCTCGAGCGCGATCACAAATCCAGCGACGCCGCCGAAGAATATCCCGACCGGCCAGCCCGAACGATTCAAGGGGTTCGCCCCGGTGGTCATCTACTACCGAAGCCAGGACGGCACCCGGAACCGCGGCCCGAAGAGTCAACCCGCCACTCCGGCCGCCGAACAGCGGCTGGTAAAGTCGATCAATTCCGTACCGAGGGGGACCGATCGACGGACCGTCACGAAAAGCACGGAAAACTTTCACTCGGCGCCGGTCGCGACCGAGTCCAGTGCACCCGCCACGAGCATAGCGGCGGCACAGCCGGAAACTAAGTCTGAATTGCAGGATCCGGCCGGTCCAACTGCTGATCAACCAACGCCGCAGGAACCAAAAGAAAACCGTCCGGCTAGTGATACCTGGGCAAGACCGACACCCGTGAGTGTCCTGCCCGCACAGCCGGCAGCCGTGCCGGCTCCGGCAGCGATTTCGAATGGGCCGGAAGTGAAAGGCGCAGCGTCGGTACAACCGCGGCAGCATGCAGCACCCGTCGACGAGAAGAATGAAAGTGTCGAAGTCGAAAATAGCCAGGGCGGCTCGACCGTCCCGGA
>DATLCA010000292.1:0-16187 GCA_035526605.1 Pyrinomonadaceae bacterium | reverse complement strand
ACCTCGTGGAGATACCCGCATGCCTGGCATCGGGCGGATTCCGTTAGATAGCCCGCCTTCTCGCGGATGTTGATAAGTTTTTCGATAGCGTCTTTCGGCAGATCGTTCGCGCCGCCCAAAGCTTTCGCGAGGATCGCGATCTTCGCCGTGTGCTCGAGTGTCTCGAGCCGATCGAACGCCTGCCACAGATCTTCGCCGTAAGCGACGGCGCCGTGATTCGCCATAAGAAGCGCATTGTGGTGTTTCACGAACGGCTGCATCGCCTCTGTCAGCTCACTTGTCGACGGCGTGCCGTAATCGGTCAAAGGAACGCAGCCGAGCGTAAGAATAACTTCGGAAAGAATCGGCTTATCGATGGCGAGTCCGGCGACGGCGAACGCGGTCCCATGCGGTGGATGAGCATGACACACTGCCTTGATGTCGGGCCGTTCGCGATAGATCAGCAGGTGCATCGCCAGTTCCGAGGACGCCCGCTTGTCCGTCAGCGGCTTGCCCTCCATGTCGGTCAACGCCAGGCTGTCCTCGGTCATCCTGCCTTTGCAGGTCATCGTGGGCGTCGCAAGGATCGTGTTTTCGTCGAGGCGCACGGAGACGTTGCCGTCAGACGAAACGACATAGCTCCTCTCGTAAAGCAGCACGCCTATTTCGCAAATAAGTTTTCGGGCTGAGGATTCGTCCATGTACGGTTAGAAACAGACCTCGCGGTATAAAAGGTTGGCTCTCCCGTCGTCAAACAAGCGGTCGACCAGGCCGTTACGCTCTTTGACCAACCGGTCCAACTCGTTTGTCAGGTCGCTAATCTTCTCCAGATTTATAAATATTTCCGCGTCCGTCGCAGCATCTTTAGCGGCCAGCTGCTTGAGCTTCTCATCAAGGTCGATGATTTTTTTCTCGATTCCTACCAGTCGGTCAAACCGGGATGACGCCTCGTATGAATCCGGATACTCAGGGCGGCACTGTTGGGCCGGAACCGGCGGCAAGTATTGTTGTTGAGAAGCCTCCCGGCCGGGTATAGGGAGTTCCTCACCTACAGGGGCCATAAGCCAGGCTGACGCGAGCCCAAGGTTGAACGCACAAAGGGCAACAATGAAGTGCTTCAATACTCGTGGTGAAATCTGCATACCGCCTCCGTAACAATAAGAAACCACAGATTAACACACATCGCTCCGTGCATTAATCTGTGGTCCTGATAAAGGAAATGGAGTTGTTCTACTGAAGAACTTCTACCCGCATTCGCTTTGGCTGCCTCGGCGGAGGGGGCGGTTGCGGCGGATGATGCTCTTCAAGGTCAACGGGCGGTACCGCATTCGGAATGAAAAAGTCTGCAGCGTCAGATCTCTTTCTGAGCTCATCGTTCTCGACCTGCAGCTCGCGATACTTCTCACGAAGATTCTCGTAATCCCGGCGAAGCTGCTGCGATTCCTGGAACCTGTTGAAGCGGCGCTCCACACGCCACCGCGATGTCGGAAGTCCGATCGATACAAAAAAGCTCGCAAGAAAAAGGCCGGCGGCAAATGTCAAAGCAAAAGGAATGATCCGCTTAAAAAGTCCGGTGTAACACATATACTTCACCTCTTGAATACTACCGAATATCAATACGGCGATTTTCGAATTTTGGTTTCACCGTCGCCGTGATTTTCATATTAACTCTTTTGACGGTCACCGAAAAGTTTTCTCGGAGACAATTCGTGACAGAGCGATCTTTTTATTTGACGCCCCCGTCTTCGTCGCGGCTTAGCGGCTTTGCGGGAAGATCTCTTCGTCACACCTGCACGCGTAAATTCTAGGCGAGCGTGTTCCGGCAAGTCGCAAAGCCGCGACGAAGACGGGGATTAAAAGAGGGCTGCTCGCGGAGGCGCCTGGGACCTCGTTGCCTTTCGAACTTGCATCACCTATACTCGTTTCACGTGTGAAACAATGATCGCTTTCCTATCTGGAAAAATTCTGGAGAAAGACGCGAATGCCGTGATCGTCGATGTGGGAGGAATAGGGTACGAGGTCACGATTCCTCTGTCTACCTTTTACGAGCTCGGCGATGTCGGGTCGGAAGTAAGCTTGCGAATATTCACGTACGTTCGGGAAGACACGCTCCAGCTTTTCGGGTTCATGACCACGCGGGAACGCGACCTCTATCTGAAGCTCATCTCCGTTCAGGGCATCGGCGCAAAATCCGGAATTACCATGCTCTCCGGCATGAGTGCGGACGAGATCGTCGGGGCCATTCGGACGAACAACATTGCCCGGCTGGTGGCGATCCCGGGCGTCGGCAAGAAGACCGCGGAGAGGATGGTGATCGAGCTTCGCGACAAGATCGGCGAGCTTTCGGCGGGTTCTGCCGTAACGGCCACGGCGGCCGGATCGTCGGGCGACGCTGACTCAGTATTTGACGATGCGCTCTCAGCCCTCGTGAATCTTGGCTACCAGCGAAACGCCGCCGAGAAAGCGCTTCAGGCGGCGGCGAAGGACGGGGCGGAAATGAATGTCCAGAAGCTGTTGCGAAGCGCTTTGCAGAAGCTGGCGAAGTGATCAGTTCGCTTCCCTCCGTGTTTGGGAGAGGCGGCGGCCGCTTCGGGTTACCGGTCGGTAGTTCAGAAGGTTCTGAATCCTGCTTCAACTTGCCACCCGCCGCAAAGCCTCCGCCACCCGTCCCAAAACCAGGAAGGGAGCTTTCGGGGTAGTCGTTAATAACTCCATGCGCGACCTCATCACCCGGATCAAAACCGACTTTTCCCTTCTGGACCGGAAGGCGGTCTTCGCTTTCATTTATACGGCGGTCGGAATGACCGGGATTTTTTACCTGAAGAATCAGGAAAACCTGGCGGAGTACCTGAGGGGGACCCGGTTCGAGAATTTCGGGGAGTTAATTTGTAACTCGCCGAATAACAATCTCCCGGCCCTCGGCTGGTGGGTGGGTGTCGTATCGGTTTTTTATTTTGTTATTCCGGCTATTTGTATCAGGTTCTTTTACAACGAGCGCTTATCCGACTACGGCCTGGACTTCCGCATCGAACCCGGTTTCGGGAAATTATTCGCTACCGCCGTAGCGATCATGCTCCCGCTGGTCTATCTGATGTCGCTGACCGGAAGTTTCGCGGCCAAGTACCCATTTTTGAAAATCCACAACGGTGACCCGTACATCGGCCAGACGCTTTTGATCTGGGAGCTGATCTACTTCGTGCAGTTTTTTGGGCTGGAGTTTTTCTTTCGCGGATTTCTTGTTCAAAGCTTGAAACCGGCTCTCGGGATCTATTCGATATTCGCCATGACCGTTCCCTATTGCATGATCCACTTCGGCAAGCCTCCCGCGGAAACGCTGGCGGCTATCGTGGCCGGCATCTTTCTCGGGTGGCTGAGTTATCGAAACGGAAACATCTGGATGGGACTGCTGCTTCACTGCACCGTCGCGTTTTCGATGGACATTATGGCGCTCTATAATAAAGGTCTGTTGTTTTAGATTTCTTTGCGGGTTCGAGGAAGAATTCCCGCAAAGTCGCAATGCCGCAGAGTAGAAGTAAGACGATGTCAGATATAGGAACAGTCAGCATCAGAGACGAAGAATTGACGACCGAAGAATCGCGGATCGAGGCGACTTTGCGTCCCGCCGCGCTCGCCGATTATATCGGCCAGAAAAAGGTCAAGGACAACATGCGCATCTTCATGACCGCGGCTCTCCGCCGTCGTGAAGCCCTGGATCACATCCTGCTCACCGGCCCGCCCGGGGTCGGCAAGACGACACTATCGAACATCGTCGCGAACGAGATGGGCTCGACGTTGAAATCGACGGCCGGACCGATCATCGAAAAGGCCGGCGACCTGGCCGCGATACTTACCAATCTGGAAGAAGGCGATGTTTTGTTCATCGATGAGATACATCGCCTGAACCCGGCCATCGAGGAGGTCCTCTATCCGGCAATGGAGGACTACAGTCTGGATCTCATGATCGGACAGGGCACCGCCGCCCGGTCGATAAAACTCGATTTACCGAAGTTCACACTCGTCGGCGCGACCACCCGTCCTGGCATGATCACCGCGCCGCTGCGTGGCCGGTTCGGGATAATCTTCCATCTCGATTTTTACGGCGTCGATGAGCTACAGAAGATCGTCGAAAGATCCGCCGGCATCTTGAATGTCGAGATTGATAAAACGGGTTCGCAAGAGATCGCCCGCCGCTCGCGCGGCACCCCGCGTATCGCAAATCGTTTGCTTCGTCGAGTCCGCGACTATGCGGAGGTCGATCACGACGGACGCATCACCGCCGACGTCGCGAGCGACGCGCTCAACCGAATGGAAGTCGACACGTACGGACTTGACGAAATGGATCGCAAGTTTCTGATGACGATAATCGAAAAGTTCGACGGCGGCCCGGTCGGTCTCGGCACCCTTGCGGCGTCGCTGCACGAAGAAAAGGATTCGATCGAGGAGATGATCGAACCTTATCTCCTCCAGATCGGCTTTCTCAATCGCACCCCTCGAGGACGAACCGCAACACGGCGGGCATACGAGCATTTCGGATTTACACCTCCCCATGGGTCAGCCGAACCGCCTACATTGTTTACAAAGTCGGAGGAGTCATAGGCCGAGCGACGTTTCTCGGTTTGAAATGGATTCGACCATTGTTCACTGAACAAACTTTGCGTCTCTTTTTTGCGGCTTTGCGGGAACATCTGAGTTAACAACTACGTCACAAATTGTAATCGAGGAGGGTTCCCGCAAAGTCGCAAAGTCGCAAAGAATCTCTTCCGTTGAAAATGGCACTTCCTTCCACGTCGTCCAACCCTTTGCCCGTCGCGGCAGCTTTACGCGATAATAGCGTCCTATGAAAAAGCTCCTGGTTTTGTTGGTTACTGTCGCTGCGCCCGCAGTGGCGGGGTTTGGTCAAAACAAGTTTCAAGGTCACAACATTATCCTCGACGTTCCGACGACGCAGCGTTCCACCGCGTGCGCGATCCGCTATGCTCCCCCGAGCACGGCAGCTCTGATCACGGATATGGATCGGTCGACACCGTTAAAGGTTTCGGCGTGCGACGGAAGCTCCTCGATTGCCCCTAACGCAGGCGGCAGCGCGACGCTGCGGGCGAACGCCGCCGATTACAAGTGGTGCTTCGAGGGTGAAGACAAACGATACCGCATCACGTTTCCCGGCGATCAGTATTCGGGGCCGGTCACTTATAACTGGATCGCCGATCCTCCGGCCACGCAAGCCGGTTACTATAACGTTCGCGATTTCGGAGCGGTGGGTGACGGGCAGGCCGATGACACGATCGCCATCCGGAGCGCCTTTGCGTACATCGCATCGCGAAACGGCGGCACGGTTTCGTTTCCCGAAGGCGACTACAAAGTGACATCGACGATCGCCCTCCCGTCCGGGATCATCATTCAGGGAACCGGTGCGATCCAGACAAATGCACCGACGAGCGCACTCCCTCGAAAGAATCCTTCTCGTATCAGATTGAGCGGAACAAATCGCGCGCTGTTCCGTCTGGGCGAATGCAGCACTCAGATCACGATGCGCGACATCGAGCTTTATTCGGAAAGCACCGCGCAGACTTATGGCGTCGAGGCGGTGGGGGCCTACGACTCGGCGGGCGGGATAATTTTCGAACGAGTCGTCTTTAACAATTTCTCGCGCGGCATCTATGCGTACGGGTTGCCGCAAACGAACCTTGAATGGCAGGTCGATTACATAAAGGTCCGGAACTCGGTCTTCATCTTTAATACGGACGCCGCGATCTACACCAACGCGCGGAATACCGACTGGAAGATCGAGGGCTCGCTCTTTATCAATCCGGGCCGAAAGGCGAACCAGAACGCGGACTCGATGAAATTCGAGCGTGCGGGTGCGATCCTGATAGAAGACACCTACGGCGGCGGGTTTGCGAGCGCGAAAGGCGGAACCTTCGTCGATGTTTTGGACAACAGCGGACTCACAATAATCGGATCTTCGACCGAGGCGATGACGAACTCGATAGTTATTAATTCGGAGCGCAACCCGCTCGCTGGAAACTATTCAGGGCCGATCACAATCATGGGCAGCGCATTCGGCGACCCGATCGTGTTCAACGCCCGCCGGACATTTGTCTCGACGGGAAATTCGTACGCCGGCAACACTTTCACGGCAAACGCGGACGTCCGCGTCTACTCCACCGGCGACAGGTTCTGCGTCGACGGTTACATCCTCGGGTGCCGCGGCGCGCAAAAAACCTTATTCGATAAAGCGACCGTTGTTTTCATGACGGGCCAGCCGGGCGAGGGCCAGGTGACCGGGCATCCGACGTTCTTTGGGACGGATGTCGAATTCGGAGCGCCGGTGCAGATGCCGACATTCGCGGCCGGCGCGCTGCCGGCCGGGAAATCAAACGGCTCGATGGTCTACTGCTCGAACTGCCGTCGCGCGACGACTCCTTGTCAGGCGGGCGGCTCGGGTGCTCCGGCGATGATGGTCGGCGGCCAATGGAGTTGCCTTTGAAAGCAGAACGGGAAAAGGATAAAGGCGAAATGAGTGATAAGGATCAAAGAGGTTGCAGCTAAGGTTCTCGCATATTGAAGAATTGCAAAAAGATTTCTTCCTTCTGCGTTCTCCTTTATCCTTTCGAAACTATGCAATGGAAAGTCGAATTCGATGAAGCTCGGAATTTTGTTCGAGCTCGACAATGGGACGAGTTCTCTCTCGACGATCAGGCGAAGTTTCTTTCGGACATCTTCAAAGATCCGCACTGGCATGCCGGGATGGGAGTGTTGTTCGATTACCGTGGGCTCCAAGTGGGGAGCATGGATGCCGCGGATCTCAACACGATAACAGTCATTTTTCAGTCCGCCCGCCGCCGGCTCGTCGACAGCAAGATGGCGCTGCTTTGCGACAGCGACACGCTTTTCGAAGTCGGCCGCGAGTTTGGCGTCCTGCTCGCCCCGCGCCTGGAAAACCAAGTCGTCATCTTTAGGGATGAGAATATGGCGATCGACTGGCTGACCCGTATCTCCGCCGAAGGCGGCGGCGATTCATAAGAGAAAAAAAAGGCTGCCTTTTCAGGGCAGCCTCTCCTCTTTGCGCAACGATCGCCTACGGGACGAACGCACTTGGGATCGGCTTATCCCCGTTCACCCCGAATTGCACGATCTGGGTCCCGCCGGTCGACTTCCCGACGAACCAGGTCGCCGCGGATGGGCGGAACAGGGTCGCGTCCGACTTCCCGTCCCCGTCGTAATCGCCCGGGGCCGGAACATCACCGCCGGCCCCAAACGGGAACGCATAGAAGGAGCCGTTCTCGCTCCGGATGATGAACCAGTTCCCGTTCGACGGCCGCCAAAACGCAACATCCGCTTTTCCGTCACCGGTGTAGTCCCCCACAACGGGTTTGTCCGTCGCGGTGCCGAACTGAAGGGCGAGCACGCCGGCGGAGGTGCGGTTGATCCACCACTCGCCCGGGCCGGGCCGGTAGATCGCAATGTCCGCCTTCGCGTCGCCGTCGTAATCGGCAACCACGGGAATATCCCCCGCCGCGCCGAACTGCGTGATCGTGACCCCGCCGGTCGACTTGGTGATGTACCAGGTCGAGTTGGCAGGCCGGAACACCGCCAGATCCGCTTTCCCGTCTCCGTCGAAATCGGCGGGTGCCGGGACGTCCCCGTTCTGCCCGAACGGGACCGCGTAGTAAGATCCGTCCTCGCTGCGCAGAACGTACCAGGTTCCGTTGGAAGGCCGGAAAAACGCGACGTCCGTTTTGCCGTCTCCGGTGTAATCGGCCGGGACGATCTTGTCGGTCGAAACACCGAACTGGAACGCCGGCACTTGCCCATTGCTGCTCCGCTGGATCCACCATTCGGCTCCCGCGGGGCGGAACACGCCGATGTCCGTTTTGCTGTCGCCGTCGAAGTCGAACGGCGTGCGCCGTGTGGTGGCGGTGGCACCGCCGGACGCCCAGAATCCGGAAAGCACAGTGTATGCCCCGGCGTTGCTTTGAACCCCGGCAAGAGCCTGGCCCGCAGTGCCATCGACCGCGAACGTTCCACCAGTCAACCGGCCGCCGCCATTTGCGATGACCGACCTCTGGATCGCGAACGCTCCGCCGCTTTGAGCATTTGCGTACGCGGCCTGGGCGATCGCGATCGCTGTTATGGCAAGCACGTAAAGAAGCATCTTGTTTTTCATAACCTCTCCTCTTTTGCTTACCCGACTTACTGCTGTTTGACGATTGCCTGTTCGATCGCCAGGAGGCGCTTCTCGAGCTCGGCCTGGTTCGAGCGAAGCGACTTCACTTCGTTCTGCAGACGCTCGACCTCCGCGTTCTTCTGCTGAAGCTGTTCGTCGAGTTCCTTGACCGCCGCGATGCTCACACCGGCAAGATCCTGAACGCCGATCGCGGTGTTGCCGGTTCCGAGTCGGAACTGCGAAAAGAAATCCTCCGCCATAGGGCCGAGGTGACGAACCTGTTTGCCTTCCGAGATGTAATTCCAGGTCGAGACGGGAACCTTGCGAAGGCTAGCGAGGACGCCGTTCGCCGACGCGAAATTTTCTTTCGTGTAACGGCTCGACGTGCAGCTCATCACACCCGAGCCGCCGGGAAGTACGCAGCCGGTCGTGCCCGCGAGATTCGTACGAAAGCGGAAGCCGCCGGTCGCACGTGCCGCGAATTCATTGTTTGCCGTGTTCCGGAAGGTGTCCGCCGATGCCTGCGCCGAACCGTCGGCCCAGATGAACGTACCCTGAAATCCGTTGTTCGAAGCAAACTTGCCCATCGCCGTCGTATGGTCCTGATCAGCAGTAACGTAGTAACCGATCGCCACCGCCGCAAGTCCGCGGATGTTGAAGGTTTCCGGATCGCACTTTCCGTTGATGTAAGGACCGCCCGACTTGGCATTGTTGCCGAGTGCGACACCATACGTGTCACAGACTCGATTGCCCGCGCCGGCGGAAAATCCGGCCGCGCCTTTTACCTGATTGCCGCTGCCGAAGACGATCGACGACGTGCTTTCGGCAAAGTTAGTATCGCCGAATGCGAGGGCGTAGAGGCCGCTCGCCGTGGAGTTGCTGCCGCCGGCCCACGAAAAGAATCCGGTGTTCGCGTCGTCCCATTCATTGTCGGCATAGCCGGATCGGAATGCGCCTTTGTAGGTGTGCCAAGAAGTTCGATAGCCGTGGCCTTCCATAGGCGAAGTACCGATGCCGAGATTCCCTGAGGCGACGAAGCTGCCGTTTTGAAAGACTTTGAAATCGGCGAAGCCGGTGTTCGCGCCGCAGCACGTGCTCTGTCCGCGAAGGTTGACCATCGTGGCCGTGCCGTTTGCGTCGCCCACCGACAGCTGCTGGGCGCCCGGGCCGAAACGCACGGTATTCGCGTCAACGTAGGCCTTGTTTGTGGCGTCACCGCCGCCGATCGGATTGCCGACGTTCGAGATCGAAGTTCCACTGACCGAGATTCCCGCCGAAAATGTGTTCATCGCGGTCCAATTGTTCGGGCTGCTCAGCGAAACACTGCTGCCCCCTACGGCCGCGGTCGTCATCGATGTCCCATCGCCGAACTTGAGCGAGCCGATGATGATCTGCCCGTTCGCATCACGTTTGACGAGAGTGTTCGCCGTGTTGGCGGGGGTCGCATTGGTAACTGTCTGAACCGCGCTCGAGATCGTCACGGCACTTTGTCCGCCGACCGCGTCGGCGTCTCCGGCCTTGGCCGCCCGACTCGCATACGGTGCAGAGTTAAGTTTTTGGCGTGGCGTCAGAGGCGTATACGGATCGCCGGCCGTCTTTCTCACGCTGACGTCCAAGTACCTGTCGGCGCCGGTGTAGGCCGCCGCTCCGAAATCGAGATTCGCGACGAAAGTTCCATCGGTCACCGTTACCGCGACATCTGAAAGCGTTGCGCCGATCTGTGCGCCGCCGACAGCGGCGTCGTAAAGCTTAAATTGGAATTGATAGGATCCGTTCGCGGCCGCACCGGTCTCGGTCAGCTTGCCCTGGTAATTAAAAGAAGAAGTTTGGCCAAAAGCCGCCCCCGTCAAACAGATTGCCGTGAAAATAAAAGCCAGTATGTATTTCATGATTGTCTCCGCGTTTATGAAATGGTGCGCCAGGCGGCGCGGGTATTCATGTGATAACGCGGTGGCTCAGCTCCAAACGTATCAGGACGAAGTTGCCGGTAATTTATTTTCTTGCCTGCGGTGGATGTTGTTTCCCGGGCTTAAGCTCGGCAGACGAGACAGTGAAATGAAAATGCACCCTGGCTGCGATCTCGGGCGCGATTCAGCCGAGGCATCTTGCGAAACCGGTACCACTCGATTGTCTGCCCCATACATTACAGTGTTGATGAGTGACATTCGCGGCGAAAAAATATTGCGCTCCGGGTGAATGTCTCTTACTATCTGAAGATACATTCAGATCGAAGCTAACTTCTCTCGGTGGAGCGGATTTCTAATGAGACTGTTTAGCATTTTCCTTTGTATCCTCTTGCTCGGCCTTCTTTTTGGTCAGATCGCTGAAGCGTCCGCTTCGAGCCGGGCCGACCGGTCGAAAAGGATCATCACACGACAGCGCGCGATATCTGCACTGGCAGATAGCCCGCCGGCCGGGAATGGGCAGACCGGCATCAAAGAGGTAATACCGTCCAACGCACGCGAGCGCTTTCAGAGCTGGAAAAATGAGTTGCTATCGACCCATTTCGGCCGGGAACAGTGGAATTCGTATGCCGCCCGCACCGACTTCCTGCTCACGATCGTCGTCACTGGCGACCGGAAGCACGGTGCAGGTACGGACGATTTCGAGTGGGACGACAAAGGAAATTTGATAGCGGCCACGATAACGCTGGGTAAGAATATCGATAAGGGCTTCCCCGACCCGGTCTATTACCCGGTCATGAATTCCCTTGCGAACTACAACGGCCTATACGAAATAGACGGTGACATTCTCGCGTCGACCAAGATCATCCACGAGATCGGCCATGTGAACTTCACAGCGGAGACCAACGCGAAGGTCTTTCAGCTCCAGAACAAGTTGATGTCATCGTACAACAGCATCTTCCTCCGCAACGGGTACAACACGAGCGACCCCCGGCTCGTCGCACTCGCGGATGAATTGGGAGCCAAGCCTATCGAGATCTGGGAAGAGCGCGAGTACCGCAGCGAGGTGAGTGCGATGCGGTATCTGGTCGAGCGGATGGGCAACGAGTCGTTTTCCTGTTCGCTGTTCAGCCGGATGCGAAGGAACATTGCCGACTATGCCCGAAACTACCGCGACAAGTTCGACGCGATCGTGACTTCAGGCCAGATTAACTGCCGCGACTAATCCAAATTGGTAATACCCAAGTTGCACCTTCGGTTTTATTGGTAATACTCCGCCGGTACCAAAGCAAACCGATTCTTGTGTTTCTGAACGTATTCTTCACCGCTCCGGAAAAAAATTGAAAAAAGTGAAAATTCTTCTTGCATAATTGGTAATACCAATTATATGATAGTCCGACTTCTTAGATTAGCGGCTATAAATCAACATTCTCGACCCACAGAGGCGGAGGTAAGATGAAAACGAAGCACATCCGACGTGCAGTTTGCCTTTTCACGGCGCTGCTCACATTTCTACTTATAAGCACCGTTTCGGCGCAGGAATTTCGCGGAACGATCGGCGGCACGGTGACCGACCCGAACGGAGCGGCCGTCCCCGGCGCGAGCGTAACGGTGAAGAACATCGGAACGAATATCGCGCACACGGTGACATCGAGTGACGACGGTTCATACACGGTTCCCTTTCTGCAGCCCGGAGCTTACACGATATCTGCGACGGGCAGTGGCTTCAAGACCACAACAATTGAGAATGTGACCGTCCAGGTCGATGCTCGTTTAACCGTCGATTTGCAGCTTCAGGTCGGAGCCGCAGCAGAAGTCAACATCGTCGCGGACACGGACGTGATCGAGCAAGGTAGTGTGACGACCGGAACTCTCGTGTCGCAGCGCCAGATCGAGGAGCTTCCCCTCGCTGAGGGTGCACCTTACGCCTTAGCCACGCAGGCTCCCGGAATCGTCTATACGGGTGACCCGAACTTCCAGGGACCGACGGCGAACGGAAACTTAGCCGGTTTTAGAAGCAACGGTACCCAGGGAAATCAGGTTAACGGCACGGGCGGAAATGTGATCAACCTCGACGGCTCGCCCAACCTCGCGTACGACGGCCAGGTCGCCTTCACGCCGCCTTCCGAAGCGACCCAGGAATTCAAGGTCCAGACGAACACCTTCGACGCGCAGCAGGGTTTCACCGCTGGTGCGACCGTCAACGTCGCGATCAAGAGCGGCACGAACAAGTTCCACGGCGCTGCTTATCTTTACGACCGCGACAAGAGCAGAACAGCAAACAACTTCTTCAACAACCGGGCCGGGCTCGAGCGGCCGGAACGCAAATACAACAGATACGGGGCTACCGTGACGGGGCCGGTGTTCAAGGATCGGACGTTCTTCCTGTTCTCGTACGAGAGGCAGAAGGACAATGTGGCTCAAACAACCACTTACTCCGTCCCGACCGCCCTCATGCGGCAGGGAAATTTTTCGGAAGTTCTCGGCGCGCCGCGAACGGTAACTCTCGCGCTGACTTCTACCGGCGCTCCTAATTGTGCGGGTGCGGTCGGAACAGTCGTGCCATTAACCAACCGTGACGGCACACCCGCCCTGAACGGGCAGATCTACAATCCATTCAGCGGGATCAGCGTCACTCGATGCAACCCCCTGACCGGAACATCGCAGACGATGGTCGAGCGTCTCCCGTTCGCGGGAAACATAATTACGCCCGGACTAATTTACGCCCCGGCTCTGGCTTTCATGCAGTACTTTCCGGCGGCGAATCAGCCTGGCACCCAGAACAACTTCATCACGGACCAAAACTTGATCCGCCCGTATCGGTCGTACATGGTGAAGATCGACCACAACATCAACTCTAACAACCGACTCTCGGGCAAGTTTTACCTCAGCCGAAACACCGAAGACCGGTACAATCTGACGCTTGAGCCCGGCTCGATATTCCAGGGATTCGAGAACCGGCGCAATTACGGTACGAACCTGAACTGGACATCGACTCTCTCGTCAAATTTCATCCTCGACGTGCGAGGCAGTTGGAACATGTTCAAGCTTCGACGATTTCAGGAAGGCCAGCCGACCGCTGGCGACCTTGGTTTCGCCGGAATTCCGGGTCCGCGTCTCGACAATGTATTTCCGAGGTTCGACTTCACGAACTTCCTGACCGTAGGTTCGCAGCGAGCAGACTGGAACGACGGGCGCGAGCGGCCGTTCGACATGGTTACTTTCCAGCCGACACTCACCCAGATCTACGGCAACCACACCTTTAGATACGGTTACGATTTCCGCAGCCTGCATGAGACATTCGATTATCAGGGCAATGCGGCGGGACGCTTTCAATTCCAGGGAACGTATACGATGCGGGCCCAGAACGACGGAAACACGGAACGCGATCGGGTCGGCCGCGACCTCGCTTCGTTCCTTCTGGGAATTCCAGTGGCAAGCACCAGCAGTGCCATCGACAACCCGCAGGTTTACGACGTCCGGGCGCCCTATCACGGATTCTTCTTCCAGGATGATTGGCGCGTGACGTCGAAACTGACATTGAACCTCGGACTTCGCTATGAGTTCGAAGGCGGATTCACCGAGAAAGAGGGTCGGACGATCACCGATTTCGATCGGAGCATCGCAAGCCCGATCCAGGCGCAGGCACTCGCAAACTACAACGCAAGTGTCCCGGCCGGCGTTCCGATCTCGACGTTCCAGAATTTGGCTGGCGGTTTCATCTTCGCGACGGACCAGTCGACTCCCAACCAGAAAACGGACACTAACAACTGGCAGCCGCGGATCGGTGCCTCCTACGCGCTCGATTCCAAAACGGTACTCCGAGCGGGTTTCGGAATATTCACCGCACCGTTCCAAATCGTTTCGCAAAACGCGATATTCCAGCCGGGCTTTTCGACTCAGACGCTATTCGTTCCAACAACTAACAACGGTGCGACATTTATAGCGACGTTGGCTAATCCGTTCCCGACCGGCATCGCACCGTCACCAGGCAGCTCGCAAGGCCTCATGACGTTTGTCGGGCGAGATCTGACGGCGGTCGGGGCGAATGGTCCGACGAGTGTGATCCTGCAAAACGATCGGGAGAATGCCAATTATTCGCGATTCATCGCGGGTGTCCAGCGCGAAATCTGGTGGGGTGTGGGTCTGGAAGCGACTTATGTTCACTCTCACGGCCACGACCTCCCAGTCAACCGCGAGCTGAATGCGATCCCGAGGCAGTACCTCGTGGATCTTGCGACGGCTAACCCCGCAAACCTGTCGACGGACATCAACACGGCAAATGGATTTCTCAATGCCAACGTGGCGAACCCGTTCCGCACGCTTGTGCCGGACAGCGCAACTTGGAACGCGGCGACGATACAGAGGAGGCGCCTGCTTACGCCGTTCCCGCAATTCGGCAACGTCTCGGTGACCGAGTACAACGGCTCGAGCAATTTCGACTCGCTGCAGTTTCAGGTTATAAAGCGTTTCACCCGAGGAATCTCGCTCAACGGTTCATATACCTATTCACGCGAGCATGTCACGAACCAGTACCTCAACCCGCAGGACACCGAGCTGACGGAGTACATCTCGCCGAACGAGCGTCCGCACCGGTTCACTTTCTCGGGCATCTTCGAGCTTCCCTTCGGGAAGGGCAGGACCTGGGGGAATAGCTGGCATCCGGTCGCTGACGCGATCTTCGGGGGCTGGCAGGTTCAGGGTATCTATGAATGGCAAAGCGGTGAGCCGATCCTCTTACCGAACGCGTTCTACAACGGCGATCCGAACGATCTTGTGAGCAAGCTCGGCAAGAAGGACGCTGACGGGCGCACTTATGGAGTTGATATTGCGGCTTGGGATACCTCCGGGTTCCTGCTCAACGGAAGCGTTCCGGCCGTCGGCAACAATTACACGAGCAGCAACGCGGTTACCCTGCGGAACTTGCCGCTGACACTCGACGGGCTCCGCAGCCAACGCTTCCTGAAATTCGATGTGGGTATTTCGAAGAATTTCAGAATCCGCGAAGGGATGAAACTGCAGTTCCGCGTGGATGCGATCAATGCTCTAAACAGTCCGTATTTTGGTTCTAACTCGCTGGTCGTAAACCCTGCGACGGCGGGCTTCGGATTTACATTCGCTCCCGTCCGACAGCCGCCGAGAGACATTCAAATCGGCGGACGGTTTACGTTCTAGCTGCGGGCATTCACTCTCTCCTCTGTCTGCGCCGCGTGACGTTGTTCCTACCAACTTTACGCGGCGCTTTTCTATAAACCACTTCGTGGGTCGCTGCTCAGCGGCATGATGTTCAGACAAGTTTCATGGGGTTGGCAAAATACATCCTGCTTCTACTGACGATCCAGGTCGTAGCCGTTGGCGCCGCACGTGCCGACATCGTCGTAGCTGCGGACGGTTCCGGAAATGCGAGGACCGTGCAGGAAGCCGTCGACAAAGTCCCGGCCAATAACAAGCATCGCGTAGTCATCCGCATCAGGCCCGGAACGTACGTTGAACAGGTCCGCGTTCCGGTCGACAAACCTTTCATATCGTTCGTCGGCGAATCAGCCGACCGAACAAAGATCACATTCAGTCTCAGCAACAAGGCTGCGGGCTCGACGTCCGCCAGCTACAGTGTTTACATTGGCGGGCACGATTTCCGCGCCGAAAATATCAGCTTCGAAAATTCATTCGGCAAAGGCTCGCAGGCCGTGGCCGTTCTTGTGGAAGCGGACCGAGCGGTTTTTAAGAAGTGCCGCTTTCTCGGATGGCAGGACACGCTGTACGCAAAGAACGGGCGGCAATACTACGAGGACTGTTACATCGAGGGCGCCGTCGATTACATCTTCGGACAGGCCGCCGCGGTTTTCGAGAAATGCCTCATCCATAGCAAAGGCGACGGCTACATTACGGCGCCGATGCGCTTTGCCGCGGACGAGCCGAGCGGGTTTGTCTTTTTGAATTCCACCCTGACGAGCGAAAACACAACCGACGGAATTTATCTCGGCCGTCCATGGCGCGATTACGGGCGTACCATTTTCATCAATACGGAAATGAACGCCGCGATTCGACCTGAGGGCTGGCACCATTGGGAGCCTCATCGAGAAAAGACTGCCTTCTTCGCCGAGTACGGGTCGACCGGAAAAGGCTCGTCGGAAAAG
>DATLCA010000291.1:0-19688 GCA_035526605.1 Pyrinomonadaceae bacterium | reverse complement strand
GCGCCGGCAGATTTGGTCGGCAAAACTTTTCAAATCAGTTTTTCCCGCATGGCTAACCGCTTCGAGCTTGCAGAGCTTAATCTCACACGTTTTTGAAGGGCTGTTGGTGTCGGTCATCGTTCAACTGTGGATGTTGCCGCTCCTCGTGATCTACTTTCACCGCATCTCGCCCATCTCGATCTTGCTTAATCTGTGGGTCGGATTATTTCTGGCTCTCGAGAGTTTCTGCGCGATGTTCGCGGTCATGATCGGCGGTATCAGCGAGTGGCTCGCCGCTCCTCTGATTGCGCTGACTGAGCTACTAAACAAGTTCATGATGTCGGTGCCCGCTTGGTTTGCGACAAACCAGGCGGCAAGCTTTCGAGTGCCCGTTTATCCCGGAAGTTATAAGGCGATTTATTTATTGTTCGGGATCGCCGTTGTTGTTGGTGCGGCCGGTGCCTTCAAATGGGATCCGTTTGAATTCGCGGTCCGCCGCAGCCGGTATAAAGTCGTGGCCGCGATCGTCCACGGGGCCGGAGTCGCGGCACTTGCGCTTCTCATCATCCTCCACCCGTACAGTGCGCCCAATCCGGACGGGAAACTGACGGTCGATTTTCTCGACGTCGGACAGGGAGATTCTGCCCTGATCACTTTTCCGAATGGCGTGACGGTGTTGGTGGACGGCGGCGGCCAGATGGATTTCAAAAATGACGACAGCGATTTCGAACCCGATACTCGCCGGATCGGTGAAGCGGTGGTGTCGGAGTTTCTTTGGGCCAAGGGATATTCACATATCGACTATCTGGTTGCGACCCATGCCGACGCGGACCACATTCAGGGGTTGAGCGACGTCGCACGGAATTTCCATATTGGTTCGATCCTCATCGGAACAATCGCCGACGGCGATCCGGAGTTCTCTGAATTGATGAAGGTCGCGCAGCTTCGGACGATCCGCGTTACAACCGTCCGCAGGGGGGACGTTCTGTCGATCGGCGAAGCGACGATTGAAGTCTTGAATCCCGCAGAAAATCTTCCTGCGGGAAGGTCCTCGAACAATGCCTCGGTTGTCATAAAGGTCAGTTTCGGTGAATGTAGTTTTCTGATGACCGGCGATATCGAAAAAGAGGCTGAGGACGAACTGTTGGCGATTTCCTCACTTGATCTGCGGGTGGATGTTATCAAAGTCGCACATCACGGGAGCCGGACATCGTCCACCAAAGGGCTTGTCGATCGTCTCGGAGCTCACACGGCGGTGATCTCGGTTGGCCGCAAATCCAGGTTTGGCCATCCTCATCGGGAAGTTGTTGAGCGTTGGCGGAACTCGGGAGCAAACGTGTTCAAGACCGGCGATAAAGGGACGATTACGATCGCGACCGACGGGGATGCGGTCGAGCTGCGTACCTTTGTGCCTTGAAACAAACGAAAACGCCCGAAGATCTGTGGTTCAAATCTTCTAAGCGTTCCTTCAGTCGTCCTGTTTAACAGAGACTATACGGAAAGGCAGCGCGCCTGTCAAGCTATTAATGAATAACTTTAACTAGCGCCGTGTAAAGCTAATGTTTGAAATGGCGAAAACCCGTGAATGCCATCGTCAGCCCGTGTTCGTCAGCAGCCGCGATGGAATCCGCGTCCTTGATCGATCCGCCGGGCTGAATAATTGCCGACACGCCCATTTTTGCTGCTTCATCTACATTGTCGCGGAACGGAAAGAAGGCGTCGGACGCCAGGGCACAACCCCTTATCGGCAAATCGAACCTTTCGGCCCGCATCGCGGCGATCCTTACCGAATCCACGCGGTTCATCTGACCTGAACCGACACCGACCGTTTGGTGCTCATTCGCGAGAACGATCGCGTTCGATTTCACGTGCTTGCAAACCCGCCACGCGAGAAGCATCGATCGCAATTCCGCGTCGGACGGCAGGCGCTTGGAAACCGTTTTTAAATCCCCTAACTGCAGTTGGTGAACGTCCTGATCCTGAACGAGAAATCCGCCGGTTAACTGCTTGAACTCCAGCCGCCTGCCGAGCGGATTATATACAGGTTCTTTTGCGCGGAGAACCCGCAGGTTCGGCTTCGCTCTGAACACCTCCAACGCATCCTGATCGTAATCCGGGGCGACGATTACTTCTGAAAATACTTCGATCACCAATCTGGCAACTTCCGCGTCGACACTGTGATTGAAGGCGACGATACCGCCAAAAGCCGACACAGGGTCTGTCGAAAGAGCTCGGCGATATGCTTCTTCGTTTGTCGCGCCGGTGCCAACTCCTGAGGGATTCGTGTGCTTGATAATGGCAACAGCTCTTTCTGCTAAATCATTCACTAAGTTCCACGCCGCTTCCGCATCCACGTAGTTGTTGAACGACATCTCCTTGCCGTTAAGTTGCTCGGCGTGAGCCACTCCACCGTTAAGGCTGTTTAAATACAGGGCGCCCTTCTGATGCGGATTTTCGCCGTAGCGCAAATCGGCGGCTTTTTCCAACTCGACGCCGATGTGCTTTGAGAAATATGGAGTATCGAACGTGATGGACGTTTCCTCTATCACTCTTTCGGGATGCGCATCGCCGCCTTTCGACAAACTACCTCCAGCTGAAAGCTGTCGAGCAAGATATGAGGAAATCACCTTGTCGTACTCGGCGGTCCGGGTGTACGCCATCACCGCCAGACGCTGCCGGGTTTCGAGCGACAATGAGCCATCGTTCGCCTGCATTTCCGCGATCAAAGTGGCATAGGATTCCGGAGTGGTGACGACTGCGACATCGCGCCAATTCTTCGATGCCGAACGAATCATCGCGGGTCCACCGATGTCGATGTTCTCGACAGCTTCTTCCAACGAGACGTCCGCTTTCGCGGTCGTTTCTTCAAACGGATAGAGATTGACGACGACCATGTCTATCGGCTCGATGCCATGCTCAGCCATCGAGGCGACGTGACCGGGATTATCGCGAAGCGCGAGGAACGCACCGTGTATTTTCGGGTGCAATGTCTTTACGCGGCCGTTCATCATTTCCGGGAAACCCGTCACTTCTGAAACGTCCGTTACCTCAAGGCCTGCTTCTCGGAGTCCGTTCGCGGTGCCGCCGGTAGAGATTATTTGGACTCCGAAACCTGCGAGCGCTTTGGCGAAATCAACTGCTCCGGTCTTATCCGAAAGGCTCAGGAGAGCCCGCTTGATCTTTCGAAACTGTGTCATAAAAAGTGAAAGAGCGGTCGCCTGCGACCGCTCACGAAACTCGAAAAATTAATATTCGCTGCCCAAATCACCGGCAGCCGAAATATTGTATATCCAGAAACCCAACTTCTAGAACAATCGTCCCAGGAACAACAGGCTCAGCACGAACACCAGGGCGTAAATTACGATTTTGATAACACTCATGAAATTATCTATCCTCAAGGGAGTCTAGAACGCCTACGAGCAAGCAACTAGTTTAGTTCTGAGTCATTTTCGATGTCAACGCCATTCGTCTTCTTTTCGAAAAAGATATTCTTAGCGGTCAGCCTGTTTTTTGTACCCTTGGTTGTAAGCGGTCAGGTGCGAGAGACCGTGGTAAAGATCGATCTCGGCAAGCTGCCGGTCGTAACGATAGAGATGGGGACCGGAAGCCGCCGAAATTTGTCGTTCTTTCGGTCAATCGCGGGGATCGATAAGTTAACCGACCGTATCACGCACCTTGAGGCTCTCAATGGCCGCAATAACGTCGCTCTCAAGAGGTTGTCGGACGGCGAATATATCTCGGATAGTGATTTCGACACGGTGTCTTACCAACTCGACGTCTCGCCGATGAAGCCTCGAGGTTCGAGCGCACACGTTTCGTGGTTCGCGAAAGATATTGGAATCCTGACGGGGGCGGACATGTTGCCGCAACTACCGAAAGGTAATCTCTTCGTGAGTTTTTCCAACACGCCGGCCAGCTCCGAAATATTCTCTTTCGAGAAAAAAGAAACTGACGGTCGATTTAAGGTCGATGATCCTGAGAACGTCGTCTTTTATATCGGCTCCGGGTGGAGGCGCAGAAAGATATTTCGTTACGAAGAATCTGCTCAATCGATCATTTCGGGCCAATGGCAATTTACGGATGACGAAGCGACGGCGATGATCGGCGACATACTGATTGAATATCAGAAGCTTTTTGGAGAGCCCGAGCCGCCGCCGAATGTTCAGATCGGAATTGCAAAGTTTTCCGTTCCGGCCGACCTGGGGGTATGGGAAGCCGAAGCGCGCGGCCGAAGCGTGACGATAATTTCCTCGGACATGCCATTTCGGACCCAGTCGCTGCAGCGCCTCCACGAGCAGTTGCGCCACGAGATGTTTCATCTCTGGATTCCCAACCGAATGAATCTCACTGGAAATTACGACTGGTTTTACGAAGGCTTTGCGCTATACGAATCGCTCAAGCTGGCAGTTAGAATGAATCGAATCCGGTTCGAAGATTTTCTCGACACATTGTCGCGTGCCCATACGATCGACAGCGCTCAGACGATCCAGCGAACTTCACTGATACAGATGTCTTCGAACCGATTCGCGCGTGCTGGTACGCAGATTTATGCCCGCGGAATGCTCGTAGCCTTCCTCTGCGACCTGGCCTTGCTCGAGCAGTCGAAAGGAAAGCGATCGGTCGAGGATCTTTTGCGGGAGTTGTTTGCAAAACATCGGAAACCCGCGCTGCCGGATGACGGAAACGCGGCCGTGCTGAACCTGTTAAAATCGAATCCCCGGGCGATTCCCGTCGTAGAAAAATATATTCAGGGAGCCGAGAAACTGGAATGGGAATCAGAACTCAATGGTGCCGGTATCGAAGACGGCGACGCGGGACCGTTGACGAATCTTCGGGTGAAAGAAAAACTCAACGGCCGGCAAAAGGCGCTGCTGGATAAGCTGGGTTATAATAATTGGCGGAAACTGACCCTGACGTCTAAATGAGAATCAAAGCATTTCTAATTTCCACTCTTATTCTGTCCCTTCTGCTTCTTCCGGGTTGCGGCGTTGTCGATCAGGCCGTCAGCGGCGTCTCCAGTATCGTGGGGCTCGCCGATACAGCGACAGTGATATCCAAAACCGCGCAGATCCGAACCTCCTACGCCGTCGTGGCCGCGGATATGCTCGAGGTGAAGCGCGGAGACCGGCTGGACGTGATCGATCAGGTCGAATTCGAAAAGGTGCTGTGGTACCGCGTTCGGGCGCGGGACGAAGTGAAGACGGAAGGCTGGATCGAAGCCCAGCACGTTATCACGAGCGACATTCTCGAAAAATCGAAGAAGCTCGCGGAAGAGTTCAAAGATGTTCCTCCCCAAGCCGCCGGCCAGCTCCGCGCCGCATCGAACCTCCGCCTGGCAGCGGACATGAGTCCCGAGAACGTTTTGTTCAAGCTCGCTAACGGCTCGACGTTCGAGATCATGGATTGGAAATTCGTTCCCAAGCAGGAAGTCGCGGACGTCGATGACGCGGCCAAGGGGGAAACGAAGAAAGCGAAGAAGACGCGAAACGAAGAGATCGAAGCCGCCCGCGAGGCGGACGAGCCCGAAAAGCTCGACGAGAAATATGACGTCTGGTACCAGATCCGTCTTGATCCGTCCGTTTCACCCGCACCCGCCGGCTGGCTTTTTGGCCGGCAGGTGGAACTGCAGGTACCGACCGACATCGTATTCTTCCAGGCAAACAATCGTAAATTTGTAGCGTGGCAGCGATTGGACACCGACATCGCCGGTAAAGCGGTCGCCACGGACAAGATGTCCACCCCTGGAAACTGGGTCATCCTCTCGCGGTCGAATCAGGTAAAAGCGATCGATGGCGTGGAGCCGGATTTCGACGGCATCCAGGTGCTAGCGTTCGACAAATACGATCAAAGCTATTACACCGCGTGGCGTTCCTCGACCGATGTGTGGGGCCAACTGCCGCTGCGGGTCGAAGGCCAGGGCGACAACAAGACCTTCATCCTCCAGCTTCGAAACCCGGACGGAAGGATGGACGAAAAACGATTCGTTGTGTTCCGCGACAAGAGCCGTTTGAAGGTGACACCTCCCGAGGACATTGCCCAGTATCAGATCGCGAAAGGGAAATGAGTGACGGGTGAACGGGTTAAATAAGAAACACTTTTCGCTGATTTCCAAACTCCGGAGTAGCCCTCGAGAACAACTAACAACGAACACCGAATAAGGTCCGCCATCGACGAACTACCAGACAATCCATATTCCGAGCCGTTTGAGATCGAGATCACGGACTCGCTCGACTTGCACGCTTTCTCGCCTAAGGACGTAAAAGCGGTCACGATTGCATATCTCGCAGCGGCTCGCGAGAAGGGATTCAAGATCGTTCGCATAATTCACGGAAAGGGAATCGGTGTACAGCGCGAGATCGTAAGAAGCGTCCTACTCGAGGATGAGTCTGTAAAAGGATTTAAGTCGGGTGGCGGGTTCAGTGGTGAAGGTTCCACGGTCGTGACATTCGCGGAGCAATAAAGGCCCTTTGCCAGCGCCGCGGAATTACTGATGCGTGCGGCCGATCATCGATCTTCAATCACATCCGCCCAGGCTTCTTCATCTTCAAAGTCGGGGTACGCGACCGATATCAATTCCGTTTTGACCTTTAGTTCCCGCTCCGCTTCGACAAGGAGCGAAGCGAGGCGGCGGCACTCGGCCTCGAGTTGATGGACATGTCTTTTGCGCTGCTTGTCGAGGCGGTCGAGGTAGAACAGGTACATGAGCTGAAGCCCGGCGACTCCGGCGAGTGACAAACTAAGTCCGATGAGAACGTACAACAACATCGTTCGATTTAAGATTTCGGATCTGGAACTTCTTGTCTAAAAAAGGGACCAAAATTCCGAGTCTCCTCGAAACGCCAAATCCGCTATACCAAACCGAATCCGAAATGTACTCACAGTATACTCTTGACCTCGCGGGTCGGAAAAGTAAAAATCGAACTAAAGCGGATTTCATTTCACGTGCTTGCCTGCCTCAGGAAGGGCGCGGACGCGTGAAAATGAAACAGTAGTACGATTGGGTGTATTGAATAGTTGTTCTTCGCGATGCAAACGGAAACTTTAAAATTGGTATACACGCTTCTCTGCGATGACGTTCGCATCGAGATGGGAAACAAGATCTCTTTGATGGGTATCTTTCAAAACATCATGGTCGAGCGGCTGCCCGTCTCGCTGATAAAGTTCGCCGTGATAAACCATTGGCGCGGCGAAGGGAACCATCACACGGAGGTGCGAATTCTGTCACCCGACAAATCGAATCTCGTCGTCACGTCGCAACCGACCGCGATCGATCTGGCCCCGGGCGGGTTCACCGACAACGTCAGTTTTTTTGTGAATGTGGTTTTCCCGAGTGCCGGGACGTATTGGGTGCAAACGCTGGCCGACACAGTCGTTCTCGAGGAATTTCCCCTGATCGTCACCGATTCGGGAACAATCAGTTCCTCGCAGCCGGCAGAGGAGATTTCCGAAACAATAAACTGAGAAAATCGGAGAGTAAGAAAAGAAGAGGTGGGAAAGTCGACGTTCGCTTTCCCACCTCTTCTTTTCTCACTCTCTCACATCTTCACTTTTCGGTTCTCGAAATATCCAGCGTGATCGCCGTCCTATAAATTCCGGCATTAACAATATCGCTGATTTCCTTGGAGCCCGACACTCCTTTGTACTTTGCAGTGACCCGGATCTTGGACGTACCCGGGGGCGGGCGAAAAGTAAACTCGCCGCTCGAGCTTGTATAGGTGCTCCCAAGATTCTTCGTGCTGCCGTCGTCGTTTACACGCTCTATCTCCACCTTCGCGGCTGTAAGACTTGTTCCTTCCTTAAAGAAGACGCTGCCCTTTATTATTACCTGCGTCCCCTGATCGACCGACAAGATCAACCGATCGCCAAGATCGCGCACGTTGCCGTCTTTGATCTCGACACCAAACTTTACGCCGGTAGAATATCCGTCAGCGTCGATAACGATGTTATAGGTACCCGAATTAAGGCCTTGCATCGCAAAACTTCCCTTCGCGTCCGACCGAACCGTCTTCACGTCTTTGCCGCCAAGTCGCGCGATGATGGTCGCACCCGCAATAGAGCCGCCTTTGATGTTTCGGACTTTCCCTTTTACTCCACCCTGTGCGAACACGGAAGGCAGAAAGCAGAAGGCGGAAAAGAAAAAGACCAGTAAAACGTTTCTTTTGTTCATCGGATTAAGCCGCCGCCGATTCGCTGCGGAACTCGTCGGCTACATCATTGATGATGTCGTCGAGGGTGCGGGTTGGCTGATAGCCGATCAACTGCCTCGCCTTATCCAGACTTGGCACACGCCGCCGCATATCTTCGAATCCGTCGCCGTACGCCTCTTCGTAGGGGATGAACTGGATCGCACTCGTGCTGCCGGTAAGCGCGATGGCCCTGTCGGCAAGCCCCTTGATTGAAACTTCTTCACTGTTTCCCAGGTTGATGACTTGGCCAAAACACTTGGGATCATCGAGCAGCTTCGCGAGCCCTTCGACGATGTCGTGGACGTGCCCGAAGCAGCGGGACTGTGTTCCGTCCCCATGAACTTGTATCGGTTCGTTCTTCATCGCGGCGTGGACGAAGCGGGGCACGACCATTCCGTACTGCCCGGTCTGGCGCGGGCCGACGGTGTTGAAAAGCCGAACGACGACGACGGGAAGCCGCGTCTCTTTGAAGTGTGCAAGGGCAAGAAATTCATCAAGAGTTTTCGCACACGCATACGCCCATCGATGTTTGTCGGTTGGCCCGGTGAGAAGGTCGTCGTCTTCCTTGAATGGGATCGACGCGCCTTTCCCGTAAACTTCGGAGGTGCTCGGGATCAACACACGCTTACGGTAACGTGAACAAAACGCGAGGACGACGTCGGTTCCGCGGAAAATAGTCTCGATGGTTCGCACGGGGCGCTCCATGATGAGCTTTACACCGACGGCGCTCGCCATGTGATACACGCGGTCGGTTTCGCGGATCAGTTCTTCCATCAGGTTCTCATTCAGGACGGTGTCGATTATGAGGCGGAACCGCTCCGTGTCCTCAAGATGCGCAACGTTTGAATATCGTCCAGTAGAAAGGTCATCGATAACGGTTATGTCGTGGCCTTCGCCGATAAGTTTGTCGGCCAGGTGGCTTCCGACGAAGCCGGCACCGCCCGTAATAAGAATTTTCATAATAAATTGCCTCCAGCTTTAGCCGGAGGTGTCGGTCAAAAATCTCCCGGCTTTAGCTCCAGGATTTGGCCAAAGCGCTAAGGATTAATTCTATTTTTAACTGCGGCCAAGGCCGGGGTCAGCGGGGCTTCTCATCACTCGCTAAAGCTGGCGGCAATCTAAAGCTCCCTGACCGAAATCCATGGCTAAATTCAGCTAGCCGCTAACGCGGATATTTTCGGTTGCCTTTACCGACCCGGATTCGACAACACCCGCAAAATAATCCACCGTCTTCTTCAACCCCTCCGCGAGGGGAACCTTCGGTTCCCACCCCAATAAACGTCGCGCTCTTTCGATGTTTGGCTGACGCTGTTTCGGGTCGTCCTGCGGCAATGGCAGGTATTTGATCTTTATCTCGCGGCCCACGCATCTGCCGACCTCATGCGCGAGCTCATTCATCGTGAACTCTCCCGGATTGCCGATGTTGACCGGGAGGTGCAGGTCGGGCGCCTCTGCATTCATCAAACGTACAAGCCCGTCAACGAGATCGCTGACGTAGCAGAACGATCGAGTCTGCGATCCGTCGCCGTAGACCGTGAGTTCTTTTCCGCGGAGTGCCTGCACGACAAAATTCGAAACGACGCGCCCGTCGTTTTCGAGCATCCGTTCGCCGTAGGTATTAAAGATGCGGACGATGCGCGTGTCGACGCCGTTCTGGCGGTTGTAATCCATCATCAACGTTTCGGCGACACGTTTGCCTTCGTCATAGCAGCTTCGCAAACCGATCGGGTTAACATTGCCGAAATAATCTTCGGTCTGCGGGTGGATCAGCGGATCGCCGTAAACCTCGGAGGTCGAAGCCTGCAGTATCCGAGCCTTCACACGCTTCGCCATCCCGAGCATGTTGATCATTCCCATCACGCTCGTCTTCACGGTTTTGACCGGATTGTACTGGTAGTGAACCGGCGACGCGGGGCAGGCAAGATTGTATATTTGATCGACCTCAAGGAGGATCGGCTCGGTCACGTCGTGACGCACGAGCTCGAACTTTTTATTGTCGAGCAGGTGCGCGATATTTTGCTTTCGTCCGGTAAAAAAATTGTCGAGGCAAATAACTTCACAACCTTCGGACAAAAGCCGCTCGCAAAGATGCGAGCCGATAAACCCGGCACCGCCGGTAACAAGGATTCTCATAAGAGGTTTTCACCGCCGAGACGCAAGGACGCGGAGGAAAGAAGTTTTCGATTACGGTCCTTTACTAAAAGCATTTCTCCGCGTCTTTGCGTCTCGGCGGTGAAAAGTCATTTTAGATTCTTTTCGAAGAAAGCCAAAATACGCTCATATTCGTCAGTCCAACTTTCCGGGCGTGCGAAACCGTGATTCTCGGAAGGGTATAGCATTGTTTCGAAGTACTGGGTTTTGCCGAGCCGGATCAGTTTCTCCATCATCTGCACGGAATCCTGGACATGCACGTTGTCGTCCGACATGCCGTGAAGGATCAACAATGGACGTTCGAGTTTGTCCGCGTACGTGATCGGCGAGCTGCGTTTGTATGCTTCCGGATTTTTGTCGGGGAAGCCGAGTCGCTGCGCGGTGTAGCCCGGCGATGATGCGTAGTAATTTTTCCAGTCGAAGACCGGACGCAGCGCGGCGGCCGCGGCGATTTTGTCCGGAGCGCGTTCCGCGAGCATCGCCGCCATGAAGCCGCCATAGCTTCCGCCGTACACACCGACCTTCGCGGGATTCACGTTGTAGCTCTTGACCATGTAATCGATCGAATCGATGTGATCGTCGAAGTCTTTCCCGCCAAGAAAATCATAGACATCCGTCCGCCAGTCGCGGCTGTAACCGGCCGAGCCTCGATAATCAATGTCGAGCACGACGTAGCCCTTCTGCGTCAGCAACTGATTGAACATGAACTCGCGATAGTAATTGTTCCAGCCGTTGATGACGTTTTGGAGATAGCCAGCACCGTGGACGAAGACAACCATCGGATATTTCTGCTTCGTGCCCTGATTGAAACGCTCAGGAAGGTAGATCTTCGCAGGAATCTTTTTGCCATCGCGCGAGTTGATCTCGAGGAATCTTGGCTCAGACCATTTTCTTGCGGGGAAGGATACGGGAACGGTGTGAGTCAGTCGAGAAATTTCTTGAGGCGATGAATTCGCCAGGGAAGCTTTCTGCACGTAGAGTTCGCCCGGATGATTCCAAGCAGAACCTTCGAACAGTATCAGCGGAGGATTTGCCGTTTCCGAGATCTGGAAATTCGCGCGCATCCCGTGCCCCGGCTGGAGGCGGACGACGTCCTTCTGGTCAGAGCGGTAGAGTGACAGCTGACGTTCCGCGTAGCCCGGATAAAGCGGAGGGGCGATGCCGGAGCCTTGGGTCGAGGCGAAGGCAATCTCATTCTTGTTAGTCCACTTCGCCCACTCGACCTGCCAGTGCCCGTTTGTGAGCTGCGTTGTCGCTACTTTGCCGGTGAATCCCGGCGGGCCTTCGGCGACGCGCTCGCCATTAGAAGGCACACTCCCTACCGATCGTGTTTCTGCCTCGAGTTTGGCGAGATATAGATGATTGAACCCGTCTTTCTCGGATCCAAAGAACAGCTCGCTGGGATCCCTGGGGTTCGGCTCAAAGATCGACGACAGCGGCGCCTGCCATTTGTCATCCGTCTCCTCAATGACCGGGATGATCTTCTCGCCTTTGCTGCCGACGTTGTAGACGTAAAAGAGCTGCCGCCGTTTAGTGTCTTGGTCGACCCGGTCGATAATGAGACTCGAATTATCGGCCGCCCAAACCATGCGACGAATGTTGCTGACGCCTTCAGGCTTCGGCAATTTGACCTCGAACGGCGTATCGCGGCTGCCGTCGGCGGGAGCGACGAGGACTTTTTGATCCGTCCAGCCGCGCCGCGTCGGATTCGCGACGACAAACTCATCGAGATAATTCGGAACAAGGAGAGCTTTGTTTTTCGAGCTGTCCGAAACAACGTACGCGATCAAACTTCCGGGCTTGTTTGGTATCGCGTTGAACACCGAAATAAAATTCGCCGCATTTGCTTCCTTTGAAACCTGGGTGAGCAGGGAAGTCGTCAGGTCCCAAACGAAAAGATTGCCCGACTGCAAAAAAAGGATTCGATCATTGTCGAGAAAACGCGCGCCGCTTTCGGGAGTTTGGGTTTTTGTTAGCCTTCGAGGTTTCGCTTCGCCGATCGTGATCACATAAAGATCGCCGCCGTAAGATGTGACCAGCCGCTTCGAGTCGGGTGACCATTCGAAATTGCCGAATTGGTTTTCGCGCTCCTTCACGAAATCGTCTCGAAGCACGAGTCCGTAATCGAGTTTGTTCTCTTTCTCGGGCGCACGGCTCGGCGGCGGAAGATCCGACGGACTTAGAATCTTGACCGCGTCGCCGCCCGACGTCGAAACAAGATAAAGATTTCGCGGCTGCTTTCCCTCGGCGTTCCAGAGATAGATGACCTTTGTCCCATCCGGCGAAAGCTTCTCGCCTTCGGCGCGCATTCCGGCGATCGACGGCTCGGCCATGATCTCGCGTACGGTGAGTGATTGACCATGCGCCGCGGCAGACGCGATGAGGAGCAACGAAACGCGTGCAAGCAGAGACCGAACGTTCGAATGTTTCATATCGATGACACGTATGGAGCCACCAACTCCTGGCGCCGTGGGTGCTAAATGTTGGCAGAACTCGAAATATATAATGGGCCGAGCTTTGTAGGAGGAGGGCCTCTACGCCCGGGGCTCCTGCGGGCTAAGAATTATTTGGGATGAGAGCTACCGACGTATTGCTCTGATCGGACTTAACCCATCGCCTAAAAGCGCAACTCAAAGCTACGGTAATTCCAAAGCCGCGGCGCGCCTTTCGGCTTTCTGAGCTTCGGTGAGACGTTGATGCTCGTAGATCGCGCTTTCCCAGGTACCGTACATCGCATTCGGAAGAACGATGAAACTCTTGCCCCACCGGTCGCGCAGACCGTCCGCCTGAGCAAAGCGCTCGGCTATAGATTTCTTCTCGAATACTGACGCGAAATCATCCAGATTGTCGCCGAGCAGCATCACGATCCTGTAGGTCGACGAGACGACATCCCGCCGCGGGCCCTTTGGTGACTCGCCGTTAATTCTGAGCATCACACGGTCGGACGAAACATCGTTGAATCCAACGCTCTTCAGATTATCCAGCGTCGCCTGTCTCTGGGCCTCGTCCCGGTTGGAAATGTAAAAGATCTTCACGCCCTTCGAGACGGCGTAGTTTAGAAAATCGACTGCACCCGGCACCGCCTTCGCTTTTCGCATCTCGCCCCACGCATACCAGTCTTTCGTGTTGAAGGGCGTATTCGTGTTGATCTGCTTGGCGTTCGATGGTGAGTTATCGAGCACGGTTTCATCGATGTCGACGACGATCGCTCGCGGTAATTTTTGAGCGGGCTTCGGCAGCTTCTTCAAATTCTTTTTGTCGAAGTCCGCATCGAGTCGCTCCCGGGCGATGTTGAAAGCTTGATACGCCAGGGCGCGATACTCGGCAGCTTTTTGCGTGTAAAGCACGCCGGAAGTCAGATAGTCGAGATTCGTTTGCGCGGCAGGAGCGGGCTGTTGTGCACTTGCCGACGTTCCAAGAAAAGCGCTCAAAATAAGTGCCGGGCCGATGAGGTAATTTTTCGCAGTCATAAGAATGTTTGGAGAGTTTTAGCGAATCAATTATAAGTTACTCATGCCGAAAACTCCGAAGCCCGAAGAGGACGAGAAGAAAGAGAGCTGGGGGGATGATCAGAAGAATCGTGAGTATTACTACGACGATGCCCACGGGTATGAGAAGTACGAACCCGCGATAGATGAAGATACTGGTGATGAAGATGGCGAAGCAGAAAGTGCGGAATCAAAGAGCGGGGGCAAGCCTCCGCTCTTGCATCATCTAACCCGCTGATATCTCTCTGCGGCCCTGAGCTTTGCTTTCGCCGCCTCGGTCTCCCGATCTTTCGGCGGCGCGTTAGAAACTAGTGACATCAACAACTCTTCCGCGGCCTGATTAACTTTCTCCACGGCGCGATGGAAGGCTTCTTCATTCACCTTCGACGGTTTCGAAAAGCCGCTCAGCTTTCGCACGAACTGTAGGGAAGAGGCAAGGATCTCCTCCTGGGTCGCAGGCGGTTCAAAATTATGTAGTGTCTTAATATTTCTGCACATACAAAAGCTAGTGTCGGTGTTCTAAAATTACTTATCGAGCACCCCGGGGCACAACTTACGTTTCCGTCTATGCCTGGGTGTGCTCGAGGTCGACGTTGATGCCGCGCCATTTGCCCTGGCTGAATCGGATGACGCTGAGCATGCACCGCGTAAAGTGACCGGCGAGAATAGCCAACCAGACGTCGATCGGATCCAGCGTCCCGGTTCTCCGGATCACGAAACAAATTCCAAGCGGGACCGCGACCTGCGAGATGATCGAGATGAACAGCGGGCTCTTTGTGTCGCCGGTCCCCTGCAATCCGCCCGTGTAGGTAAGTGCGACCGAAATAAAAATACCCGAGACCGCAAGGACACGCAGCAGCTCCGTCCCAACCTCGACAACGGCCGGGTCGACTAAACCAAAAATCGAGAGAAGCTGAGCCGGAAAGAAGAAGAAAAAAGATCCGATGAAGGTCGCGCCGAGCATTCCGAATCTGGCGGCGACGTGAACGGCTCTTCGTGCCCTGTCGGGATTGCCCGCGCCGAGATTCTGTCCGGCGACCGATGCCGCCGCACCCATCAGGCCCATTGAGGTCCATGTGATCAGTGAGAAGAGTTGCACGTAAGAGACGGCGTAGACCGCTTGTGCGGCCTCGCTCTGGGCGAGTGAACCGATGAACGAAAGCAGCAGGACGCCGCCGATATTCATCGCGATTCCCTGGATCCCCGCGGGTAGGCCGAACTTGAAGAGCTTCTTTATAACGCCCCAGTCGGGTGCATAGCTGCCCCCGCGCGGAAACGAAACCACCCATCCGCCATGCCACAACTTCCACAACGCATACAGCGAAACCGAACCGGACGCGATACAAGTACCCATCGCGGAACCCATCGTGCCGAAAGCGGGGATCGGTCCGAGACCGCGGATCAAAACTATATTCAGAACGAGATTCAAAACGGTCATGGCGATCCCGAGAACCATCGGGGTACGAGCATCACCGGCGGAACGCAGCGCGCCGCCAAGCATGAAGAAGATCAGCATGCCGCCGCTGAACGCGTACATAACTCGGAGGAAGGGGAGGGCTTCCGTCTGGACTTCCGGAGCGGCATTTACGAGATCCAAAAGATACGGGGCTGCGAAATATCCGACCGGCGCGAGTATCCCAAACGACATGATAATCGCCGTCAGGAATGCCTGGTACACGGTCCGGTTTACCTTTTCTTCCTGCTGAGATCCGGCGAAGCGGGCGACCATGACGCTCATCCCGATGAAGATGGACGAGATGAAAACGATCACGACGATCCACAGTTGAATGCTCACGCCGATCGCCGCGTTCGCGCGTGGGCCGATAAGATTTCCGACCAGCGCGTGATCGACCATTCCTTGCAGCCCGCCGATCGCATTGGTCAGCATCGTCGGCCACGCGATCTTCCAGACGGCTCGCCCCAGCGAGCCGTCGACTATGGAGCGATCGTACTTCGCCTTGGACGGAGCGGCCGTAGGCGGCGGCTCGTCGTCAATCAGGGGGAGATTTTCGACTACTTCTTCCATCAATTTAGAAATCGAACAGAATTTTTGCTACGCGGTATACCATACGTCCGTGACGCGACGCGAGTTTCTTTCCGCTGGCCAATCTCGAAATAGCCTCCCGTTATCGAAGCGGTTCGTACTTTGGCGTGAGGAGAGGTTTGAAGGCGTCGCGGTAGCAATAGGCCAGAAAAATGTTCGCCGCCACGACGAAGATCCCAACGGGAAGTCCGCTCCGATCCAGCAACAAATGGACAAAGAAAATGTTAACGACGATTGGCGAAAGAATAACCAGGGCGAGCGGCACGAATCTGCCCGTGAGCAAAAGAATCGCACATACGAACTCGGTTATCTTCAGAAGCGCAAAGAAGTACCCGGACGCCGCTAGTCCTTCGTTAAATGTTTTTACCGGGCCTTCCATCGGCGGCGCGGGGAACACTCCCATAACCAGCAGAAGATATGTCACCGATGCGAACAGGAAGAGGAGCCCCATCAGCGTTCTTACGATGATCATTGCAATTTTCATATTGATGTTTCCTTTGATTCAGAGAATTTCAATCACAAATGCGGCAAGACGGTCGAGGGATTGGTTCCATCCAAAACCGTGTTCTTCGCAAAACGGACCCGTCTCAAACATGCCCTGCCGAAGTGTAAGCTCGGTTCCGCGTCCCCGCTGGACGAAGGTCAGATCGACGATCGTCCTCGTCCAGATCTCTCCGGCCGCGTCCTCGCGGTTCCAGCTGAAAACAAGCCGGCTGGGCTCGGTTATCTCACGGTACTCGCCCGAGACCCAGTGCTTTTCGCCGCTCGGAGACCGCATGCAAAACCGATACGAGCCGCCGACGCGAAAATCGATCTCGCAGAAGGGAAGCGTGAACTCGCTCGGCCCAAACCATCGAACGAGATTCTCCGCCTTGCTCCAAGCTTGAAAGACCATCTCGCGCGGAGCGTCGAACACGCGCGTGATGACGAGTTCGCGATCGCTGGCAGCCGCCGTCGAAGTATTCGTAGCCGTCATGTTCTTTGTTGCCGTGCGGATTTGCAGATAAATCGTAGAACTAACGGCCACGATGCGCAATTTCAGACCGGCTGATTGTTCCCGACGTTCAACATCCACTGCACACCGAACTTGTCGGTGAAGCATCCGAAGTATCCCCAAAACATCTCGGTCGGAGCCACTTCGACTTTTCCACCCTCCGAAAGCGCACCGAAAATACGATCCGCCTCCTCGCGTGATTCCGGCGACAGCGAGATCGAGAAGTTGTTGCCGACAGTTAGTTTCTGTCCGAGAGATTCGAGCGAGTCGGTGCCCATCAATACTCCCCCTCCACTGACCGGAAGCGCTACGTGCATGATCCGCTGCTTATCATCCTCGCTCATTTCCCCGCATTGCGGGTTGTCCTTGAATCGCATCACGACGGCGAAGTCCCCGCCGAAAACCGATTTGTAAAAGTTGAATGCGTCTTCGGTGTTGCCGTTGAAATTGAGATAAGGGTTCATTTGTATTGCCATATTATTTTTCTCCTGTTTATGAATTGGATTCGGCCGAGGCCGTTTGAATTATTTCTTCTTCATCTGCAGATAATGATCACGTTGGTTCTTGTCCAGCTTTTCGATCGAATATCTCAAAAGCACTCGAGGCATCGTTGCCGCGTGTTGGTCCAAGAAAGTGAGCAATCGCTTTTTGTCTTTGTCGCCGGCCGCTCGGAGCATCCAACCGGTTCCTTTGTGCACGAGATCTTCTTTGTCGTTCAGGAGCATTTCCGCGATCGCGAACGTGTCGTCGGTCTGTCTCATTTTCAAAATGAAGTGAGCCGTTGCGACGATCGCGGTTCTTCGCTCCCACATATTTTTCGACCGTGCGAGTTTATATAGAATGTCGCGTGGCCGGTCGCCGAGATATTTGCCGACGACGTAATGTGCCGCGAGATCGACCAGGTCCCAATTGTTTATTCGGTCGTGGCGGCGAATGTAGAGATCGTTTAGTTCTTTGAGCCGTTCCTCCGAACACTTCTTGCTTTTCGCGCATTCGCCCATGATGCTCATCGCGCCGGTTCGGATCTCGTGTATCGGACTCTCCATCAGCTTCTCGATTTCGCCGATCGGCATGTCGATGAATTCTTTCGCCACCTTAAAGATGGAACCCATGCGTATCCCGATGAAGTAATCGTCTTTCGGCTGGTGGTCGGGGTCGAACCTGAAATACCGCTGATGCTTTCGCAGATCCTCATCCGACTGTAGAGCCATCAGTCGTTTTTTGAATTCTGTTGCGGCTAATTTGGGCATCGTTTTCTTTGCGGCGTGCGGGTATTAGTGGCTTCTACTCGCGGGTCTCGCTCTTGTCTCGTGTGCTTCGCGGTTGGGGCTTTCTAATCTTTAACCGCGAAACACTCGCATCGCACGAAACAAGAGAATGGTGCCTTGCCGAGCCCAATTGCCGAGGAACAATTAGGGCTATTTTCCGTCGTACGCGTCCTGCAATTTCTGTATGTCGAGTTTCTTCATTTTCATCATCGCCTCGGTTGCTCGTCTGGCGCGTTCCCGATCAGTGCCCCCTACTAATTGGGTCAGCGCGGAGGGAACGATTTGCCATGACAGACCGAACTTATCCTTAAGCCAGCCGCACTGCGATTCTTGTCCGCCGTCGGCCGTAAGACGGCTCCAGTAATAATCGATCTCTTCCTGATCTCTACAATCGACGACGAAGGATACGGCTTCTGTAAATTTAAAGTGAGGCCCACCGTTCAATGCGATAAATTTCTGACCCGCGATCTCGAAATCGAGAACCATGACGGAACCTTTGGGTTGACCCGACACCTCAGAGGATGCTTCGTTGTAGTTGGATTCCGCACCCACATTCGATTCTTTAAAGACCGAAGTGTAAAAGGCAACGGCCTCCTCAGCGTTGTTGTCGAACCATAAAAAGGGTGTGATCTTTTGCTTCATTATTTCTCCTTACGCGGCGGATGACTTTGCTTCCGACTGTTCAGCCAGCAGAGCATCAAGCTTCTCGTAACCGTCGTTGACGCCGCCTTCCATGCCGGAGGCGATCATTCCATCGCGGTCCTGGACCGACTGAAATACGGACTGATGAACAAGCCGCGTGCGACTGCCGGGCAATTCCTCAAAACGGGTCGTGCCGAGAATTACGTGACCGCGTTCCGGAAGCCCATCAAATTCGAACGTGCCGATTATTCGCTCAGGTGCGACGATCTCGTGATACACGCCAAGGAACCCGAACGTCTGACCGTCGCGCTCGTGCGTAAATTTGTATGACCCGCCATCTCGCGGCTCCCACTTTTCGATCGTCATCGTAAGATCGCGCGGACCGCACCACTTGACGTAAATCTCGGGATCGGTGTGAGCGCGGAAGACCAACTCCCGCGGTGCGTCGAATTCGCGCTTTATAAATAACTCCTGCTTGCCGGGCTCGGCGATGATCTCGGTTTTATTAGCCATGTTTTTCGTTTCCTTCTTTCTTTTCTTCCTTCAATTGAATTTCCTTCAAATACTCATCTAGCCGGTCAAAGCTCTCTTCCCAAAACTGCCGATAGTCGCCGATCCAGTCCGACGCCTGTTTGAGCGGAGCAGCCTCGAGTGCGCAGGGTCGCCATTGAGCATCTTTGCCGCGGCGAATCAATTTTGCTTTTTCGAGGACCTTGAGATGTTTTGAGATAGCGGGAAGCGACATCTCGAATGGCTGTGCGATCTCTTGAACGCCCGCCTCGCCGCGAGCGAGGCGGTCAAGGATGGCTCGCCGCGTCGGATCGGAGAGTGCTCCGAAAACTCTGCTCAGATGGTCTGTCGCAACTGCTCCCATGTATTTAACCAAATGGTAAAGTACGAGAATTGTCGGATCGTGTCAAGCGCAAAAAAGTTGTC
>DATLCA010000290.1:0-3131 GCA_035526605.1 Pyrinomonadaceae bacterium | reverse complement strand
ACAAACTGAAATGAAATTTACCATCGACGAGTTTCTGGCGAAGCTGCCTCTTCCCGCGAACGAGAAATGGAAAGAAGGAATCTGGGATCTGGAACCGTTCGGGAAGGATGGCATCAAGCTCGTGTTCTTTGCGCCGCGCGGGGCCGACTATCAAACGTTTCACGATGAAGACGAGTTCTACTTCATCGCTCGCGGTTCGGGAAGGCTTGTCATCTCGGAAGAGAGTTTTGAGTTTCGCGCCGGCGATGTATTTTTCGTCCCCGCGAACGTGGAGCATCACTTCGAGCAATTTTCGGAAGACTTCGCGACCTGGGCGATCTTCTTTTGAATCTTCGAAACCGGCGGAAAGCCCGTTAGCTCCTGCAGCAGAACGGCCGGTTCACCGCGTGATTCAGGACAGTTGATGAACCGGTCGCTACCGCTCGGTGGTCTAACTCGCGCCCGTGTCCGAGATCAGCTCTCCGTAGTCCTTTACCGCGGCCGCGATCACCCGGTACGATTCTTCCCGCCCGTACGAATAGGGAAGCTCACAGACGCTCCGTTCTCCGGGCAGACTTTTGTAAGTAAGAAAGTAATGCGCAAAGCGCTCCAGGATCCCTTTCGGGAGTTGCGCGATCTCGGTGTACTGCTCGAACACCTTGTCGCCCTTGAGCACCGCGATGATCTTGTCATCCGCCTCGCCCGCATCCACCAGGCATAATCCCCCGATCGGCCGGGCCTTCAGGATGATGTCCCCGCGCGGGATGTGATGCTCACTGAGAACTAAAATATCGAGCGGATCACGATCCCCATCCGTGATCGTGATGCTGGTTTTGCTCCGCGCGAGATCGGCAACACTCCGCGAGCAATACGTCCGCGGTATGAACCCGTAGTTTGCCGGCACCACATTCGAGTACTGCTGCGGGCGATCGATCTTGAGATAGCCTGTCTCTTTGTCGACCTCGTATTTCACCGTGTCGCTTGGAACGATCTCGACAAAGACCGTTAATTCTTCCGGCGCGCCGTCGCCGATCTCGATGCCATGCCAAGGATGCGCTTTGTCGGTTCGGATCATGGGTTTTATTATTTAGACCATGAAACAAAATGTCTAACGCCGTAATTGTTGAAGAACGTGGCTCGGCGATCATCGTCAGATTCAACCGGCCGGAAAACAGGAGCCCCCTCTCGATCGAGGTTTTGGAAAGGCTTTCGGAAATAATCGGTGACGTCGAAGGGCGGCGGGATGTTGAGCCTCTCATCTTCACAGGCGTTGGAAATATTTTCGCGGCGGGTGCGGATCTTCGCGAAATCGCCCAACTGAGTTCCGGCGACGTGCATGCGTTCGCGCGGCGCGGGCAAAATGTGCTGAACCGCATCGCAGAACTCGGCGTGCCCACTATCGCAGCGATCAACGGGGTTTGCTTTGGCGGAGCACTTGATCTCGCGCTTGCTTGCGAGCGACGCGTTGCGTCAAACGACGCCGTGTTCTCGCATCCGGGAGCGAACCTCGGGATCATTACCGGCTGGGGTGGTACGCAGCGCTTGCCGCGGCTCATCGGCGAGGCCAATGCCTTGGAAATGTTTTTCACGGCGAGGCGTGTGACCGCGGCTGCGGCTTTGAGAATGAGGCTGATCGATGAGATAAGTGCTGATGTTGTCGAAGCAGCTCTCCAGACCGCTAACGCCCAACCGACTTGATTGCGGCTGGGAAACCTCATTTAATACAGCGTATGAAAATTTCTCTCTTAAAACTTGCTCATGCCCGCTCCGGCGACAAGGGGGACACGGCCAACGTCGGCCTGATCGCGCTTTCCGAAGAGTTCTATCCGGTTCTTGTCCGTGAAGTAACTGCGGAAAAAGTGAAGACGCATTTCGGTGAAATCGTGAAAGGCGAAGTGGAACGCTTCGAACTCCCGAACCTTGGCGCGCTGAACTTTCTTCTTCATGAAAGCTTGGGCGGCGGCGGCACGCTGAGCCTTATGACGGACGCTCAGGGAAAGACGTTTTCAACGGCGCTGCTGCGCATGAATATTGAAATCCCGGACGCCGAGGCCGCCGAGCTTGGATTGGAATAAGTCGGGCAAGCTGGCATACAATACCCCAGTTTTCATTTCTATCATTTAGAAATTCAAAAGGAGTCTCATGCTCAAATCGCTTGGACGGGTCCTGTCCATTCTGTTTATCTGCACCGCGATATTCGGTCAATCCATCTCCACCGGGATGCTCGGCTTTTCCGCAGAAAGCGCCCGGTCTCAAGCCGCACTCGAGTCGCGATTCGATGCGGCGCTGAATCCTGATAACCTGCGCGACTGGATGAAACGCATCTCGTCACGGCCGCATCATCTGGGATCGGTGCACAACAAAGAGAACGCGGATTTCATCGCAGCGCAGTTTCGGTCATGGGGTTACGACACGAAGCTCGAAGAATTTCAGGTTTTGTTCCCAACCCCGAAGACGCGGATCGTCGAAATGACGGCGCCGGAGCGGTTCAGGTTGCAGCTGCAGGAGACCGAGGTGAAGGGGGACGCGACGTCCGGCCAGACCTCCGAACAATTGCCTTCGTACAACGCTTATTCGATTGACGGCGATGTGACGGCGCCGCTGGTTTACGTAAATTACGGCGTGCCGGCCGACTACGACGAGCTTGAGCGTCGCGGTATCGACGTCAAAGGGAAGATCGCCCTCGCTCGTTACGGCGGTTCCTGGCGAGGGATCAAGCCAAAGGTCGCGGCAGAGCACGGTGCTGTCGGGTGCATCATCTATTCTGACCCGCGCAACGACGGGTTCTATCAGGGAGATGTTTACCCGAAGGGCGCGTGGAGAAACAAAAACGGCGTGCAGCGCGGTTCGGTGATGGACATGCCGCTATATCCCGGCGATCCGTTGACGAAGGGGATTGGCGCGACGAAAAGCGCGAAACGTATCGATATCAAAAATGCCGAGACGCTGACGAAAATCCCGGTGCTCCCGATTTCATATTCGGACGCGCTTCCGCTTTTGGAAAACCTCGACGGTGCAGTGGTCCCCGACGCCTGGCGTGGAGCCTTGCCGGTCACGTACCATTTCGGCGGAAGGACACCGACAGTTCATCTAAAGCTGGAATTTAATTGGGACGTCAAGCCGATCTACGACGTGATCGCGAAAATGCGCGG
>DATLCA010000289.1:0-1111 GCA_035526605.1 Pyrinomonadaceae bacterium | reverse complement strand
TCTAATGCAAGCGTGTCGCCTTCGAAGGCGATAGACCGGAGACGTGTCGGAGGTGACGTCGAATGCAGCGAATCGTCAGCGACGACCATCGCCCTGACGCCCATTTCGGCGAGGCCGTCCACAATCCCAAGCGCTTGGACTTCCGATTCCACACGCGCCAGCGGCAGAGGAACACCCGCGACCAATATCGACGTCACGACTTCCCGTCCGGTGCGAAGCAGCGAACCGACGTGGGCCGCGACCCGATCCAAATCCGCTTCTCGGGTACCGATAACTACGACATTGAAGCCGCTCTCCCAATCCTCCGGCTCGTGGATTTCATATCTTGTGATCCCGCCGTGTTCCAGCGTCGTGCCGCAATACAAACACGCCGGCCGGTTCGGTCCGTTTGCCTTGCCGCACGCCCCGCACTCGACCAATTCTTCGGGCGAAAATCCGATATCTTCGGAGCGGACCGGAAGGTTCCGCAGCCACTCGGGTTCGAGAATTTGATCGTCGTCGCTCTCCATACTTTCCAGCGAAGGATATTAGCATTTCGCCGCGCATTTTGCCTTGACCGATCTGCACGCGCGTTGCACACTAGGAGGACGTCTTTTTTCACAGCTGGATTTTTTAACGAACTCAATTTTTTAGGTTATTTTTTTTAGATACTCTGATTGATTTGATCATTTGTTTTGTCCGAAGAATACGAGTACCGGTCATTGACCCGGCCCGTTTTTGTCGATCTCTTTCCAGCCTCCGAAAAAGCCGCAGCTAAATTAACTGACGAGGTCTAATCATGCAGTTTGATACGACTACCAGTTCGTCCTGGAAATTCGGTCATCGGGGCCGTGTTGCCGTTTTTATCGACGGCAACAATTTATTTCACGCGGCGCGCTTTCACACGATCGACATCGATTACAACAAGCTTCTCCGGATACTTCTCGGCGACGGTCGGTTGCTTCGAGCCTTCTTTTATACCGGAGTCGATGCGGGGGCCGAGCGTCAGCAGGGCTTTCTGCTGTGGATGCGGCGGAACGGTTTTCGAGTCGTTCAGAAAGAATTGAAAACCTTTTACGATGGAACGAGGAAGGCGAACCTCGATGTCGAGATCGCCGTCGATATGCTGAGT
>DATLCA010000288.1:0-4910 GCA_035526605.1 Pyrinomonadaceae bacterium | reverse complement strand
CGGCCGGAAGTAACGCCTCGCGCTACCCATCACATTCCAGAAATGATCGAGATCATTCAAAAGCTGATCGATAACGGAAAGGCATACGAATCCGACGGCTCGATCTATTACCGCATTACTGCTTTTCCCGAATACGGGAAGCTATCTCGCATCAAATTCGAAGGCAACATCGCGGGCGGCAGCGAACGCATCGATACAGATAAGTACGACAAGGAGGACGCGCGCGATTTTGCGTTGTGGAAACTCGTCGGCCCCGACGATCAGCCCGGTTGGGACGCGCCATTCGCCCGCGGCCGGCCGGGTTGGCATATAGAGTGCTCCGCGATGTCGATGAAATATCTCGGAGAGACATTCGATATACACGCCGGCGGGCAGGATCTGCAATTCCCGCATCACGAGAATGAGATCGCGCAAAGTGAAGGCGCGACCGGCAAACTCTTCGCAAAATACTGGATCCACAGTGAATTCCTGAAGATCGACGACGTTACGATGTCGAAGTCGAAGGGAAACTTCTTCACGTTTCGCGATCTGCGCGAGCAGGGGTACTCGCCCCTGGCTTTGCGATACCTGCTCTTGAGCGTTCCCACGCGCAAGCAACTGAACTTCACGTTCGAGGGATTGCAGGGCGCCGAGTCGACGGTAGAGCGGCTCAGAAACTTCAGGTCTGCGGTCCTGTTGGCGAGCTTGAATCGTGAAGGTCGACGAGCTGAGGGGTCGCTAACTGAGGCCGAGACGGACGTCCTTCAGTTGACGCCGTACGTTATAGTCCAAAACGCGCTTGCTACTTTTGAACTAGCGATGGACGATGATTTCAATACGGCGGCTGCACTCGCCGCAGTTCATAACATGGTCCGAGACATTAACATCGTTCTGTCAATCAAAGGCTTGGACGCCGAAGACCGGGATACTGTGCTATATGCAATCCAGAAATTTGATTCCGTTCTCGGGATTTTCGGCGAAGTCGATTCGGGTTCACTTGATGCTGGTGTCGAAGCGTTGGTTCAAGAGCGAGAAGAAGCTCGGCGTGAGCGAAATTTTGCGCGGTCGGATGAGATTCGGGATTTATTAGCCGGGCAAGGGATCATCCTTGAGGATACAAAGGACGGAGTGCGCTGGAAAAGAAAGTAGCTAAGTTTTGAAGAGCGGGGGCCAGCCCGCCTTCCGTACCTGCGAATGGGGCCGCAATGAGCAGGTTACAAAACAGGGCCATAATTTATAGCGCCGACCCACACATTCGCAGGTCCGGAAGGCGGGCTCGCCCCCGCTCATCTATTGGCTGAGTTCCAGGCACTTGTTCTCATTCTCGACAGCCATTACCCGACTTCGACATCTTCATCCAAAATACAGTCGTCGAATCATACCGGACCCCATTCCGTGGGCAGGGCTTATAGCCGAGTTTCACGAAATTCTCGACGAGGGTTGCATCTTCTCCATTTTTCGAAGTCCTGAATGCCAACCACATCTCTTCGTCTTTGATCTCTTCCAGCTTGGCGTTCGGGACCGCATCGAAACCTCGAGGCAGAAAATACGTCTCGTCGTCCGTGCGCACGTCGATGCCCTTCACAACCTCGACCTGGTATCGATCTGAATCCCGGAGAGCAAACCAGAGATGATACGCGACCAGATTTTCGAACGCGTAAATGTTCGTGACGCCGCCGCTTGCTTCCTTGCCCTTGATCTCGTTCGCAACGTTTTCCCATTCGCACCAAACGTAACGCGGAGTCGGTCTCATTGCTTGTAGATAGAATCCATAGCCCGACAACAAGAGAACCAAAGTCACAGCGAAGGTCCGAAGTGCTGAAATCGGAATGCAGTTCAGAAAATACGCGAACAGGATTGCCGCCGGTGCGTAGATGACGATGAGGTGGCGAGTTCCCCATACGGAATGCGGGGACAGCCAGCTTACGAGGAATGCGGTCACTGCGGGAAGCAAGACGAACAGCGAAAGGAAGTACACGCGCTGTTTATCTTCGTCGCGATTCCAGTTACCCAGATAAATCACGAGCGCCGACAGCAGTATCAGCAACACCGGTATCGAAACACGGTAAAGAGATGCCGGCTCCGCGTTACTCGCCTGGAAGTAGAAGGGCTCAGTCAAATCAAAAAGGAACGCGATCATTTCGCGAATTCCGGGTCGCTTCATCCAGCTGATGTTTTGCCCGACATCCGAGCCGGATCGAGCTGCCTGCAGAACTGCCACGACCCACGGGATAAAACTCACAATTAGAATCCCGGCCATCGCGGCCATTCGCCGCCATTTTATCCGCTGAAAGATAAGGATGGCGATGACCTCCGTGCCGACGACAAGCCAGCCGAAATAGTGCGTATAGACTAGGAGGAGATTAACGATTAGGAGCGGTAGGAAACTTTTACCGCGATTAAAATATCGCGCGAACAACCAGATCGACAACAGCGACAGAAACATCAGCATGCTGTACATCCGGAGCGTCTGAGTGTATTTGATCAGCGATCCGTTCACGGCGAGAAAAGTCAGCGATAGGAGCATTACGGGCTTAGGCAGTTTTAATTCCTTGCACAAATAAATGAAAGGAACCAACGCGAGGGCCGCGAACAAAACCGGGAGAAGACGAAGCCACAACAAATTCTCTCCCCCCAGTCCGATCCAAACCTTCAGGGCAACATAGAAAAGCGGTGGGTGGATAAGATCCTGCGCGACGAACCACCAAAGCGAGTTCCACGAGTGCTCGGCCGCATGAACACTGAAGATCTCATCGAACCAAAGGCAGGAGTCGGTCACGCGCCACAGCCGCACAGCCACGTATACGAGGCACAACCCAAGCGCGAGAATCGTAACTGTTCGCCGGTCCTGAAACATTGGGACTAATTATTGATTAGAACTACGGAATTACGAATTACGTGATCACGAAATTAGATCGTGCCCGAACCTACAACCGCACACCGTCGCACAGTTGCCCGTCAACACTAGTGTAAAAGAGCTTTACATCTTTGTAGGTGTCCGTATCCCGGCAGTACGAAATGCAGTGGTCGTAGGGTTTGGAATAGAGGTGAATGCTGACCGCACGGTCATTATATTCGGGTAGGTTCAGAATTTGGTGGATCGGTTCTTCAAGCTCCACCTTTGCGGCAAGACATTCGGCAAGCTCGAACGAATCGGTTTCCTTGAGCTTGCAATAGCCAATTGATTCGTCGATTTCTTCGACCGCGAAATTCTGGCCTTTCAACCGCCCGATCGGAACGGTCATCCAACACCGCTGCTCGGAGTGGTTGTGCACCCGCGACACCTGCCCTCGTTCCCAGCAGATCGCCATCATCTCGAAGCGTTCGTCCTTGTAGATAAGATTGCGCGTATAACAGTTGGAGCTCCAGAATAAAAATTTCTGGATAGAGCCAACGTCGACCGGGTGCTCGTTTAGATAATCGTAGATCGGTTCGCACACGAACCTATCGTCGGGTATCTCACGAAGACCGTTCACGAGTTCGTCGATGGAAAGTCTCGTCATTATTCCGCTAATTTTCTTGCGCTTTTTTGAGAAAGTCAACGAACTCTTTTGGATCGCGGGTTAATCCGGGAAATGTAGCGATCGGCTTCCCATCCGCGCTGAACGCCGCATAGAACGGAAGGGCGACGGTTTGAAAAGTGTCCTGCTGAAATTGCTGCTGTCGTTCGTAAACCTCACCTTCGCCATCCGTGTACAGACTTACCAAAACAAACTTTTCCATCTCCGCGCGGACTTCGGGAAGCACGAACATGTTCGCCTCCATCCAACGGCAGTTCGTGCAGGTGTAGCCGGTAAAATCGACGAAGACGTTTTTGTTTTCGGCCCCGGCCCGCGCGAGGGCGGCCTGAAAATCGTTCGTCATCCATGCCAGCTCCTCGTTCGGGTTCCCAAGCACGTTAAAAACGGATTTGGAATTCTTCGGCGGCAGGAAAGATTCGAGCTCGCCAAGTTTGCGGCCCAGTATTCCGGTCGTCAAATAAATACAGAGCCCCGCAAAGAGGGCCGCGAACAGGACCCGAAGCGGAGTGATCTTCTTTACAGGCGAATCGTGGCGGAACCGGAACAGGCCGAGAATGTACGCAACGATCGCGACGCCGATGATCACCCAGATGATCAGAACCAGTTCGCGGGTAAATATCTTGCCGTAGTTCAGAACGCCGGACTCGTTCAAGCCCGCGCCCCAGACAAGATCCACATTGGAAAGGAACTTCATCGCCGCGGCGATCTCGAGAAATCCCATCACGACTTTTACCGAATTCAACCACCCGCCCGACCGCGGAAGCGAGTGAAGGAGCCTCGGTGCGAGCGCGAGAACGAAGAACGGCAGTGCGAAGACGATCGAGAAAGCGAGCATTCCAAGCAGCGGCATCTTCCAGTCGCCCTGCGCCGTGGAAACGAGCAGGCTGCCGATGAATGGTGAAGTGCAGGTGAAGGACGTCAGCGTAAATGTCAGTCCCATTAAAAGCGCGCCGAGGTATGCACTTCCCTTTCCTTCTTCGCTGCGGGTGATGGAATCAAGCTTTGTAAGGATACCCGACGGTATCGAGATCTCGTAGAACCCGAAAAGGTTGAACGCGAAGAACAGAAAAAGTGCCCCGATAAAAAGATTAACCCACGGATTTGCGGCGAACAGATTGATGCCTGCTGCGCCGAACACAACCGCCAATAGCATCCCAAGCAGCGAGAAGGTCGCGATGATGCCGACCGAATAAACAGTGGCGAGCTTGATCGTCCTTGCATGATTCCCGTCCGAATGTTTCATGAAATATGAAACCGTGATCGGGATCATCGGAAACACGCAAGGCGTGAGAAGCGAGATCGCACCGAACGAAATCGCGAGCCAAATGAAGGACCAAAAATCAGTCTGCTGCTGGTTCGTGCTTAATTGGTTATCGGCCTGACTGGGAACTGACGACTGCGCACTGGTGA
>DATLCA010000287.1:0-4458 GCA_035526605.1 Pyrinomonadaceae bacterium | reverse complement strand
CCTACTCCGCGCGGAAGTCATTCATCTTGTGGACCTCGTTTATATCGTAGGGCCCGTGTTCGAGGAAACCCATGTTCGACGGTTTCCAGTATCGAAAAAATGCTTTTCCGTAAATATACTTTTCCGGGACGAGCCCCCAGTAACGGGAGTCGGAGGAATTGTCGCGGTTGTCTCCCATCACAAAGTAGTGATGGTCCTCGACCCTCTTCGCCGGAAAGCTGGGCAGCGATTGATTGTGTTCGCTGTCGAGATAATCTTCATTGAGCTCCTGACCGTCGATAAAGACCTTCCCGTTTCTAACCTCTATCATTTCGCCCGGCAGACCGATTATCCGCTTCACGTAACTCTTGTCCGGCTCTTTCGGAAACCAGAACACTACGATGTCCCCGCGTTCGAGGTGCCCCCAGCTGACGCCCTGTATCTTGTAATAAACCAGCTTGTTGACGAGCAGGCGTTCTCCGTCGTTGAGTTGCGGCAGCATCGACGTCCCTTCCACGACGACCGGCTGCACGGCGAACACACCAAAGAGAATAAAGACGACGATGATCAGAAAAATGTCTCGAGCAAGCCGGAGGCTTTCCGTCCAGATACCCTGACGAGACTCGCGGCGAAGCTGCACGACTTCGATATCGCGATCGTCACCCGGCATCACGGATCCGAATTCAAATTGATTTTTCTTTCGGAAATCGAACATAATCGGCTATTCGATGAACTCGCGGCAGACGGCAGTTGGCTGCCATGTACCAAGTTAAAAATTAGCCCTGTAGCCAGCCTTTGTCAAAAGAATTCTGTCAGTAGCTCTTGCATAAGTAAGGGTTTATGCCGCCGATCGAGCCGGCTGACTCTGCGCAGACGGATTGACACGCATCACCATGAACGACGACATCCGAGCCCTTTTCCCGGCGACGCAAAAATATACTTATCTGAATAGCGCGGCCGTCTCGCCGATCCCCACGACGGCGGTCGAAGCCGTTCGATCCCAGCTTGATGACGTCTCGCTGAATGGCTCTGCGAATTATCTGGAATGGATAGCGACGAAGAATCGGGCTCGAGCGCTTCTCGGCGGGATGCTGAACGTCGCCCCTGAAACTATAGCGTTCATGCGAAATACGTCCGATGGGTTCGCGGCCATAGCGTCGGGAATGAAGTGGAATCCCGGCGACAACATTGTCAGTTTCGCGAATGAGTTTCCGGCAAATTTTTACCCCTGGCGGCACGTTCGCGATCGTTTTGGTGTCGAGCTGCGGCTCGCCTCTGAACGCGAGGGCCGCGTCGATCTCGACGAATTGATCTCGCTCATCGATACGAACACGAGACTCGTGGCGCTCAGCGCCGTTCAGTTCGCTTCGGGATTCAACGCCGATCTCGAACGTATCGCGGCGGCGGCCCACTCGGTCGATGCGTTGTTCGCCGTCGACATCATCCAGGCGTTGGGGGCGCGACGATTCGATCTCCCGGGGATGGGAGTGGACGTTGCATCAGGCGCGAGTCACAAATGGATGTGTGCGCCTGAGGGCTGCGGGATCTTGTATGTTTCTGAGGAGGCACGAGACCGGGTCGATCCGACGTTCGTGGGTTGGATCAGCGTCGACACGCCGTGGGATTTCGAAGATCGCGAACAGCCGTTCAAACCGAATGCCCTCGCGTGGGAAAGCGGTACCGGATGCTCATCCCTTTTCTACGGTCTCGAACAGAGCGCGAAGCTTCTGACTGACACGGGACTCGATAGAATCCAGACCTATCTTGAAGAGCTTACCGATTATTTATGCGAATTGATTGACGGAAACCGCTTCGAGATCGTGAGCTCACGAGCTTCAGGCGAGAAATCGTCGATCGTTTGCATTCGTCATCGAGGCGGCATGACTTCAAACGAGATCGCTTCGCATCTGGAAAAGGAGAGGATTATTGTGAGCCCGCGCGGGGACCGGCTCCGGATCGCTCCGCATTTTTATAACAATCGTGAAGATATTGAGAGGTTAGTTTCCGCGCTACCGTGAGCTACTCAGATAACCCGTCGAGATTGAGCCGGGTCAAACCGCCGGCGTCGGAGAATGCCGTCCGGCTAGCACGTTTCTGATCGCGAAACCGGAAGAAGACAAATCCGACGAGGATCCCGGCGAGGACGGAACTGACGATCCCACCCACGATCACGAGGACCGTTGAGATCATGACGTCCCTCGACGTGGTCACCATATATCGCTCAAGCTTTTTCAGAATGTAAGGATCTTCCCCGAGCCATTGGACCGTCTTTTCGTATTTGATCTGATCCAGCAATCCATTTGCCGCGGCCGGGTCCACAGCTCCGAAGACGAACGTGTTGTAGTTGCCGATCCGTCTATAAATAAAACCGGCGTCGGGCTGTGTGCCTGCAAATTCCTGAATTCTCGCGTCGGCTTCTGAAGACGATTGCGGATTTGTATATTCGATAATGAGCACGCGGCCCTGCGGGTAAACAGCAGTCACATACTCGGTCCCGAATGGAAACTCCAAACGGTGAAGAACCGGCTGATTGGGGACTGCGTTTTCCAATGCCGCCTTCTCGGTTCCGAAGATTAAACCCTGTTCGGCAGCTCCGAGGTCCGGAAGATGCTTTATCAGAACCGGTCGACCGTCCACATCCGATATCTCCTGACTCTGGGCTGCCGGCTGCTGGGCGGACGCGGTCGTAGCCCCGCCGACTAAAAATATCAGCAGCGTCATCGTCGCTAAAATCGATCTCCCGTTCACCACCATCTTCACAGAATAAAATCTCGCAAAATAGGAATAAAATACTAGCATCCTGTGCAATCCGTGAGCAATTTGTAGCGCATCAATACAGCCCAAACAGCATGTACCAATTGAAACATCCCATACACGCTTTCGATTGCGAATCCTTGCTTGGATGTCCGACGAATACCAAGGTTGCCATGGAAAATGGAACAAAAAGGCTTGGGGCGCGTGTCTAAATGACCAAATTTGCGTTTGGCACGCATATTGATTCGCTATCTGGGCGAGGGGGAACAAGGAAATGACCACAGAAACATTAAATTTTCCGGTGCTGCAGAAGGGAAAAGCAGCCAAGGATGCGGGCGACGCGACGACACCAAAAGCGTCGGTCAATGTTGCTAAAGTCAGCGATTTTGAATTAACGCAGGCTGCGGCAGGCGGAGACATGGTGGCCTTCGAAGAGATCTATCAGCGACATCATCGCCGGGTCTATTCGATCTGTCTCCGGATGCTGCAAAACGCATACGAGGCTGAAGATCTTACGCAGGACGTATTTATTCAGCTTTACAGAAAGATCGGGAGCTTCCGCGGGGACTCCGCATTCACAACATGGCTACACCGCCTGACGGTCAACCAGGTTTTGATGCACTTCCGGAAACGCAACGTGAAGTTTGAAAAGACGACGGAGGAAGGGGAGACCCCGGAACAGACTGTACCTGGTACTCATAATCCGTTGAATATGCCGATCGTCGACAAGATCGCTCTGGAAAGCGCCATCGACCAGCTCCCGGCGGGTTACAAGAACGTTTTTGTCCTGCACGACGTCGAGGGTTTTGAGCATGAGGAAGTGGCCAGAATACTTGGCTGCTCGGTTGGGACGTCGAAATCTCAGTTGCACAAGGCGCGACTGAAGCTGAGGAAGTTACTCAAGAAAAAAGCGAACCCGCGAATGATCGGGATCTAAGAAATAATTTTGGACTAATAGAATAAGGGGGCTGTCTCGAAAGGGGCGGCCTTTTTTTGGGTCCTTCAGTTGTGAGGAACAGATGGAGCCGATTCGATTTCGTCAGCTTTGTGAATTTCGTTCGAAGCTTACCTGCTTATGAATTGCCCATTTTCTTTCCTCTCATGGATTGACTGGGCTGCTTCCTCTTATCGATTGGCCCCCGTCTTTAGACGAAGGTGCTGAGCTTAGAAGGAAGGCTTTAGCCGAACAAATAAAAATGCAAAATTCCGCGGCGCTTCAGCTAAAACTATTTTGATCCAAGCCGCTTTTTTATTTTTCGTCTAAAGCCAGCGATCCCACTGCCCGGCCCTCGGCCAAAGCCGGAGGCAATTCATAAGAGTAATTTTTTATTTCACGCGGTCGAGCTTCATTTCGAAGATCTTTGCCCAGGTCTTCCCGTCCATCGAAAATTCGCCCGTCTCCAGCCACACATTCGCGTCGGTTTTTATCAGATATTTGAGAGTGCCGCCGTTGGGCGTCCGGAAGCCCCACTCGTATCCAGTCGGGACTACTTTCCAGTCGTAGGTGCCCGTCGGCCCCGTCGCGAGGAACGTCGCGAATTTGTAGATCTTCGCCGCCTCGTCATAGTTGAGCACGGCGAGAGTTTCATGGACCACCTTACCTTCGGGGTTTGTGTGCTTTCCTTCCACAAGCAGCGCGAGACCATCGATTTTGTTTTGGACCGTCTCGGAACTGGTAAAGGTTTCACGTTTTCCGCCTTGTGCGATATACCAACCCGAACCTTT
>DATLCA010000286.1:0-2106 GCA_035526605.1 Pyrinomonadaceae bacterium | reverse complement strand
ACGGCCGCGATCGCCCTCACCGCCTACGCCCGCGTGGAAGATCGGATACGGGCATTGAAGGCGGGTTTTCAAACTCACTTACCAAAGCCGGTCGAGCCCGTCGAACTGGCCGCCATGGTCGCCAGCCTCGCGAAGGGCCGTAAGAAAAGGTGAGTCGTGAGTTCGCCAAGCGCGAGCGTTGCTTCGGGTCGGTATCTGTTTCAAGACGAAGCTTTTCTTTGGAATCCCCGGTAGCGGTGACCTTTGGCAAAGGAGCGTTGGCAAAGGAGCGAATTTCCGTGAACACGAATCACGGGAATGCGGGAGAATTCTTATTCGTGCCTTTTCGTGTGATACGTCTGTTTCGTGGTTTCCGCCTTTCTTAAAATCAAACCACGAAACACACGAAACAGCACGAATGAGAATTCAGATCTCAATAAATCCCTCGGTCTGCGTTCGAAAAACTTCCGCCCTGTTGCGCGCCACAACCGTGATCGGTATTCGCACCCACTCGATGGACCTTTCCGTCGACTCACCGTCAAGTCGTCCGAAAATGTCCTGATGGGCGGCAGTTGTGCGACGTTCCGGAGCCGGCTACGCGCCTGGGTACGTTCCCCGGTCTTTTCGAACGGAAGCCGGTCGAGGTCTTGATCGTGACAGAAGCACACCCTGTTTTTCTCGATTGTTGCAGGGACTGACAAAGCTATATTATCGTCACAACGATGAGGGAAGCGCGTTCCGCCGAAGTAAAAATGGTTGGTGTCCAGGATATCAGGGACATAAACCAGACCGTTTTCCTGCACCTCATTCGCGAGAAGCAGCCGATCTCACGGGCGGACATCGCGAAGATAACCGGGCTTCGAGCCGGCACTGTCTCGTCGATCGTGAACCGGTTGATCAAGAACGGTTTCGTGTACGAAGGAACCGAAGGCCCGTCGAGCGGCGGCCGCCCCCCGAAATATCTCTACATAAATTCCGAAAGCTTTTACGTCCTCGCGATCGACATCGGGGTCACCGATTCGGTCTATGCCGTAAGCGACTTCAACGGAAGAATTCTTCAGCAGCGTTCGATACTAACTGAAGGTGAGCCGGTAAGATTCCTCAACTCGCTCGCGGACTCGGTCGAAGACATGGTGAGCAAGCAATTCCCCCATGCCAGATTTGCCGCCGCGGGAGTGAGCGTGCCGGGCCTGATCGACCGCGTCACTGGATCGATCGTGAGCTCGCCGAACCTCGAGTGGAACGGCGTCGCCGTCCGGGAAATTCTCGAGGGGCGCTTGAGCCTGCCCGTGTTTGTCGAGAACGATGCGAACGCCGCGGCGTTTTCTGAGCTCTGGTACGGGCCGCTCGATGAAGCTTCGATCCAGAGTTTGCTCTTCGTTTTGGTGGTTGAGGGTCTAGGTACCGGCTTGATCATGAATCGAGAGCTTCGCGTCGGCCCACGGTTCGGCCTCGGCGGATTCGGCCACATGAGCATCGATCCGAACGGCGAGCTTTGCTCATGTGGCCGGCGGGGCTGTTGGGAAACCTTTGCATCCGAGCGTGCGACCGTCGAGCGCTTTCACCGGGTCACGACCAAACAAGGGTTGCCTTTCGTCGGGATCCAGGAGCTGATCGCTCGGGCGAAGAACGGGGATGCGATGGCACTCGAGTCGATCAACATCACCGCCGAATATTTGGGCGAAGGCATAAGCAATCTTGTTCATGGGCTTTATCCCGAAGCCGTCGTGATCGGCGGCAACATAACAGCCGCCTGGCCGATCATCGAACCGATCATCCGAGCCCGACTGCGCAGCAAGTATGTGGATGCACCGGAACAGATATTAGTACGGCCGGCCAGTGTCCATAGACCGAGTCTTTTCGGCGCAATTCCGATCGCGCTTCAGAACTACTTCAAGTCCCCCACGTCGCCTCACACGCTAACCGCGGCAAAGATCTGAAAATTCAATTGACAAGAAAAATCGGCCTGTGCTAAAAGTACTTTATCTTCGGTGAAGATAAAGATTCTCCTCGAAGTTTGTATCGGAATCTGAACGCGGGTCCGCCTTGATCTCGATACAGACGTTCGCAAGTTTTCGTTTCGCAAACACAGCAAAATCGGACGACCGAATTTAGAGCAGACGGGGT
>DATLCA010000285.1:0-6023 GCA_035526605.1 Pyrinomonadaceae bacterium | reverse complement strand
CGACCGTGGTCACGACGGCTCGCGAAACGCCGACCATCATTGTTTCAAATTCCACGGATACCGAAAAAAGAAAGGCTCTCGTGGAGGCCGGTGTAGAGATTATTGTCGAGGACGCTCGCAAATTGAGTGCTGTTCTTTCCGCGCTGCGACAAAGAGATATTCAAAGTATTTTAGTTGAAGGCGGTACGGAGGTCGCCGGTTCGTTCCGGGATCAAGCCCTCATAGATAAACTAACTATCATGATCGCCCCGCGGGTGATCGGGGGCAACGCCCCGTTCGCGTTCGGAGGACAAGGCGCTTCGAGCATGGACGACGCCCCCGCCCTGAGAGATATCTCCGTGCAGAAGTATGGCGAGGATATCGAGATCACGGGATATTTCGATTTGGATTAGTTGCCGCTTTCCCGGGCTGGGGATTATCTTCATCTCTCTCTCTTAAGTCCTTCCTTTTCTCTTGTGAAGCGTCGGCCTCTTCTCTTATAAATTGCCTCTGTCTTCAGACGGAGGTAGGCGTACTCACAAGGAAGGCTTTAGCCGAAAAAATAGGAATGCATAATTCCGCAGAGCTTCACCTAAAGCTATTTTGACCGAAGCCGTTTTTTCTATTTCGGCGCAAGCCCGCAACCACAAAATGCAAACCTTCCGGCTGAAGCCGGAGGAATTCATACGAGCCAACGCAACCCTCCATCTCGGCATAAAAAATGGGCGGCCTGGAAACTAGCTTCCGGGCGGCCTTTTCTAAATTATTCTGCGCTTTATCAGGGCGTCATGAATCCAAGATCGGTGACAGGGAAGTTTGCCATATTCGGAAATACATATGGTACGTCCACCGCTTCCAATCCAAACCACTTCGCCAGCGTTCCGGCGTATTGCTCAACTGAGGTCGTCGGTATCCACCGCCCCCGGGCGTTAGAGGTATCGGAATCATCAGGCCCGTTCTGCACCAGTGTCGGGAATGGTGTGCCGTTCGTCGTGTTCATTCCATAGAAATCTCCGCCGAGCACCGATCCGCCGATGATGAACTGATGATTCGCCCACGCGTGATCGCTGCCCACATTCGCGCCGGAGCCTCCGGGGTTGAACGTGCGGTTAAAGTCCGTGATCGTGAATTGAGTCACTTTATCCGCGAGGCCCTGCGCGGTCATCTCGTCAAAAAATGCCCGTGACGCCTGGCTGAATCTTCCCAACAGGCCCGCTTGCCCGATGAGTTGGCCGGTATGCGTGTCGAACCCGTCGATGGAAACAAAGAAGATCTGACGGGTGATGTGCAAAGCGCCGCGCGCTTTGATCATTCTTGCTACCTGTTTCAACTGATTGCCAAGCTCCGTATTCGGGAAAACCGCCGTGACTTCCGCCCCGTCGTTCAGGGACCGGCTGATGCGTATCGCTTCGCGATGAATCTCGTTCGACGCGTGAACCAGGTCTTGGCCCTGCTCGGCATTAAGCTGCGCTTCCAAAGCGGCGAGCCGTGCGTTGGCGATGGGCGAACCGTTGTAACCCGTTAAGGCGAGAATGCTGCTCAGCGGCGCCGGAGCGGCACCGATCGAAAGAGGCTGCGTGGTTTCGCCGACGGTGAAGAGGCGCCCGCCCTGCAGCGAATTTACCGTTGGCACTAGACGGTCCGGGTTAGCGGAAAGCGTCATGCGATCCGAAATCCGCCCTCCCCAACCCGACAACATCATAACGTCCGCCCGAGCGTTCATGTGCTGGTTCGTTTGATCGGAATGCGAGAACAATTGGCGCGGACGCCACTCCGGATGGTTTTGATATTCGAGGCGGGTGAGGGGCTTAACCAAGGTCCCAACATTCGTCACCATCGCCATTTTCCCCTGAGCCCATAACGGATGCAGACCCGCGTTGACACCGCCCGTTATCGTTCCGAAACCGGGATGCAGACCGTACGACAGGCCGCCGATCCGGGGAACCGAGACGGGGAGTAGCGTGTTCTGCGGCAGTGCGAGGCCTTGTGCGGACCGCCCTGCCGCGTACGCCGCATACCCGCTCACAGTGGCATCGGAGTGATTCGGGATCACGGTATTGTTCCCGTCGTTGCCCCCGGAAAAATAAATGCAGACTAGTGCACGGTAATCGCTTGGCGGCGCCGCACTCGATGTGTCGCGCGTTTTTTGGGCGAGCGTGTTCAGCATCCCGAAGTGCTGGATCTGGGACGCCAGGGCGGTCATGGTCAGGGCGCATCCGGAGTTTCGCAGAAAGTCTCGTCGTGTTTCGTTCATCTTTTTTACCTCTGGATCTGATACTGTGACGAAGCCGCGATAAGGTAGGCGGCGGTGCGGATGCGGAGTGACGGGTTCGAGCTCGGAACCGCTTGCACCGCGGTCAATATCGCGTCCCTTTGCGCCTGGACCATCGCTCCGTGCATCATTCGCGCGTTCAGCAGGTCAAGCAGCTGGGTGCCGCTTGGGTCGGCCGTCGAGGCGGGAACATACTCGCTGACATCCAGCGACGTTCCGCGGAGTGAGTCTGTAGCATTGGCGGTAACTCCCTCGAAGATAAAAGTGTGGAGAAAGTTCGTCCGCTTCACCGCATAGCCGGTATTCAAGAGCTCGAATTCCGGTGCCCTGATCATTGTTCCCGGAACAATGAAGTCGGGTGAAAAATAATTAAAAACCGTCGGCGAGTTGAAGGGGTCTTGCCCCAACTGCGCGACATAGCTTGCGAGGGCACCGTCGCTCGGACTCTCTCCGAAATAGTCTTTGGCCGGGAATATCCTTGCGAGGTTGGTGATCAGCTGAACCGGCTCCCGCAGCTTGCCGTAGCGGGGTGCTGTCTTGATATCGCCGCGGGCTTCCGGATCCAAAAGGATTGCTCTGATCACCGCTTTGAGATCTCCCCTCGTTCCCGCGCCGTTGTCGTTGAAGACCGCCGCGACACGGCCGACGTAAGCCGGCGACGGGTCACTCGTCACGAGATGCTGGATCAAAAGCTTGCCGATGAACGGTCCCACGTTTGGGTGATGGAAAATATTGTTGAGGGCACGATTGAGTGAATCCTGAGCGTACGTCTTGATGTGCTCGTTGTCGGTGCAATCCGTACAGGCCGGAATCGATGTCTCCTGCGCCCCGGGGTAATTCAGCAGTGACTTCGGTCCAAGGTCATGATTTTCCGGGATGAGCACCATCGGATCTTTGTAATTGATAATTCCATTGGTGGAATTCGGACACGTGAAATTGCAGAAAGTCCATCCGGTGAAAACCTTCGACAGTTCATTGACGTCCTCCTGGTCGTAAGTGGGGATCGCCTGGCCTTGCTGGTCCAGTCGGGGCGTTCCGTCCGGGTTGAGCATGACGAGCCCGATCGAGAAGAGCTGCATTATCTCGCGCGGATAATTTTCATTCGGGTTGAGCTTCGTGCTCCGGGCCATGTCGAGGTAAAACCCCATTGTCGGGCTCATCGTCACGTCATTGAGAAGCTCGCGGTAATTTCCGAAAGCGTCCCGGCTGAGTATTTTGTGATACGCGACGGCGTGGCTCGATTGCTGGACGGAAACGCCGGACGTTACAAATATCTGACCAAGCGCCCAGGCCATCCGGTGACGGAGCGGGGCATTGCCGTAAAACGCCTCGGTGAAAAACCACTTCTGCAACGGGATCATTGTGTAATGATCGCGGAAGCACGTTGGGTTCGTCATCAGCGTGCAGGTCGTCGCCGGCGTCGTCGCCGTCTGCGGAAAGGCGGGATACGGGGTCGTCGGATACGGCGCCTCGAACTGCTCCGCGAGCCAGGTACGGAGACCTATGCGCCGAAGCCGCTGGTCGGCCGCAGTGGACGGTCCAAACGCCGCCTGCTCGAGAAAACGGATGCGGTCACCCGCGTATAAATATCCGATTGCCTCGCCCGTCGGACCATTCGTACTGGAGGTGGCCGGCGTAGGCACGGTGGGAATTTTTATGTTTCCCCCGGTCGAGCCCAAACCTATCTTCAGGACATTGCTCGTAAGACCGCGCCAGGTGAGGTTGATGAGCGAATCGCCGTCCGCGACAGGCTGGCCGCGGTACCCGAGCGGGTCCCAGAGGCGGAACTGAAGTGCGTGAACGCCCTTGCTCACCGGTATCAATTGATCGATCTGAAGCTCAAAACTCTTTCCGCTTCGTTGGGTCAAGTACAGCCGCACCGAGTTCGCCTCTTCCCCGGGCATGAGCTGCAAGTTCGACACGAAGACCGTGATTTGGTTGGTTCTGGACGGGCGAAAAACAAGTCCGCCCGACGATGGAATCCCGCCGTCCCAAGCTCGCGTATTGACCGCCAAAACACGGGAGCGATCGGCGGAGCTCAACAAACCGGGTGTAGGTGAATTGGGGTTCTGGTCTTCCTGAGCGAAGACACCGACGGTGAAAATCGCGGCGAAAAATGGAAAGAGGTACAACTTACGAAACGAGAATTTCATAAACTTACTCCTGGGCAGAAAAAGGACACCGACGGGAGGCCAAATGAAAACTAATAAAGGGTGCGGAAAACGGACACGCCATTTATATGTCACTTTGGTGAAAAATACCAATTTGCTTTGGACTCGTCGCCGACAATTGGGCGAGGATTCGATAAGATGAAGTCCGCCGGCTAACGTCACAATGAAGTCACGACATCCATTCGCGAAAAAGTCGCTTGGTCAGAATTTTCTGGAGGACCAGGGCGTGATTGAACGGATACTTCAGGCTTTCGATCCGAGGCCGGAAGACACCGTGCTCGAGATCGGACCCGGGCGCGGCGCGCTTACAGAACGCCTGATTGATAGAGCCGGGCGGGTATATGCTCTCGAATTTGATCGCGACCTGGCCCCGATGCTTCGGGAAAGATTCGGGGGGCGTGAAAACTTCGTTCTGGTCGAAGGAGACGCGATGAAGATCGACTTTCGCGGGCTCGACGCCGCCGGTGACAAACTTCGCCTGATCGCCAATCTCCCCTACAACATTTCTACGGCAATTCTCCAACGGCTGTTTTCCTGTGCGGAAATCTTCGAAGATTGCGTGCTGATGTTCCAACGCGAGGTCGTGGAACGCATTACCGCGAAGCCGTGTTCGAGCGAGCGAGGTTATCTGACCGTGCTGGTCGAGGCACATTTTTCGGTCGAGCGGCTCTTTGATGTCGCGCCGAGCGCCTTTAGGCCGGTACCGAAGGTTTGGAGCTCTGTGGTCAGGTTTGTTCCGACCGAGCGCCCCCTCCCTGATCCAGAACGATTTCGCGCCTTAGTTGCGGCGGGTTTCGCTCAAAAGCGGAAAACAATCCTCAACAATCTTAAGAACAGATACCCTGACGCCGATCCCGCACTCAGGACCGCGGGTATAGATTCGAGCCGTCGTGCTGAGACCCTCTCGCTCGAGGAATGGATCCGAGTCGCCGCTTCCCTCGAATCAAACCCGGCCCCTCCGTCCGCCGGGTAGATCTGTTTCGCCCAACGTTTGGTTTCGGTTACGTGGTATCATTTCAACAAGTGAATAAGATAGAAATAATACCTCTCGGCGGCATCGGCGAGTTCGGAATGAACTGCATGGGGATCCGGTACGGCGACGAGATGATCATCGTTGACGCGGGCATGGGCTTCCCTGAAGAGACGCCGTTTGGCGTCGACATCTCAATACCGAACTTCGACTTTCTCGAAGAATATCGCGACGACTTGACTGCACTCATTCTGACCCATGGTCATGAGGACCATGTCGGAGCCCTCGCGTATATCCTGAAGAAATATAATTTACCTGTTTACGGCTCTAGGTTTACCCTTGCCCTGGCTGAGAAACGGCTTGAAGAATTTCGAATGCTGGACGACGTGCTGCTGCACCGCGTCCGTGCGAACGACGTTATCGACATCGGCAGCTTCAGCATCGGATTTATCCACGCTTCACATTCGCTCGTCGACTGCTTTTCGCTCGCGATCAAGACGCCGCTCGGAACCTTGATCCATACGGGCGACTACAAGATCGACGACACGCCCGTTATCGGCAAGCCATACGATCTTCAGACACTGAAGAAATATGGCGACGAGGGCGTTCTTGCGCTGCTCGCGGATTCAAC
>DATLCA010000284.1:0-3621 GCA_035526605.1 Pyrinomonadaceae bacterium | reverse complement strand
ACGCTATGAAATTTAACTTCGATCCCGTAATGGGCGGTCCATTCACGGATGAGGGTCTTCAACGCTTCCTCGAGACCGATGTCATCGATCTCAGCCGGACGCAGCTCCCAAGAAAGATAATCCACTTCGCGGTCGAGGTTCTCCGCTATCGCCTGCGCACGCCGGACGCTTTCGCATAACGGTGTGCCCTCGGTCATTTGGGGTTTGATCAGCGACAAAGAATACCTCAACGCGGTCAGTTGCTGGCCGAGGTGGTCGTGAATATTCCGTGCAATTCGCTTTCTCTCTTCTTCCTGGCCGGCGATGATCCGGTGCATCAGCATGTCACGGTCGCGACCCAGCTCCAGAAGCTGAGCACCCTCGATCCGCAGCATCTCGGACGCGTCTCTCAGACGTTCATTCTCTTCTGCCAACTCTCTTGCCGAGATCTCGCTTTCCAAAAGGCGGCTCCGCTCGTCGATTTGAAAATGGAGCTCGTTCTCGTGGCGAACGCGTTCCGAAACGTCTTCGATAAAGGATATCGTTCCGACCACGGTACTTCCCAAAAGCAGGGGCGAGATGCGAGCGCTTTGCTGCATTTGCGCAGGACCGCTACCCGTAGCCGGCCGCATTTTGAAAAGGTATCCGTGAAAGCGTTGCGATAGAACTCGAGTTTGTCCGGACAGTGCGTCCTGGTAAAACCGCTCGAACGCCCGGGCCCGCATGTCCGGGAATGCGTCGATGAGAGGGCTACCCAGAAATGCAGAAGCGTCCGCTCCGAGGTGTTTCGTAAACCACGAATTGGCGTACACGATCCGCAGATCGGTATCGGTAACGAGGATGCCGAAGGTGGCGAAATCGTAGAGCCAGCGGATGAGCGACTGTTCGATGGGAGATTTTTGCTCGAGATCTATCACAATGTAACCTGAGGTTTTGGTCTAGTCCAAAAGCTCGCCGATCCTCTTTATCAGGATGCCATGGTCGAGCGGCTTCGAGAGATGGCCGTTAAACCCGAACTCGCGCACCCTGCTTTGCTCTTCCACACTTACGTATCCCGTCAACGCGATAGCCGGGACGCCGCCGCCCTTTTCAGGCGGGAGCGATCTTATCCTGCGAATAAGATCGTAACCATCCATTCCCGGCATGCCGATGTCGCTTAACAAAAGGTCGGGCCTGAATTCTTCAAAAATTTCGAGGGCTTCTTGTGCGCTGCCCGCGGCGACGACGTTCGCATTCTGGATCGACAACAGCATGCGAAGTGTTTCTCTCGCGTCTTCATCGTCATCGACGATGAGGATCTTGTAATTGAGTGATGCCGTCGGAATCGTGTCCGGCGACGGCATCCTCATCGCACCGACGACAACTTCATCCTCGTCAAACGCTAGTCGCGGCAGCCTCAAGGTAAAAGTAGCCCCTGCCCCTTCGCCAAGGCTTTCGACCGCGACGGTTCCGCCATGCAGCGCGACGAGATTTTTGACGATCGAAAGGCCGAGGCCCAAACCACCGTGCCGTCGGCGTCTTCCCCCGTCACCCTGCCTGAAGCGATCGAAAACGTAAGGCACAAAGTCGGGCAGTATCCCTATTCCGTCATCGGAGACGGCGACGCGGACAAATCCCTCATCTTCGAGCAGAGTCACTTCAACGCGTCCCTTCTCGGGTGTGAATTTGATCGCGTTGGATAGCAGGTTCCACAACACCTGCTGTATCCGCTCCCGATCGGCAAGAACAAAGGCCGCCTTTGCGCCAAAGGTGCGAGTCAATTTGAGGTCTTTCGCCGATGCAGCCGGTGACATGCTGTCGATCGCGGAATTTAGGATCTCAACCAAATCGACGGGCTGCAGCTCGAGCTTGAGCTGCCCGGTCACCATGCGGGAGATGTCGAGAAGATCCTCGATCAGTTCCGACTGTGCAGTCACGTTGCGATCGATCGTATCGAGGGCATGATTGAATGTCTCCGAATCCACCGCACTCCTTCGCAGGATCTGGCTCCATCCCTTAATGGCGTTGAGCGGCGACCGGATCTCGTGCGACACGGTCGCGAGAAATTCATCCTTGACGCGGCTGTTTTCTTCCGCAAGCTGTCTCGCCGCGAGTTCGCTTTGTAGGAGTAGTTCCTTTTCCCCGATCTGCGCCCTCAACTCGCGTTCGCGGAGGACACGTTCGGTCACGTCCTCGATGATCGTTATTGTGCCGACTACTTTTTCATTGTCGACCAGCGGCGCGATCCTGCAGCTCTGCTGCATAAAATCGATTCCGGAGTCGGTCGAAGGCGCCGCGACCTCTAAAAGATAATGATGAAAGCTGTGCGAAAGCACTCGGCTTTCGCCCCGCAGCGCCTGCTCGTAGTAGTGGCCGAGCCCGCGACTTTCAATTTCGGGGAAGACGGAAAAAAGAGACTGGCCTTTAATATCCTTCCCAAGTTTCCCGGTGGCCTTTTCGATCCAGCGGTTGCAGAACGATACCTTCAACTCGGCATCCGTCGCGACGGCGCCCTGAGTAGAATTCTCCGTGACCCACCGGGCGATCGCGGAAGATAGAACAGAAGTATTCTCGTGTTCGAGGCCTGGGTGCATGTGATCACGGACACGTATCAGTGGGAAACGTGGATGTCGGACTCGCTCTGTTTTTCCCACTTCTCGATCTCTTCCACAAGCCGTGTCAGCGAGACGATGCTTAACACCAGCACCAAATATCCCGTCACGGCAGTTTCCCGAATTCGGAATGAGGTATACACGATAATCGCGTACTGCAGGGTATCGTGTTCCTGCTGTATCGAATCCATCAGGTCCTTCAGGGATTCGAGGTGCAGCGCCGGGACTGAGAAATTGACGCGCACGCGCAGAACGTTGCCGAACATGCCGAGGCAGGCGTTCAGGAGAATGTTCCCCACCTCGGTGAGAACCTCCCTCGACGATTCGTCGAGCTGGACCTGCGGCGTGTTCCCGTCCGTCAAAAGATCTGCGAGCCTGACCGCGCCGGCGTAGTTTAGGATCAGAAACGCGTCACCCGCGATCGCGCCGTCGAACGGTTGATGGATGGACGCGACGTCGCCGGGCATAAATCGCTCGAGATTCGGTGCCACTTCCGCGATCGGATAAACCTCCACTTTAGGAACGTCCAGAAGCACGTGGTGGCCGGTTATTTCGGACAGAGACGATGCCGTGCGAGAGAAAGCGATGTTGATGAACTCGCCGAGCGCATCTGTTTGTTTATCGGTAAGTATCATTTCGCTGCTATATCGCTGAAAGCCGATTCTACTGCGCTGAGCACTTTCTCGGGAGAAAGCGGTTTGTTCACGAAAGCATTCGCCCCCGCGTCATTGACCATGTCCCGCGTCTGATCCTGGATGTCCGCACTCGCGATGATGATCCGTGCCCCGGGATCGATCTCCCGGATCTTGCCAAGCACATCCAGCCCGTACATGTCTTTCATGGTCAGATCGAGAAATACGAGATCCGGTTTTTCAAGGAAGAACATCTCCAGTCCCCCGGCGCCGTCCTCGGCCTGTATGACCGAATGCCCGGCGCTCTCGAGGATGCGGCTGAGCATTCGCCGTGACATCGCCGAGTCATCAACTATCAAAACTTTTTTGTTCAAACGGCCTCCATCAACACTTGTGCCATCACGTCCAGTTTTACGACC
>DATLCA010000283.1:0-11847 GCA_035526605.1 Pyrinomonadaceae bacterium | reverse complement strand
ATTCTTCTTTGAACTTGTCGAGCGTGAGATCCATCGGGTGAAGTTAAGAAGGCGGCCCGCCGCGACCGCCCGAATCATATTTTAACCTTGACGACTTTTTACCGCCAGTAAGACTTAGATTTAATTTGGACGTGAAAGTTTGCGTGCTTTTTCATTCCTATCTTCTTTGCGTCTTTGCGTCTTTGCGTGAAAACAAATCTTCGTTCACGCAAAGACGCTAAGACGAAAAGTAGAATTGCTAATTCGACTTTTGTCGGGCCCGTTCCAGATCGCTGATCGTATTAACATTGACGAACAACTCTTCAGCTTGCCCAAGATGCGCATATTCACCGAACCGGACAACTAGCGGATTCAGTTTCGACACGACCTCGTGCATGGGGGGCGCGATTCTCGGCCTCTCGAGAATCTCCTCGACTAACGGTCGAGTCACCGCGACATTGTAAAAAGCGCAAAGCGGCTGAAGTCTCCCGTCATTTTGCTCTGGCACGACCGCACCGAAGTCGGCGGCGATTTTGTTTGAGAGCAAATCGATCAGTTCCGGCGAAACGAAAGGGTAGTCGCACGCGAGGATGAATACCCACGGCGTCTTCGCATACGCGAGCGCCGCGTGCAGGCCACCGAGCGGGCCGCGGGCTTCATAGAGATCGAAAATAAAAGGTATGTCGCTGGCGAGCGCCTCGATCGCAAACTGGGTCGAGCTCCCGGCGACCATCGTAAGTTTTGCACCTGGCAATCCGCCGTGAACGTTCGCGATCGCGCGTTCGGCAAGCGTCATTCCACCCAGCTCGACGAATGCCTTATCCGTACCGAGCCGCGAGGATCGTCCACCGATTAGAATGAATGCTTCGAGGTTTTCCATGCGGACCGGAGCGGGTCAAATTCCGTGTATTCCGTGCATTCCGTGCATTCCGTGGCTAATCTTCGGGAAGAAGGAACCGCGGAAAACACGGAACGCACTGATCCGAGATCGAATTTCTTATCGGACTTGGCTCTTCGAATGATCGTAATCAAACCTGCCGACGATTTCGTTCCGCGGCTTGATAGAAATGACGATCGACTTCGATGTCGGCGTGTCGCTTCTCGCCGCTTTACTGCCGAGCGGCACCAGCGGATTCGCTTCTGGAAAATACGCAGCCGCACATCCACGCGGGATCGGATACGGAACAACGACGAACCGATCGGCGTGTCGTTCCCCGTCGTCGAAATGGCTCGTCAGATCGACGACCTGTCCCGCGCTTACGCCGAGCGACGCGACGTCGTCGTTGTTCATGAAAAGCACGCGGCGATCGCCATCGACTCCGCGATACCGATCATCGAACCCGTAGATGGTCGTGTTGAATTGGTTATGCGAACGAATCGTCGTCAGGAGAAGCCGGCCGGGTTCCAGCGTAATCTTTTCTAACGGTGCCGATTTGAATTGCGCCTTGCCGGTCGTTGTCATGAACACACGATCGCGGGGCGGATTGTTCAAATAAAATCCGCCGGGCTCCCGCACCTTTTCGTTGTAATTGTCGCAGCCATCGATGACGCGCGAGATGGAATCCCGAATCTTATCGTAATCGGCAACCATCGCGTCCCAGTCGACGCTCGTTCGCGAACCGAGTGTCGCCTTTGCGAGCTGTGCGACGATCCACGGCTCGCTTCTGAGGTGCTCGGATGCCGGCTCGAAGATTCCCTTGGACATCTGAACATTGAGCATCGTGCTCTCGGTCGTGACAAATTGCTCGCCGCCTTTCTGCATGTCGATCTCGGACCGTCCAAGACATGGCAGAATCAAAGACTGTTCGCCGACCGCCACGGCTGTGCGGTTGAGTTTGGTGATCACCTGGACGGTCAGCCGGCATTGCCTCAGGGCGTCGAAGACGACGTCGGTATCGGGTGATGCACTGAGAAAATTTCCGCCCATCGCGAAGAAGATCTTTGCGCGCCCGTCCCGCATCGACTCGATGCTCTCGACCGTATTCAAACCGTCGCGTCTTGGAATCGCGAAATTGAACTCGTTTTCGAGCCGCGAAAAAAATTTCTCATTGACCTTCTCCCAAATTCCCATCGTCCGATCGCCCTGTACATTTGAATGCCCGCGGACCGGACATAGTCCGGCGCCCGGTTTTCCGATCTGACCGCGCAGCAAATGCAGATTGGCGACGTCCTGGATCGTGGCTACCGAGGTCCGGTGCTGCGTAAGCCCCATCGCCCAACACGTGATCACGCGTTCGGCCCGGATGAACATCTCGGCCGCTTCGGTAATCTGTTCACGCTCCAGACCGCTCTCTGAAAGAATCGTTTCCCAATCTGTCGCATCCAGGCTTGCAACAAGATCGTCGTACCCGATGGTGTGCCCGGCTATGAAGTTATGATCGAAGACCGAACCGGGCGCCGCTCGCTCCCGCTCCAGCACTACCTTCATCATTCCTTTCAGCACGGCCATATCACCACCGATCTTGAGCGGCAGGTGCAGGTCGGCGAGGTGCGTCGATCGGTTTCCAAACAACGCGACCGGAAACTGCAGAGGATTCGGATAATGCTGCGGATTGGGATTTACAAAATTCAGGAGGCCGGCTTCGGGCAGCGGGTTGATCGCGATCATCTTCGCACCCGCGCGTTTCGCGTCTTCGAGTGACGACATCATCCGCGGCGCGTTCGTCCCCGGATTTTGGCCGATGACGATCACGAGGTCGGTTTCATTAAAATCCGAAAGACGGACGCTGGCCTTGCCGAGTCCGATCGATTCATTGAGCGCGACGCCCGAAGATTCGTGACACATGTTCGAGCAATCGGGCAAATTGTTGGTGCCGAATTGCCGAACAAAGAGTTGGTAAAGAAACGCGGCCTCGTTCGATGTTCGGCCCGATGTGTAAAAGATCGCTTCGTCGGGAGAGGCCAGGGAGTTCAACTCGGCCGCGATCAGATCGAACGCAGCGTGCCAGGAGATCGACTCGTAATGCGTCGAGCCCTTTCTTAAGACGACCGGCTCGGTGAGACGCCCTTGCGAGTTGAGCCAGTAATCGTCTTTCTCGGAGAGATCAGCTATGGAATGCCGCGCGAAGAACTCGGCCGTAATCCTTTTCTTCGTCCCTTCATCGGCGAGCGCTTTCGCTCCGCTTTCGCAGAACTCCGCGACGGTGCGCTTTTTGTCTGGATCGGGCCACGCACATGATTGACAATCGATGCCGCCTTTTTGGTTGAGCGTGAGCAACGCTCGTGTCCCGCGGACGACGCCCATTTTCCCGAAGGCGTGCTTCATCGACTCCGTGATCGCTTTCAAACCGGCCGCGGTTTCGCGCGGTTTGGTTACATGAAGATCGGTCTTTCGCTTTGGGTCTGACATTCGGATTTCTTATTCAGTGCGGTTCTGTACCGATTCCGGTTTCGTGTCTTCGCTTTGTTCGTGTGATTTCGTGTGGGTTCGTGGTTCCAGTCTTCTGGCGCTTAAAACCTGAAACCACGAACCCACACGAAATCACACGAACAAAACGAAGACACGAAACCGGAATCGGTACAGAACCGCACTGAATAAGAAATCCGAATGTCAGATCCAAAGGGAAAACCCAAACTTCATGTAACTAAGCCTCGCGATACGGCCGCCGGGATGAAAGCGATTACGGAGTCGATGAAGCACGCCTTCGGGAAAATGGGCGTCGTGCGCGGGACGCGAGCATTGCTCACGCTCAACCAAAAAGGCGGCATCGATTGTCAATCATGTGCGTGGCCCGATCCAGACGAAAAGCGCACCGTCGCGGAGTTCTGTGAAAGCGGAGCGAAAGCGCTTGCCGATGAGGCGACGAAGAAAAGAATCACCGCCGAGTTCTTCGTGGAGCATTCCATAGGTGATCTTTCCGAGAAAGACGATTACTGGCTAAACTCGCAAGGGCGTCTCACCGAGCCGGTTGTCTTAAGAAAAGGCTCGACCCATTACGAGCCGATCTCCTGGCAAGCTGCCTTCGATCTGATCGCCGCTGAGCTGAACTCACTCGCCACTCCTGACGAAGCGATCTTCTACACATCCGGCCGCACGTCGAATGAAGCGGCGTTTCTCTACCAGCTCTTTGTCCGCCAGTTCGGGACGAACAATCTGCCCGACTGTTCGAACATGTGTCACGAATCTTCCGGCGTCGCTCTAAACGAATCGATCGGACTCGGCAAGGCGAGCGTCCGCCTTTCGGATTTTAATGAGACCGATCTCGTTATCGTCATCGGCCAGAATCCGGGAACCAACGCGCCGCGAATGATGTCGTCGCTCGAGGACGCGAAGCGCGCGGGTGCGAAGATGATAGCGATCAATCCGCTTCCCGAAGCCGGCCTGTTGAATTTCGTAAACCCGAATCCGCAGCATTACCCGAATCCGTTGCAGTTTCCGATCGCGCTCCTCGCAAACAAATCAACCCACCTGGCCGACCTCCATCTACCGTTAAAGATCGGCGGCGATATGGCGGTGCTGAAAGGAATGATGAAGGTCATGCTCGAGCGCGAACGTGCAGCTCCGGCGACGATCTTCGATCATGAATTCATCGCTGAGCATACGGTCGGGTACGACGATCTGATTGCCGGCCTGGATGCTACGGATTGGGAGACGATCCTTTCCGAAAGCGGTTTGACGCGTGAACGGATCGCGGAGGCGGCGGACATGTTCATCGCTGCCGAACGCGTCATCACGTGCTGGGCTATGGGTCTAACCCAGCACAGGACGTCTGTCGCGACAATCCAGGATGTAGTCAATCTTCATCTCTTACGCGGGCAGATCGGCAAGCCGGGTGCAGGTGTATGCCCGGTCCGCGGCCACTCCAACGTCCAGGGCGATCGGACGATGGGAATCTGGGAACAGGTCAACGAGAAGTTCTTCACGCGGGTCGAAAGAGAATTCAATTTCACAATTCCCAGGCGTAATGGTTTGAATACGGTCGAGAGCATCGGAGCAATGATCCAAGGACGCGCGAAGATCTTCTTCGCAATGGGTGGAAATTTTCTGAGTGCATCGCCGGATACTGAGGTTGTTTTTGATGCACTGAAACGGTGCCGACTGACGGTCCAAGTGATCACGAAACTCAACCGCACCGCCGTCGCCGTGGGCGAACAGGCGCTGATTCTTCCGTGCCTCGGGCGTTCCGAGATCGACCGGCAAAAAGGGGGCGAGCAATTTGTCACGACGGAGAGCACGATGCTCAATGTCCAAATGTCGAAGGGAATTTTCGAGCCCGCATCGGAGCAGCTGCGCAGCGAACCTTGGATCGTTGCTGAACTTGCGAAGGCGACACTCGGTTCCAGATCCACCGTAGACTGGGACGAGATGGCCGCTGATTACGACAACATCCGCGATTCGATCTCGCGAGTCATCGACGGCTGCGCAAATTACAACGAAAAGGCGCGCGAGCCGGGCGGATTTTATTTGAATAATCCGCCGCGCGATCGCGTCTTCATGACTCCGACCGGAAAGGCGCAATTTACATCCAGCCCGTTGGAAGAAATTACCCTCGAGCCGGGCCGGCTCTTGCTCACGACGATCCGCTCGCACAATCAGTTCAATACCACCATCTACGGTTTCGACGATCGATATCGCGGAGTCGATGGTGATCGACGCGTCATTTTTCTGAACACCGACGACATCGCGGAACGCGGGATGGCGGCGGGGCAGGTCGTCGATTTGACGAGCCATTTCGAAGACGAAGAGCGACACGCTGCTCGGTTCGTCGTTGTTCCGTATCCGATCCCGCGTGGATGTGCGGCTGCGTATTTTCCGGAAGCCAATCCACTCGTCCCGCTCGGAAGCAAAGCGGTGAGAAGCGACACGCCTACATCGAAGTCGATCGTGATATCGATCAAGGCCCGCGACGAAGTTGTCGGAAGGTTTGACTACGACCATTCGAAGAGCCAAGACAAATGAGGAATTCGATTTTCGTCGGTGGATTCCGCCTGCTCCTTGGTTAGTCTTTCGCGGAGTAGGTCCACGGAATAAACTGAACACACGGAGTTTGACTGGCCCCTGACCCATGGAAAAACTCGAGGCATTCATTCTGATCGGCGGACGATCGTCTCGGCTTGGAACGGATAAAGCGTTTGTCGAGCTCGGGGGTGCGACGCTTATCGAGCACGCCATCTCGAATGTAGCGGGTGGATTACCAGGTGCGAAACTTACAATGGTCGCGGGGAGCTCGACCCAGTTTGCGATCGAGGCGATCACCAGCGGCGTTCCGTTCATTTTCGATCTTTATGAAGCCCGCGGCCCGCTCGGTGGCCTGCACGCCGCACTCGCGTACGCGAAGACCCCGTGGGTTTTCGTCCTCGCCTGCGACTATCCCTTCGTTTCCCCCGAGCTCATCCGTTTGCTTTCGGAGAAGATCGTCGCGGGCTTCGGCGCAGTCGTGCCAGAGCAAAATGATCGAAGGCTTCAACCGCTTTGTGCTTTTTACAATGTCGCAGCGGCCCGTCCAATTGTGGAAGGAATCCTCGAACGGCCGCGCGTTTCGCCGCCGATCCATGAGATCGTCGCGATGCTCGATCCCTTTATCGTTCGATTCGAGGATTATGAGCATCTCGAGCGCGCGGGCGAGCTATTCCTCAATATCAATACTGCGGAGGACCTGGATCGGGCACGGCGAAGAGTCCGGCGCGACCGCTAAATCCTGCCCTCCAACGCCGAAATAGCACGCAAACTTTTACCTCCTAATTAAATCTAAGTCTTACTGGCGGTAAAAAGTCGTCAAGGTTAAAATATGATTCGGGCGGTCGCAGCGGGCCGCCTTCTTAACTTCACCCGATGGATCTCACGCTCGACAAATTTAAAGAAGAATGCGGCATCTTCGGAGTGTTCGGTCACACCGAGGCATCGACGCTCACGCAGCTTGGCTTGTTCGCGCTCCAGCACCGCGGGCAGGAGGCGTGCGGCATTGTGTCGAGCGACGGTACCGATCTGCACCAGTTTCGATCGCAAGGATTGGTCGCCGATGTCTTGAGTGAAAACGTCCTGCGAAAGCTCAAAGGAGCGAGTGCGATCGGCCATACGCGTTATTCGACGACCGGGAAAAATACGATCAAGGAAGTCCAGCCGTTTTCCGTGACATGCCAGCACGGGGATATTGCGATCTGCCATAACGGGAATCTTCCCTTTGCCGAGGCCCGTCGCCGTGAGCTTGAAAAAGAGGGCGCGATCTTCTCGTCGACCTCCGACACAGAGACCATTCTGCACAGCATCGCAAGAACGCGGGCGACGAACGTGGTCGAAGCGATCGAGAAAGTTTTGAAGGAAACCGAGGGTGCCTACTCGCTTTTATTCCTGACGCCGACCGCCCTCGTCGCTGTCCGTGACGCTCGCGGATTTCGGCCGCTCGTTCTCGGCAAGTTGAACGGAGCGTGGTGCGTCGCCAGCGAAACGTGCGCGTTCGACCTGATCGACGCCGAGTATGTTCGCGAGATCGAGCCCGGCGAGATGGTCGTGATCGACGCGAACGGCCTTCAATCGAAGAAACCATTCGAAACTAAGCCGGCCGCCGTCTGCACCTTCGAGCATGTTTATTTCTCGCGTCCGGATTCGATCATCTTCGGCCGTTCGGTGAACGAGTCACGTCACAAGATGGGCAAGCGGCTCGCGGTAGAACATCCGATCGACGCGGACATCGTCGTTCCGGTTCCGGATTCGGGTGTCGCTGCGGCGATAGGTTATTCGAGCCAGTCGGAAATTCCGTTTCGACAGGCGATCATTCGCAACCACTACGTCGGCCGTACTTTTATTGAACCGTCGCAATCGATCCGATCGTTCGGTGTCCGGCTGAAGCTCAACCCGATCAAGGATCTGATCGAAGGACGCCGCGTGATCCTTGTCGATGATTCGATCGTCCGCGGGACTACGTCGAAGAAGATCGTCCAGATGGTCCGCGAGGCAGGGGCGAAGGAAGTGCACATGCGGATCTCTTGTCCCCCCACGACCCACTCCTGTTACTACGGTGTGGACACGCCGCGGAGTGAGGACCTGATCGCTTCACGTTTTAGTCTGCAAAGGGGCGGCGTGGTGCGAGCTGAGGCTGCCGCACCCGCATTCTCTGCCATCGAGTTAGTAGATGTCGACCAGATCGCCGAGTACATCGGCGCCGATTCACTCGGCTATCTGTCACTGGACGGGATGCTCGAGGCCATCAGCATCGATTCCTCATCTTCGTGCACCGCCTGCTGGACCGGAAATTATCCGACGCTCGTTGCGCGGACCAGCGAAGCCGCCGGCTCTTGAAACCATCAAGTCAAATATGAAAAAGAATGCCGCAGCTGAGAAGGACGCACAGTTTTATCAGCACATGCAGCAGGCTTTGCTTTATCACCAGTTCCTGCTTCGCGACGAAGTTCGAAACAAGCTTTTCTACGAGGCTCTGCGACGAACGGTCACGAGCGAGAAGCGCGTTTTGGATATCGGCTCGGGGAGCGGCGTGTGGGCGATCGCCGCGGCCAAGCTCGGCGCGAAGAGTGTTACCGCGATCGAATCGAACGAAACGATGATTCCGATGATCATGGCGCACGCTGCCGAGAACGGTGTCGCGGACCGCATCGAGATCATCAACGGGTACTCGTCCGACATCGGCCTTAAACATAAATACGACGTCATCGTGAGCGAGACGATCGGCAATCAGGCATTCGAGGAAGACATCATCCCAACCATGGTCGACGCGCGAGATCGTTTCCTCGCACCCGGCGGTGTCTTGATTCCGCAAACGGTCGCGCTGAAGGCCGCTCCGGCGCACCTCATCAGCGAGACCGAGACGCCGCTTGGGGTCCCGGTCACCACCAACTACCTGAACAATCTTGCTTTCAATGTTACGGGCAAGCTCGCCGTAAAAGAGCATTTGGAATTGCTCGCGCCGGCGGCGAAGCTTCTCGAAGTAGATCTGCGAGAGTGTGAGGCGGATCAGAGTTTTAACCGACTAACGGCCGAATGGGAGATCGAAGATATGTCGCGGGCAAACGTGCTTGCGCTCTCGGCCGAGTCGGAGCTCGCCGACGGCGTCGTTCTCGATACGATGGCCACGCTGAACTGGATGCCGATCGTCTGTCGGTTCAGGCCGTTCGCACCGGGACCGGGGCGTCTTTTCTTCGGACTGAGTGTGGACCAAAAACGGCACCATTGGACTGTTCGTTCGAGCGACGGGTCCCAGCAAGCTTACACGCCGATGTTCGCATACACGAAGATCAAGCTCGATTCGCAGCGGGCCCCTCGTCGGCGGCGGACGAAAAAGCATTAGACAATTATCGCGGGAATTTTTTGTCTTTAAAACAAAAAAGAAGGCGGCAAGTCCGCCTTCTTTTTTTCGAAAGGTATTACTGGCCCAATCTATAAGTCGTGAACATCTCGTCCATGCGTGCGTCCTGACCGGCGGTGAACTGGAACATGCATGAGTCGTAGCTGTAATCCATAAAGTTATCGACCGGGTCGAGGCCCGGGTATCGAGATCCTGCGCAGGTATCCCGGCCGATCGGGCACTGAAAAGCGGGCGATTGTTCCGACGGGGTGTCGCCTACGTAATCCCCGTTCTTCGAACAACCGTTTTGGAATGTGTGGTACAGGCCAAACCAGTGACCGACCTCATGGGTCGCAGTATCGCCTTCTTCATAATTCGGCTCTCCACCATGGGGCAAGCTCGAATAAAGAATCACCACACCATCGGCGTTAGGCTGGCTCGAGTAATTGGAAGGGAACGTCGCGAATCCGAGGTACGGACCGGGTACGCAGCTGTAGATGTTGAGGTCGTCGCCGCTACCTTGATGCAGCGCGTTCTTCATCTGGCGATCGTTGGAGTAGCAGTCATTAAACCATCCGGCATTGACCGTGCGATCCGTCGCGGCGAGATTAAAACTCCACCCCCACGGGCCGAATGCGTTATTCAAAACACGCATTTGCGACGCGATCTGCGCGTCGCTAAGGTCGCCGTGTGTTCCGTCAGTCACGACGTGGAAATAGACATTAACAACTCCGCCCGCCGCGTCGGGTGTTCGCCCGTTCGCCGATCTTTGTTTCAGTTTTGCAGCGCGGTCCAGCTCCTGAGCGTCGACGACGGCTTTGCTGTGGTCGGTACCGCAGAACCTTTCCCCTTTCGCCGCCGTCGATTCGGCAGGCGGAGTCGTTCTAAGGGAATCGGCTGATTCAGCTTTGCTGATGTAGCCCATCCCGAGAATCGTCAACGATACGGCGAGCGCTATGGCCATCAGGCCCAATGAGATATAGATCCTTTTCATGCGAGAAATCCTCCTTTGGTGAACTGCTGGAGAGAAAGTCACAGACGAACTGTCTTATAAGTGGTGCCGAAAAGCTTACGATTTCGCGGACGAAATTGTCAACGATTTTTCATTCAGTATCGTCTGGTGGACGACCTTGATGTCTTCAACGGCTTGTTCGAATTTCAATCAATCTCATCCTCGGACGGTCCGATTCAGATTTAAGATTTTAGATTTGAAATTTGAAATAGGCACGAGCTTGGACATCGACCGGGCCCGCGGGAAGTTTATGGGCGCACGTCACGGTTTATGTGGATGGGCTCGTCAACAAGACTCGCAAAATACAATGCCGATCAAGAACATTTTCTGACAACAGTAGCTCGCGGGGCCGATGCGCTAAGGCATCGGCCCCGCGAGCTACTACGGCGCAAGCCGGGTGGAAGCGGGCGTGGGGTGACCGGTTACTCGAACAGCGGCCGGAATCAAATTTCTTTCCTTATCCGCGATCGCTCAAGGTGAATTGTGCCGCTCACTCTTCTTCGTCCAGCTTTTGAAGGCTGTTGTTATTGATATACCGGGCGACGCCTTCGCCTTGCTTCTCTCCCGCAACCTGATCGTAGCGGAAATGAATCCCACCGAATACGCGTGCGTCGGAAACGTCATCCGTGATCGCTCTCAGATCTGAATAGTGGAAAACGATCCCGGGTGCGAGCGGGTGAAATACGTCGATCGAATGACCGAATCTGCCATAGGCCCTCTCGAGAACGGTTCGTGCGGCTCCGCTGCCGGTGCCGTGATTTGACGGGTATCCGGGGAAACACGGAGTAGAGATCAAGGGAGTGAATGGTCCCGGCGTTGTCCGCCTGTTGCCGTCCTCGCCGCCGCGGGGAATCGCGGTCACAGGTCTCCACGTTCGGTAGAAATATTTGCTTTCAAACCCGGAGATGTATGCGTCGTTGATCGCCATGTTCATGACGGCCATCGTGCGCGCCGTATCCGTAATGTCGTCGTTTCGCGTGCTTGCGATTTGGAGCAGAGCATAGTTCCACGTCCAGTGGCCCGGGCCGACCGCGTATAGTTTGGCGACGTCGGTGCGATCCTGTGGGCGGTTCGGGCTATTCAAATCTCCGTAGGTCTGCAGCTCGTTGAAATCCTGTGCGTAGACCCCGCTCCCGAGCTCTGGAGGCGGTTTGGAGCGGAACTGCGACGAGCTTTCGATCGCGAAAGGCCTCAGGTTCGGCCAATGCTTGAATACCCCAGCGGCACAGCCCGGCGTGAGCTGCCATTCATAAAGGTCGGCGGTGGTCGGCACATAGACCAGAGGAGGAGTAGAGCCATCACCGGTTCGATTCGCGATCATTGCGGCCGCGGCAGCCGCTCCGACTGCCATCCCATCGGTCTTCGACTGTCCGTCCGGTATCGCCGCCAGCGAGGCGTCCCTACGTAAATCGAGGGCGGTCGTCTGAGCCGGGAAGTAATTAACGAGAACGTTGTGCGCTGCGACAACTGCTGCAGCTTCCGGCGATGCCCCGGGGGGCGCCGTGACGGTGCCGAGATACGGCTGATATTTACCCGATATCGAATTCACGGCCTCGAAAACCGCGAGCTGGACTATCGTCATGAACCGGGCCGCTGTGAACGGCGGGCCGTTTGGGAGTA
>DATLCA010000282.1:0-13045 GCA_035526605.1 Pyrinomonadaceae bacterium | reverse complement strand
AAACCGCCGATCGCTCCCGAAACCGCGCCCCACGCCAGACCAAACATCGAAAGGAGGAGCGCCCTATTTGGCAATCTAAAGCTCGATGCGTAGCCAACTGCGGCGGGAATGAAGCGCCCTGTCGCGTAGCCGACAATCCCGGTCGCTAGCCCAGCCATCGCAAGCAGCGTGATCACGAGAATCGAAAACCGATTGTACAACGCTGTTTCGCCGATTATCCTGAAGACCATCGCGAAGGGAGGCAAGGTACCCATCATCCATCCAAAATATGAGTAAGTTTTCCGGGAGCCGATCGGGAAGGTCATTAACGAAGCGGCTACACGCTCGGCTTCTGTTCTATACAAGGCTTTCTCTTCAGCGATCTCGGCGTTGAGCCTGAGCAGTTCGCTTAGTCGTTGTTCAACGAGGCGGTCATCGCTATCGGCGGAGCCGATGTAACGATTTGAGAATGTTCCTGCAGACCCGAGCTCCATACTTCACCCCTTTTCACCTTTAATGCACGTAGCTGCCCTACGGTTTCGTGATCGTCCAACCGTCCAGCCAGATCCACACTCATTTCGAAGACGGACGCCGCCGAGGATCGATGGGAGACCTGAGCCACCAATTCCACAAAATCGCGCCGGGCTTGAATGTGATGTTTTTCTAGTCGGCGGAGGTTGCGTCTCATCAAACACAACTGCCCGAGATCGTAATTCTCCCGACCGGCCGCTTCAAACAATTCATTCCGCTCTTCACCGTTCTTGGCCGCATATCGAACTTCGTTCGCCAGTCCCGTGTAGCGGTCAACGACTTCCCGCGTACCGTGAACGTTCGAACCGCGCCCGAGCTTGATTAGTTCGATCGTGATCGATTCCCTCAGCACTCGAACGAGCCGGTCCGACGCATCCGAATTTCGATGTGATACGAAAGCATCTCTGAAATACGCGTTAGCAAAATAGAGATAGCCGATCTCGAATGCCACGGGCACCCAAAAGAAGAATGTGAAGATTGAAAGGGCTACTCTGCGGTGAACCCCCGCTGCCCGGTTTTGCAAATATTTGTAAACAGCGAGTGGGGCACCGAAGGCGAGGTAGATTATCAAAAAGTCTGTAAGCGTCATCTACCCTGTGTCGAGCAACGAGCATACCGTCGCCCGCAAGTCCGGGGTTTCAGAGCGTTCTTTAATCGGGATCGCGATAAACACGGGTTCCTTTCGAAAATACAGAGAACTCGGGACAATCATTCGTCGTTAAGCAGGGATAGCGAAATGCAAAATCTCGCTCCGTGCTTTGCAGGATGCAAAGAATACGATCTGGAAAAGAAAAACAATCTGAACCGTCCGCAAAATTACAAAATCTGTTCGTCTATAGACGGCATACTAATTGCTCTAAAGGCAGGCAGTAGAAGAATCGGGACGCCCGAGAAGTTTTACATATCAAATTCATACATTGAGGGAAAGGAACAAGGAGGATTGCAATAATGAAGGAAGGATTGAAGATAAAAGTCATAAAGCGGGATGAGATCAAAGTATCAGCTCCCGAGACGCCTGTTATCAAGTCGAAGAGAGCGGCGGCCCGCGAAGTTGTTTCGAACGTAACCAGTTGGGTCAGCGACCTCCAGGCGAGGAAACGTGACGAAACAAAGGTCGCGATCGAAAAATTTTTTAACCCAGGCCCACAGCCAAGCGAGCTTTAATCGGTTGCGAAACGTCACGGTCCCGGCGCCTTCCTTTGGAAGGCGCTTTTTTTTCTGCAAAAATCTCACTGATCGGCGTCAAGTTTCAGTATTTGAAAGAATTCCAAAATCATTGATATCCTAACGCCGACCGTTGAAACTCCTTTTGGTTCGGCAAAAATATGAATGATAATGTCGCCGTGGTTACCGGCGCGAGCAGCGGGATCGGGCGTGCTACGGCACTGCTTTTTGCAAAGAATGGTTGGAACGTTGTGGCATTTGGCCGAAGCGAAAGCGATCTTAGCGCTTTGCGAGAGGAGGCCCGGGGGACTGCCGGATCGATTCGGGTCCAGTTGGGTGACGTCACGGAACTTTCGCAGGTCGACAGGCTGGTCACGGAAACGGTTGATAATTTCGGCCGCATCGATGTCCTCGTCAACGCCGCGGGAATTATAAAGTCCGGCAACATCGAAGACACGACCCTCGATGAATGGGACAAGATGATGAACGTGAACTTGCGGTCGATGTTCTACTTGATGCAAAAGTGTGTTCCGCATCTGACGGCGACGAAGGGAAACGTCGTTAATGTCTCCAGCGTCACGGGCACGCGGGCGTTTCCGAACGTCCTCGCGTACTGCGTCTCCAAGGCCGCAACGGACCAGTTGACGCGATGTGCCGCGCTGGAACTGGCGCCGAAAGGCGTCCGCGTCAACGCCGTGAATCCGGGGGTAGTGATAACCAATCTGCACAAGCGAGGCGGGATGAGCGAAGAGGCGTACGAAAAGTTTCTCGACAACGCCGGGAACACCCACCCGATCGGCCGGGCCGGGAAACCGGAAGAAGTGGCAGAGCTTATCTGTTACCTGGCGTCGGAAAAGGCTTCGTGGATAACTGGGGCAACGTACGAGATTGACGGTGGCCGAGCGCAAACGTGTGCGAGGTGATTGACAGTGAAACTGCAATTATTGCCAAGTACTTTTGAGGATGGCGAGGTTTCGCGCCGGCAGCATCTCACATGTTTTGTTATCGACGATGCGGTCGCGATCGACGCCGGCAGTCTTGCGATGGCTGCGACGGCGACCCAGCGGCGTCAGATCCGGGACATCGTCCTTACCCACGCTCATCTCGATCACGTCGCGGGGCTTCCGCTTTTTATTGACGATCTATTTTCCACTCTAACCGAACCCGTCACCGTACACGCCACGCAGCCGGTCATCGAAATACTGGAGCGCGACATATTTAATTGGTCGGTCTATCCAAGGTTTTCCGAGCTGTCGAACGCGAACGGGCCGGTTCTCAAGTATGAAGCGTTCGGGCAGGCCGAAGAGTTCACGGTGAAGAATTTGACCATCCGCGCCATCGAGGTCAATCACAAAGTTCCGTCTTCCGGCTTCGTGATCTCCGATCGGGAAACGACAATCGCGTTGACCGGAGACACAGCCGGAACTGACGGGTTCTGGAATCTTGTGAACGCCGCTGATAACCTTTCTGCGATCCTCCTGGAATGTGCCTTTCCGGATGAGCTCGACGAGTTGGCGGTCGTGTCTCACCACCTGACCCCTCGGCGGATGAAACTCGAGCTCGAGAAATGCGATAAGCCTTGCCCGGTTTTCGTGGTCAATCTGAAACCGATGTTTAGGGAGGCGATCGTGGGTCAGATCTCGGAGTTAGGACTGGATGGGCTCTCCGTACTGGAGGTCGGGAAGGTCTATGAGTGGTGACACCGAATTTACTTTACCCGATCCCGCAAAAAATTTATCCGCTCGAACTCGCCCTCGCGATGCTCATCGGGGAAATCGTATAACGTAACGCGCCCGTTTGGGCGGACGCTCTTTATCCGATAGGTCCTTTCTTCGCGCGAACGGCCGGGCATGATCTCGGCGCGAAAAGTTACCTGCATTTCGGGCCGGGCCCACACCCTCTGCACTTCCGGCGGGCCTTGGTTCTTCCTACTAAAAATCGGCATCGCGGTTTGTCGGATCAAGCCTTTTCTTGTGCTTCGTCTTTCGAAGCGAAGGTCTCGCGATCTCCTCCGGCTTTTCCTCGCCGAACTTCTTTGCGGGCGGGGCGGTCGGCTTCCTGATCGAATCGAAGACCGGTCGCTTCTCGGCCTTGCGCTTGACCTTGTTCATCGCCCGGAATTATAGCAGATTCGCGATTAACAGGGAGTACATCAAATTGACAATCTATGTTAAAGATCTCAGTATTATTTCCAATCGCGAAATCTGTCCGATTTCAAAAACTCCTGCGATTCGATGCAACGTTATAAAGGCGAATTTGCAAGACAGCGGCGGCCGTTTTGGCTTCCCGCTTCAAACTATTACATCCTGACGGCCTCCGTCGCCCTGGCATTCTTTTTTTTGGTCTGGGGCATTCTAAATGAGGGTCAGGAAGAAACGCCCTGGATTCCGGCGGGAGTCGGCGCGGCGGTCGTGCTTTTTGCCGCGGTGATACTAAGGGAGGTCATCCTGCGTGAAGCTCGGAACCGGTTTCTGGCGTCACAGCGGCGGATCGATCAAAGCGTAAAGGGAATCGCCCGGCGTCTTCACGAACGCGAGCCGGCGAAACTGACGCTCGAGCGAAATGCTTCGATACTCGGCGAGATCTCGCGAAAATCTGAAGCGGCAAAGGTTCTCGGCCGTTTTGCGGAAGGGCATCGGGAAGTCTTCGAGCTCTGTGACGAATATCTCGCCGCGGTCACCCGCGAGATGCCGAACGTCGGGGCCGGCTCGCCGCGAATCGCCGCGTTGCGGCGCGGCACCGAGGTTGCGGGTCGCTATCATTATTATCACTTGCTGCAATGGGCCGAGATCGAATCGAGGACGCTGACCCAAGAGGCAAGTAAGCACGACAAGGTATCGGATAAACTGGAGTCAGCCCAGTCGGCACTCGGCGTGGTCGAATTCGCGTTGCGCGCGTATCCGTACGAAACGGCGCTGCTCGACTCGCAAAAGGTTTTGCACGAACTTGTCTCTTCGATAAAGATCTCGGATCTTTTGGAGCGGGCTGAGCGTTCGGCATTCAAAGGCAACCATAAACGTGCGCTGAGTCTCTATCAGGACGCACTGTTTTTTATTCGACGTAACGACCCGCAAGCCGAAGGTGGGGTCGTCGACCACATAAACGAGGAGATCGAAAAAATTCAGCAACGTCAGATAAGTCCATGACCCAACGATTCAACACCACCCAATGATTTCGCAAAGATGTCCAAAATGCTACAGCACACGTGTGCGACGCGGCTACCGGCCGACGCCGATATGGTCGAAGATCCTGTTTCGCTATCACTTGCTCTGCGACAAGTGCAATCTGGAGTTCAAGGGCTTCGCCGTTCCCGGCACCGTGAACACGCGTGGGGGCCGTGGCAAGAAGAAAAAAAAGGGCGAGGTCGACTAGGTAACAAAGATTTCTTTGGGACGAGGCCAGCGAGAGGGTAGTATTTGAAAATACATGCGAAGTCCGTTGCAGCATCTCCTCTCGATTTTCCTCGGCATTTTTCTCGCCGCCGTTCCCGGGCTTGCGCAGAACGACCAGGCAGCTCTCGTTCACTTCGGCGATCTCGTTGAGGTCGATGTCGTTGGAAGCCTCGAGTACGACTGGCGGGGCTCCCTCACGCCCGAGGGATTTCTGGATGGCCTCGACAGTCTCCCCAATCAAGTTTACGGTCTGTGCCAATCCGAGGCCGACCTCTCCGCTGCCATCGAAAAAGAATTAAAGTTTCTCAACAATCCGAAGGTAGCCGTCAGGATCTTGGACCGGTCGAACCGCGCAGTTGCGTTTCTGAGCGGAGCGGTCCGCTCACCGAAGAGATTTCAGATCAAACGCGCGGTCAATCTCAACGAGCTGTTGGTGTTGTCGGGCGGCATCACAGACCGCTCGAGCGGCGAGATATCGATCTTTCGTCCCCCAAACCTCAACTGCTCGGAACCCCGCAAGACGACGGAGGGCGAGTTTGTTAAGGCGAGTCAGGCCGGAGGCCCGGAGACCATCAACATTCGGATCGCGGATATTCTCCGCGGCGACCAGGCGGCCAATCCTCAAATTTTGAGCGGCGACATCGTTACAGTCTCGGAGGCTCTGCCGATCTATGTTATCGGCGGTGTAAATTCTCCACAGCAAATCCCCCTTCGAAACCAGCTCACATTGACCCGGGTCATCGCTATGGCGGGCGGTTTGGCAAAGGAGGGAAACTCGAAGATCACGATCTTCCGTCGAGAGGGACGCGAAACGAAGCGGATCGAGGCCGACGTTCAGCAGATCACGGCTGGGACCGGCGATGATCCGGTTCTCAAGGCCTTCGATATCGTCGACGTGCCCCAGAAAGGCAAGCCGGCCCGGTCCCGCCCCCCGGTCATAGATAGAGGAGTTCCCCTAACACTCACGCTGGCCGGCCTTCCACTTCGAATAGTCGATTAGGCAGTCGGGGAAAGTCTAGAAAGTCGAGTCGCGAGCGGCGGGCGACTCAATAAAGGTGGCTCCATTGATCAATCGCCGCTAACGCTCCGGGCTACGTCACCTAGCCGAGCTCGTCCCAGCAGACACCGCCGCAACATCCTAGACCGCCGGACTTCCTTGTCGAAACCACCCAAATTTGTTTCAATACATCATACAGATCGTTCCCGCACTCGCCGGGCGATTTTCTTTTTATGGCGGATAAGCAAAGCAAACTCAGTCGTCGTATGATCGCCCTGCTGTGGCTGCTCGGGGTCGGGATCGTGATCGGAACACTTATTTACCTTGAGCAGATCGCGATACTTTACGTACTCGCGACCATGGGGCTCGTGGCCCTTCTCCTGGTCGTCGCCTTCGCGGACCTCGAGAATGTCGGCCGCGAGAACATTGAAGGATTTCTTACCGAAGAGTAACAGACACGTCGATGCCGGGATTCAAAAAATCCATATTTGCATCGCTGCTTTTGGCGGCGGCCTCTGCTGCGTTCGCGAATTCGGTTTCGTTAGCGGGTGACGAGGGCGTGACCAACCTCCGCTGGAAGGCCGGGGTTGTCCGAGTCGCCATTTCCAGCTCGCTCCTTCGTGAGAACTGGAACATAAAACGTGATAGCGATGTCGCGGGTGCGATCAAGCGCAGCATTGATGCGTGGTCCGCCGTGGCGAATATTGAGATCCAAGAAACAAATTCGGATAAACAGAACGCCAGTCCTGCGGGACCGGCCGGAGACGGAGTAAGTCTTATCACGGTCGCCGGGACCGCGGAAAATGCATTGCTGTTCGCGAAGGATCCGGAGAACGCGGCCGCCACGACGCGTGTTTTCTACAACAAGCGCGGGATGATCACCGAGGCCGACATCGTCCTCAATCCGTATCTTCAATTCTCGACCGACGGGACGATCGGTACATTCGACCTCGAAAGCACGCTGACGCACGAGATCGGCCACCTGCTTGGCCTGCCACATTCGTCCGTGCTCGGCTCGACGATGCACGCGAACTACGGCAAGAATGGCGTTTTCGGTTTGCAGAATTTCACTTCGCGTACTTTGTCCGCGGACGACATCGCCGCCGTGCGTGCGCTTTATGGTTCCAAATCTGACGATGCCGAATGCTGCGGAAGCATCGAGGGTAATATTTCGACGGGCACGAAAGCGGCGCGAAGCTACGATATTTGGATCGAAGATTCGAGCGGCAGGGTCAAGGGCAGCACGAAATCTTCGGACGGGGATTTCCGTTTCTCTGGCTTAAGTGCAGGGAAGTATCGAGTCTTCGCGCAGGACAATTTCCTCTTAAAGACCGTCGTTCCGGCGAGGTTGATCGGTGACGCAACCGTCACCGCCGGCGAGACCGCAACGGTTAGTGCCAAGGCGGGGGTCGGTACCCGGGACCTCGAGCTGGACTATCTCGGATTCAACGGGCAGCTCTCGGAAGTGGCCGTCTCGCTTTCGCCCGGCCGCACGTACGTGATCTATCTCGGCGGTAAGAACCTGGATCCTAAAAAACTGGCTGTCAGCTTTTCCTCTTCATATCTTTCAGTGATTCCCGGTTCAATGCGGGCGCTGGATTACGGGGAAGACCTTAGCGTCGTGAGCCTCGAAGTTCGCGTCTCCCAGAGAACCCCGAAGGGCGAATACACCGTGTTTGCGGAATCAGACCGCGGCGGGAAGCGGGCCATAATCGGCGGCCTGACGATCGATGATTTCACCAACCCGTGGAACAGTTTCGCCACCTTCCCCGAATAATTCGCCCAAAATTCAAAACGTTGCAATTTCGTACACAGTGTGCATAATCGAGATGTTCACCTCCCCGGTGAACATCCGGTCACGAGGGGTGAGGACTCGTGACCAAATTGGGCGGCGGAGTGGGAGACGCCGCCCTTAATTGTTTTAAAAGACCGGGGGGTCAAAACTCCAAACCGTAGAACTCGCGCCTCCAATGCAAAACCATTGACTGCATTCCGTCACCATGGTAGCTTCAGTCGCGCCTATAAAACGTAGCTGACCAGCTCGACGATCCAAGGTTACATAAACAACTTCAGTCGCTGATTCTGCGGTGGAAACCGCCGGTGATTAAACAGACCCATGGCGACGCTTCCCTACTTCATGAGCGAGATTTCCGGCCGGAGGGGATTCAGTGCTCTGTTTTGCCCGTCGAACAGCTCTTGTCCCGGGACGCACCTCGTCCAAAACAAACCCTAGCCTATGCCTACTTATAAAAAGCCCAAGATGACGAACTGGTACGATCCCGGCCAGTTGATGGATACCGCCAAACGTACCGTGATCTCCACCACCGTGGGGCAATATGCCGATCCGCGCTCCGGCGGTTCGGCCCCCACCCCGGGCAAGTTCTTTGACTATTCGAGATTTCTCGTTCGAACGCCGCACGACTTCGATGTGGATTCTTCGAAGGGCAAGCGCGAAGAGATCTGGATCGACTACGCCGCCGATGTGGGGGACGGCTTCAACCCGACGTACGCGGTCGCTTATTACATGTCACAGCCCATCCTCCCGGTCGGCGATGATAATCTGCCCCGTGGCGAAATTCTTTTTTTCGGCGGTGACGGTGTCTATCCCACCGGGAACGCGGGGCGGTACGAGGACAAGCTTGTGACGCCGTATCGAATGGCATTTAAGTCCGCCGCCGCCGCCGCCGGCCCGTCACCTCTGGGATCGGAACTGGCCCAGCATCCGCACATCTTCGCACTGCCGGGAAATCACGATTGGTACGACAGCCTGGTCGCCTTCAAGCAGTTGTTCTGTTCGCACATTTTCAACGATCGAAGGTTCGCCCATGACCGGGAGACAGAACTAGGCGGCTGGAGTACCCGCCAGCGCCGCAGCTACTTCACACTCAAGTTGCCGCAAAACTGGTGGCTCCTCGGCGTCGACCTGCAGCTGCAGCACAACATCGATGTCGAGCAGCTTCTGTACTTCGAATCGATAGTCGACAAGATGGAGCCGGGTGACAAGGTCATCCTGTGCGTCCCCGAACCGTACTGGGTGAAGTACATCAAGTACCAAGGTGTCACGGACAAATACGACGCGAAGGAAAAGAGTATCGAAAAACTCGATGCCATATTCCGGGCCAGGGGCGTCAAAGTGAAGGCCTTCATCGCGGGAGACCTGCATCACTATCGAAGATTCGAGGATAAGGATGGCGTGCAAAAGATAACGGCTGGAGGCGGCGGTGCGTTCCTTCACCCCACGCATGACTTCAAGTTCGAAACGAAGCAGTCGGCCGCCGGTGGTCATCGCCCGGCTAAAAACTACAACGGCTTCTTGATGGCCGGCGAATATCCCGAGTACTCAGAGTCCAAAAAGCTGGATCGGCAAAACTTCGCTTTCATTTTTCGCAATCCGAAATTCGGGGCCCTGACCGCCATCATTTATTTCGTGCTCGCGCTGCTGGTTCACGGGCGGGTGACCGGGAAACCGCTCATTTGGTCCGACACAGAATTTTGGTACCGGGCGACAACGACCACGATCGACCGCATGATAGACGAACCGCTGGTGATCGTTATTGTCGGACTGCTCTTAGCCGCACTCGTCTTCTTCACGGATTCCGAAAGCAAACGATTTAAGCGTTGGGCCGGCGGACTGCATGGGACTGCGAATTTGGTTGGGGCGTTCGTGTTCGGGTGGCTCGCATACGCCCTTAGCGTATGGATCGGCGGGGAACTGAAACTAACCGTCCCGTCTACACTTTATAACGTCATATGGTTCTTCACGGTCCTGTTTGTTTGCGGAGCGGGCGGGTATGTTGTCGGCTCTCTGATTATGGGAATCTACCTTTACATCTCGCTCCACATTTTCGGGCGACATTCGAACGAGACTTTTTCCGCGCTCAAGATCGAGGACTATAAAAACTTTCTTCGACTGCATATCGATAAGGACGGGCTGACCATCTACCCGATCAAGATCCAAACCGTACCGAAGAATTGGCAGGCGAAGGACGATTATTTCACGCCCGCCGATGGCGACGCGCCGGCGCTCATCGAAGCGGAACCGATCGTCGTGAGGTGAAACCATGAAATTTCTAAGCTATCTATCGTGCGCTTTTTCGACGACTTTCAACATCCTCGTCAACGCTGTAACTTTCGGCCGCGTGTTATGGCTTGAGGGGCGTGTGAGCGGGGGACGCTTTCGGAATTGGGCAAGAAATTTTCGATATAATCCTGCGGTCTTTGCACTCCCGACGACCGAGCAGGAGATCATCGACCTTGTTCAAAATTCCTCGGCAATCCGTTTTTTCGGTTCGGGGCACTCCTTCAATGCCGGAGTCGTTTCCGACCACACGCTCGTCTCGCTCGATAAGTATTGCGGCGTGGTTTGGAAAGATCTTCCAAGCATGCAGGTCTGCTTCAGGGGAGGAACTCGCGTACGCGACGTCGTTAAGGCGCTGCTCGCGGATGGGCTCGCGTTCAAGGCAATGCCGTCCCACGATGCCCAGAGCATCGCCGGAATTCTCTCGACGGATGTTCACGGTACGGGTAGGGACTGGGGATGGGTCAGCGACATGGTTGTGGCGATGAAGATCATCGACGGTCTCGGGCAGGTCCATCAGGTCGGTCCGGCCGATGATCTCTTTAAGGCGGCGATCGGCGGGATCGGTGCCGTTGGAATCATTATCGAAGTGACTGTGCAGGCGGTGCCGCGCTTCAATGTCGAACAAAAGTTCGAGCTCATGGACTGCTCGTACGTCCGCGCCAATCTCGACCAGATGCTCCAGGACAACTGCCACCTCAGCCTTTATCTTTTCCCATTCGCGGACAAGTGCCAGGTCAGTACCTGGAACCGCACGACCGCGCCGATCTCTGCTTTTGCGTCGCTCCGTGAGTGGATCGCGATCTCGTTCGACGCTCTCACGTCCGCGTGGTTCGGCGGCTTCATGGCCTATGCGGGTTTGCTCGATTCGTGGTCGAACTGGGCGTACGGCCTCAAGCGCGGAACCGATCTCGTGATGGAAAGCAACGAAGCATTCAACCGCTCGATCTACCACCTGCACCAGGAACTCGAATTCACGGTTCCGTACGCCGACACTTGGACCGAGTGCGATCGTTTTCTAAAGCTGTTCGAGACGATGTATACGAGCGATCTGCCTTACACACTGTTGGAAGTTCGTTTCACGCCTGCCGGCCACGATCGCACGTTGATTGGAGCCGGACGCGATCGTCGCTCGACCTGGATCGATCTGATCTGCAACGACTCGCGAGGGTTCGACGCCTATTACGCGGCCGCCGAAACCGAGATCAAAAATATCGGTGCACGTCCCCACCTCGGAAAGTTCTGCGCGACGTTGACCAAGACCGACATGCAAAACATCCACGGCACGCACTTCGATCAGTTCTTACAACTAATGGTCCAGCACGATCCCCAGGATAAATTCGCCAACGCGTTCACGAGGCGGATGTTCAGGTGATAGAAACACCACGCGTGCAGCACCTCGTTTCGTGAACCCGCCGGTCGCTACCAGGGCCACGCCCCGCCACGCGAAAGATGGTGCTACCTCTCCTAAGACAGGAGGTGAGTTGATTGAATTTGAGGCCGCCGGCTACGGATTACCTTAGTGGTCCTTTGTGTGTTTCGTGGTTTCCACTTTTCTTTGGCCCATCCACGAAAGGTGCCGGAGAGATCATAAGGCGAACTCGGGCGAATGCGGGGAAGTCATTCCTCCAACGACTGCCGGCACGCCTGACTCAGTTCGTACGCGAGCTGGTCAAACGTTTGCGGCTTGCCGTCTTTTTCTTCGAGCTCGAACATCGAAGGGGCAGAGAAGTCCGAGTCGCCGGAATTATATTTGTCCCACTCGCGGATCGCCCCGCCGAAGTTCATCATCGCCTTCTTAACTCTCTCGTCCTCGACGATGCTCAGTTCGCCGTTATAGACCTCCCAGAACTGGCGGCGCTTTTCCAAGGCTTCCTGTTTCGTCGTTGCTTGCGCGAATCCGGCTGCGATGCCGGTGGCTTTGATATATTGCTGATACTTGCGAGCCTCTTTTGTTTCGTCTTTTCGTGCGTTGTATTGATAGATTCCGAAGACCACCCCCGCGACTCCGACCAAGGCGCCAACGACCTTCAGCAACAGATCCCAATTGAAACCGGCGGAGGGCGCCGGCTCTAACGTCCTGGCTTTCTTTGCCATATGTTATCTAGCGCAGCAAGCCGCAAAATCTATGGTTGCTCTTTCTGTTCTACGACAAAACATCCTTCCGGATTCACGCCCCGCGTGTAAACCAGCCGCTGAAAAAATGACTTGTCTCCGCGGCGGCGTACCCGAGTGCTTTCGTCGAACGCGACGGGGTTGCCGGCTATGTCCGCGACGTTCCAGACTTCTCTAACGCGCGTCCTGCGACCATTAACAGTTTGCTCTTTGACGCGGGCCATTAATTTGACTTCGTCGAGGGTCCAGACAATGATCTCGCCGTTCACGATCGGACCGGTATTCAAAACGCCGGCGAGCTTGGCTGAAACGTTGATGCACGATCCAAGCTGGTCAGGATCTTTGGAGTTCGTCCTCTCTTGCGCAGCTGTCGAAATGCAAAAACCGGAGAGCAGCAATGCCAGAAATATCGTCTGTTTCATGTTGTAGGCTCCTTTTCGAATATGTAAGACAGAAAGAACCGTGAGTGCGCCAGAGGTTTATAACCGAGACCGGCAGCGAAAGCAAGATAGCGGACTCCTCCAAAAGCGAGCACCCCCCGCGTGGACCCTCGGGGTGACTCCCCTGCTCACGAAGCAGGGCCCTGCCGAGGCCGGACGGTTTTCTCTTACCGGTTCATCTGCTTTCAATCAGCGCCGTCGGCGCTTAGTCCTGGCTAGCAACTAAACCTCACCGTCCCCTCGGCGGGCGCGGGTGGTCACCCGACACCCTCCTTACTTACTTGACCAAAATCCCAATAAAGGTAGAATTTACTCTGTTCTTTTGAGTGCGGTTTGTTGTTGAATACAA
>DATLCA010000281.1:0-17124 GCA_035526605.1 Pyrinomonadaceae bacterium | reverse complement strand
CGCAGGAAACTCCTTGTTTTCCGCGGAGTCTTGTGCGATAGTCAGCAAACATTGCTATCTTGTTTTCGCCCACGCACCACCCGAATTTGTAGATTGTTCTGTCTGCCCGAGACTGTGTTCTCGAAGACTATCAAAAGGAGAAAATGATGAAGAACTTTAGATGTTTGGTTTTCGTGCTTTTGTTTTCCGCGCTTGGAGTCTCTGCTCAGCAGCGATTCGTCGCGGCTCTGGACGGCGTTCAGGAAGTGCCGACGAATTTTTCAGCCGGAAAAGGTAAGTGCACGATCGTGCTCAATGCGGCACAAACCCAGATCACGGTGAACTGTACGTTCTCCGGGCTGGGAACGGCGGCCAACGCCGCGCACATTCACGGCAACGGTGGTCCGGGTGTCACGGCCCCGGTCTTGTTCGGCTTTACCGGCGTCCCGGCGGCGACCAGCGGCACCATCGGCCCGTTGAACTTCGCGGTCACGCCGACGCAGGTCGCTGACATGCGTGCCCATCGCCACTACGTGAATATTCATTCAGTGAATCTTCCGAACGGGGAGATTCGCGGACAGATCAAACAAGCAAATACGATTTTGGATAGTGATGGCGATGGCCGCACCGACGCTACGACTTTTCGCCAGTCGACCAATACGTTTTGGGTACGCAACAGCCTCACCGGCGAGTTCCGGACGTACACACTCGGCACCGGAGCCGGTGACATCTTCCTGAACAACTCGGCGGATTTCGACGGCGACGGTCGGGGCGATATGCTTCTGATTAAACTCGACGCCAACAGCCAGGCGACGTGGAGCATTCTTCAGAGCGGCACCAATACGGTACGCAACGTTTTCTGGGGCGCTTTTACGGTGGCCGCGGGTGACACGCTCGCGATGGCGGATTACGACGGTGACGGGACCGAGGACGTCGCGGTGTTTCGGCGCTCGACCGGCGACTGGTGGTATATCGAGAGCTCGACGGGGCTCGCAAAGGTCGAGCATTGGGGAACCACGAATGACTTTCCGTGCGTCGGCGATTATGACGGCGACGGGAAGGCCGATCTAACGGCGGTGCGTGTCGAAGCCGGCCAACGCGTCTGGTATATACGCAATAGCTCAACCGGTGCGATGCGGCGGGAAATATTTGGCTCCTCGGTGACGGACGGCGTCTTCTTCTTCGCTCCGTTCGACATGGACGGCGACAGTAAGCAGGATATTGCTGTGAATCGCATCGTCGCCAACCAGCGCCAGTTTCATTACCTGAGGAGTTCGGACGGTCAGTATGTGCAGACCACCTGGGGCCTCACCACGGACACGGCATTGTTCGGCGACTTTGATGGGGACGGCAAGACGGACCTGGTGGCGCGGCGCAACGTCGGCGGTACGTTTGAATGGAACATTCTGCAGAGCTCCGATGCAGCGTGGAATCGAATCTATTGGGGACTCAGCACCGATCAATTAGTCGAGGATCCCAACGCGGACGCTTTCTACAAATCTCTTGTACAGAGCGACTAGATAGCGTTTTGAACTTTGGTGACAGAAAGAGTCGGGCATCCGCCCGGCTCTTTCTGTTTCATAAGAGGACCCGCAAACAGGTCGAACGAACAAACGACCATAAAAGCACCCGTTGCGAAGCGTGCGGCAAAAAAGACTGCCACTTTGCCCCAAGGCCCGAGGTAGGTACAAGAAAAAACTACCCACTCGTCGACGCATGGGATACAAGAAAGATTCCTCCTTTTTAAGGAGAAAGTCTTTTCTCGTTGTTTTCGTTCGGGGTAATTGGTGTGTTTCGTGGTTCCGTTTTTAAGTAAAGCGGAATCACGAAACTCACGAACCGCCACGAACATAACCCCCAATTTTGCGTCCGTGTAAACAGTTTCCGCCTCTTTCATTGCGCAATGAAAGAGATGTGCGAGGTCCGCTCAACACATCCGACACAAAAAAAGGCTGCCGCAAGCGACAGCCTTCAAGTTTCTGCTCCAGTAATTTCTTACCAAATCTGACAAGCGTTTTCTCTGACCATGCCCTGGCCGGCTTTGCAGCCGAATGCTTTTGCGAATTGCGGCATGTTCGAGAGCGGGCCGTTCACGCGCCAGCGGGGGAGCGAATGCGGATCGCCCTTGACCTGTGAACGTTCCGCTTCCGGAGTATACTTGCCGGCCCAGACTTGCGCCCAGCCGAGGAAGAAGCGCTGCTCCGGAGTGAAATTGTCGATGTTGGCCGGACGAGGTTTCCCCGCGAGCGATCTCATGAACGCGTCGTAGGAAACCGTCAGCCCCGCGAAATCTCCGATGTTCTCGCCGAGTGTCAGCTTGCCGTTGATGTAGAGTCCCGGCTGAACCTCGTAGCTGTCGAACTGTTTTATGACGCACGACGTGCGCTCGTCGAAGTTCTTCCGGTCGGAATCGGACCACCACATTTTCAAATTGCCTTCGGCGTCATAGCGGCTGCCCTGGTCGTCGAAGCCGTGTGTGATCTCGTGTCCGATCACTCCGCCGATCGCTCCGTAGTTGATCGCGTCGTCCGCGTCGAAGTTGAAGAACGGCGGCTGGAGAATACCGGCCGGAAACGTGATGTCGTTGTTCACGCTTGAATAGGAAGCGTTGACGGTCGGCGGAGAAAATCCCCAACGCGTTTTGTCGCGCGGCTTGCCGAGGTCCTGAAAATTTCGCCTCACTTGAAATACGTTCGTTCTCAGATTGTTGCTGATATATGATTTACGATCGATGGCCAGTCCTTTGAAGCCGCGTAGCACGTCCGGGTAGCCGATCTTTCTTTTAAAGGTCGCGAGCTTCGCCTGCGCTTGTAATTTCGTTTCCGGACTCATCCATTCGAGCCCGCTGATTCGGTCCTTCAGCGCCGCCATCAGATTGTCGATGAGCTCGTTCATGCGGGCTTTCGCCGCCGGCGTGAACGCGGTCTTGGAGAACTCCATGCCTAGCGCTTCGCCGAGATTGTTGTCCGCGGCCTGCACGCACGTCTTCCACCGCGGCTGCTGTTCCTTTTGCCCGCGAAGATACTTTCCGAAGAAATTAAAATTCTCATCGACGAAAGGTTTCGAAAGGGCAGGCGCCGCTGAGTTGATGACCATCCAGCGAAGATACGTTTTCCAGCTCTCGAGCGGAACGTCCTTCAGCATGGAATTCATTTCCGTAAAGAATTTCGGGGGTGCGACGTTGATCTCCGTGAATGCGGGAACCGATCGTTCCGCCACGTAGTCGGCCCAGGAGAAATTGGGAGTCAGCGCCTGTGCCTCGCTCAACGAGATCTTGTTGTAGTTGTTGTCCGGATTGCGGCGCTCGACCGGAGTGAGGGAGGCCGTGGCGAGACGCGTCTGCATGTCGAGCACGGTCTTCGCATGGCCGGCGGCAGCGTCCGGAGCTTCGCCGAGCAGCTTAAACATATTCGTCATGTACTCGACGAACTTCGCGCGGGTCTCCACGGATTTTGCGTCGTCGGCTGTGTAGTAATCGCGATTCGGGAGCGTGAGGCCGCCCTGGCCGGCATTCGCGATGACGTTGTTGGAGTTCTTAAGATCGGGACCGGCCCCGAAACCAAAGACCGCCGGAAGCCCGGCGTCGTGCAAGGCCGCGATCTCTTTCTCGAGCTCCGCGACGGTCTGGATCTTGTCGATGTCGCGGAGGAACGGCCTGACGGGTTTGACGCCGGCCTTGTTGATCGCCGCCTCGTCCATACACGACGCATAAAAGTCACCGATCAACTGAGCGTCGCTGCCTTTTGCGGCTTTGGATTTTGCAGACGTCTCCAGGATGCCTCGCAGCATGGCGTTGTTATTGTCAGCGAGAATATTGAAAGTGCCCCAGCGCGACTCGGATGCCGGAATCTCGGTTGTCCGCAGCCACGTGCCGTTTGCGTACTGGAAAAAGTCGTTACATGCGTCGGCAGACTTGTCCACCCGCGCCGTGTCGAATCCCTTACTTTGGGCAAGCATCGACGACCAGAGCGAAACCAGGACGAGCGTGGTCGCTACGAATTGAAAAAAGGTCTTGTGCATTAAATGTACTCCTTGAAAACTTCCGGAATATTACGGTTTTGATGTTTCTTAGAGTTTAGGATTATTTGAGGGCTGAACACAATAGAAATAGGGGAGAAAAGCAGGCGCTTTCGTTTCAGGCCTCTTTGCGGCTTCGCGTCGTTGCGTGAAAACGAGCGGTGAGATTGTCTTGATCGTTGTTCACGCAAAAACGCAAAGTTCGTTCGCGGGGAAGCGTTTGAGAAACCTGATCTCGATCTTGATTCTAAACGGCGGCTGTGTAGGCAATAAACTAAAAGTTAGGGCCTTGAACCCTTTTACCGGGTGACCTCTAAATTATCGGAATGAATTTTTCCTGCACGCGCTGGCGGAGTTCAGATGCGAGCTGTTTGCGGTCGGGGTTCACCACCGTTTCGTCACCGAAGTCGAGGATGGCGGTAAATCGCTTCACGGTAAATAGGCGGAACAGATGCTCCATAAAAGAGATGTCTTCCCACCAGCAAACGACGTTGCTCGCCGGCGGCTCGCCCTCGGGTGTTCGATAGCTGAGCGACGCGTACGAGACGGGCAGGTCCGTCCTGGAAGCGAACTCCAGGAACGACGAATTGAAGGGAAGTACCTCTTCGCCTTTCGTGCTCGTGCCTTCGGGAAAAACGATCACACCCTCACCCTCGGTAAGCTTTTGAATGATCTCCTCACCCGCCCGCGGAATGTCGCGGCGGTTCCGGCGATCTATAAAAATTACGCCCATGTCACGGACGATGCGGCCGGCGAGAAACCAGTCCCTTACCTCGACCTTCGCGACGAACACGCCCTCGACCGTTGCCCTGAGTGCCGCGATGTCGACATAGCTGACATGATTCGTCACGAGAAAAAACGGCGGCTTTGGAGGAGATCCGATAACTTCGATCTCCATGCACGCGATCCACGCAAAGGCCTTCGTCCACCACCCAAATGCGAGCTGCCGCCAGTAGGTTTTGTTCGGGATAAAGAAATGAAGTACGAACCAGATTCCGTAGAGGCTAAGGGTCGCGACTATAAAAAAAACGGTTCGGATTGTCGCGCGGATGTATTTCATTCTAAGCGTGGGGACGGAGCGGTTGCTTCTTCGGGTATTGTCGATGATCGGTTGCTTCCGAAAGCTTCCGTGCATTCTGTGTATTCCGTGGGTTTCGGGTTTAAAAAACTAACGACGGAATTCACAGAACGCACGGACAAGAAACTACGATGTTCCGCTCTTAAATAAAACCAAAACGATGACCTACTTTCCTGAAATTGTATCGCAGCAAATTGCGCCTGGGCAAAGGCGTGTCCGCCTCCAGCGATGCGACCCTCCTCATCCGTGATATAACCGCGCGACGTCGTCTTTCAGTTCGGCCGGAAAGCAGATGCGGTGAATGCTGTACTCGGCCTGCAGACCGCGGACCGCGCTGCTGACCTCCGAGATCTCGCGTATTCGAGGCTGCGAGAATCCATCCTCGACATAGATCAGGTTCTTCGGTTTCGACCGGTCGCTCGTATAAAAATAATGCGGAATGTCGCCGGGCTTGTCCTCGACGAAATAGTAATCGGGATCGAAGCCCGATGACTCGATGACGGCCCGAGCCTGCTCTACAAATCCAGTTCGTTTTTCTTCCGGCATGTCGAGATCGAAAGCCTTGAACAAGCGTCGGTTGAGAAATCTCCGGGAAAGATCCGCGAGGATCTTATCGCTGGATTTCTGCCATTGCTTTATGTAGTAGACGACATCGGCGTCGTCGAGCTCGAGGTGCTCTTTCAATCCCAGCTTCTCGCCGGTCAGTATTCTCTCGAACGCCGTCCCCGGCGAATGCCACACCGGCTGCCCGCTTTGAAACAGTTGCAGGGCGCGCCGCAGGATGGCTTTCAGGATAATCTCCGCGGCCCGCAACGTCCGGTGAAAATAAACCTGGCGGAACATGTAGTAGCGGGCCTGGAGGTAATCTTCGACCGCGTAGAGCCCGCGAGCGGAAACGTAAAGCTGGTCGTCCGGCTCGTTGATCTCGATCGATTTAATGATCCACTCCAGATCGAAAATACCGTATTTGACCCCGGTCATCAGCGAATCGCGAAGCAGGTAATCCATCCGGTCGACATCCAGTTGAGACGATACCAGCTGCGCAAGCGCCATCGGGCGAAAATCTCCGCGGATGATATCCGCGACACGCGGGGCGAGGTCGTTGGAATAAGATCTGAGCAAGGCACCGACCTCGGTCTCGCCGCTCAGGACCGTTTCGATCGTGAAGTCCTCATGATGAAATCCGAGTATCGACTCTAGCACGTGCGAGAACGCACCGTGACCCAGATCGTGAAGCAGGGCCGCGACGCGCACGGCCGTCTGATCGTCTGACGAGATCTCGTATTTTGTTTTGAGTTTGGCGAGTATCCGCGTCGCGAGATGGAACGTGCCGAGGCTGTGGGTGAATCGTGAATGCTCTGCGGCCTGATATGCGAAATGCGCGAGGCCCAGCTGCCGTACGCGCCTCAGGCGCTGAAACTCAGCTGAATCGATTAGCCGCGCGATCAGCTCGCCTTCCGGAGAATCCGTTTTGAGACGGATTATATTGTGAACCGAATCACGGTAGATCCGTTCAGACGAAGGCATTCTTTACGTGCTTTGCTTTTATGTCGGAAATTTCCTTCTTAACCTTTTCGACGTCTCCGGCTTTGGGTGCGAGTTTGATATAGGTTTCGAGTTCCTGAAGACCTTCCTTCTCCATATCTTTTTTAAGGTAGATCCGGCCGAGGAATCGATGAATGGCAGGCAGGCTCTTGCCGCCGAGCTCCTTCGCCGTCTCGAACGCCTTTTGTGCGACGTCGAGATCGTTGCGCATCACAAAGACGACGCCGAGGTAGTAGTGTGGGGTGACCGCCGCCCGGTTGAGGTAAGCCGCGGTGACAAGTTCGGGCTCGGCTTCATTGTATTTTTTTTGATTGAGATAGGCGATACCGAGGTTGAGGTGTGCGTCGAAATCGGAGTCGTCATTACGAATCGCGGACTTGCAGGACGCAACGGCTTCGTCAAGCCTGCCGGCGGCCAGCTGAAGCCTCCCGAGCTCCGTGTGCGCCGGAGCGAACTTCGGAGAAAGCTCGATCGCCTTTTGCAGTTCAGCTTCGGCTTCGGCCGTCTTTTTGTCCTGAACGAGCTCGACGCCGCGTTTGAAATGCTCAAGGGTCGCCTTCGGTATAGTCGACCATTTAGCATTGATCACTTCGTTGCGCAGGACCACGCCCCGTTTCATCTGGAGATATACCGGCACGGTGATCACCTTCGGACTTGGCTGCATCAAGGCGACGCCGCCGCGGGGTGCCGGCACCTCGGGGTCGATGGTGAAGTACTCGCGCGAAGTCTCATACTGGTCCCCCGCGCTGACGATCACGGTGTAGCTCCCGGGTGCGAGGTTCTCGAATATGAAACTGCCGCCGCGGTCGGTGAATACCTTCAAGGATGTAAACGTGGCTTGCAGCTCAACCTCGACGGGCGTCTCGAGGGACTTGCCGCTGGGTAAATAGATCTTGCCCCGCACCTGATGAATTCCGCCCGTGCCGCTCTGGTTTGTGCGGCTTTGCGCGATGACATCCAGGCCCGGGAGCATGACAAAAAAAGCTGAGATGAAAAGTGCAGCACGGAACGAAGCGGAACGCATAATTACAGCTCCTCTGACTAATGAAGTGCTTCACATTTTAGCAGAAAAACCAGGTCGTGCCATTAAAAAAGTCGGGAGGAATTAATCCTCCCGACTATAAAGGTTTCTAAATTACCAAAGGTAGTTTAGAAGCTGAATTTCGCTCCGAGCCTGAGGGCCGAAGGATACTGGAAGATCTGTCCACTTCCAAAGAACGGGTTCAAAACCGGAGCAACACCGGTAACACCGCTGTTGATCGATTTCGTCTGGTCAAGCGTCACCGCTCTCTGCGAGTTGGTCACGTTGAACCAGTCCGCCGTAAAGCGAAGCTGCATGCTTTCCGAGAACTTGATCGGAAAATATGCACCGAGGTCGAGGTTCCACGTCGTCGGAGTGCGGTTGGTACCAACTGCACTCGTCACGCCTGCGGAGTTGACTCCGAGGTCAGGAATGATCGACGTACCGCGCGGATCCTGGAACCCTTCGTTGTTTCCGTAAACAGGATGGGGAACCAGAGCGCTGAACGGGATACCGGACTGAATGTAGAAGTTGCCCGAAACGACAAGCTTGAACGGGGTCTGGTACGAACCGTTGAACTTCAGCTGATGCGGACGATCGTTCGGAAGACGTCCGTAGGTGTTGCCCAACAGACTGGTCAGATCGAACAGCGAAGTGATGTTCGGGTCCGACTGGCCGTTGTCATTACGGAACAGGCCTTCGTAGTTTCCAGTCAGGCTCGAATACACATACGAAGTCTGGAACGAGTAGTTGTTCGAGAACCGCTTGCTGAAGGTGAACTCCAGGCCGCGGTAGAAACGACGAGCACGTCCAAAGCACTGATGGAAGTCATTACATGCCTGGTATTCCGTGTTTCCGTTGACGCCGCCAGGTCCCGGAGGAAGCGGTTCACCCGGGTTGAACAGGAAGTAGTGGTCACCGTCGTCGAACGAACCGTCTTCGATAACCGAACCCTGTGCACGGTAAATACCGCGGGTACCGAAGGTGTAGTCGTTACCGAACTGATGCTCGAAGCCGAGCGTCCATTCGTTAACCGTCTGCGGTTTCAGGCCGGCATCGATCGGGGTCGCTTCAGCACCCAGGTTACGGGTCGGGAATCCGGCCGCAACGATCGAATTCAAAGGAGCATTCAGACGATTAACGTTGAAGTTTTTGTCTGTCTGCGTGTCATCGCTACCCGCACGAACGTTGACGTCGAGCGGAATCGGGGTTTCAACAAACCGTGCGTAGTTCGCGAAGATCTTCGATTTGCCCTGTCCTTTCGGATCCCAGGAGAAACCAAGTCTCGGCTGCAGGTTGTCGAACCAGTTGTTGAGTTTCAGATACGAAACGCCGCCGTTACCGCGTGCCTGCTGATAGTCCCAGCGAACACCGAGGTTGAACTGCAGGTTGCGAGCAACACGCCAGTCGTCCTGAACGTAAAAGCTCTCAACGTCCGTCTCGGTCTGAGCGATCAGTTTGAAGTCGCGAACACGTGTGGTCGTGCGGACGAGAAACGGATTGTTCAGAGCTTCAGCCGCCGTGATCGTGGTCGCGGCAGTGTTCAGAGTGAAGCCGGCGGGAAGTGTGCCAGCCGCTGCGGATGCCTGCAGGATTGCGATAGCGGTCGCGCTCGGGCAGGTGATAACAGTACCGCGGGTCGTACAAACGCTGTAGCTGTTCGTTACGCGGTAGCCGCTGACCGTCGTGTTATCCGGGTTGCTACCATTGCTGGTTCCAACCGGAACGTTCGGACCTGCGACGACGACCGGGAATCCGGGGTTCGAGAATGAATTATTCGGACCCGTCGAAACCTGATTGATGTCGTACTTGTTTCTGTAGAACTCGAAACCGTACTTGATTGTGTGGTCGTTCCAGATGTTCTGGAGACGAGCCGACAATTCCCATCGGTCACGGCTCTGGTCCTGGTACAGACCGAAACCGTCGCGAACGAAGTTGCGCTGAAGGCTTCCGCCCGGCGCAAATACGTAATCGACGAAGCCGGTGTTGTTGCCGTTATATGTGGTACCGGTTCCAAACGGGCATGCCGGGTTGAATACGCCCGAGCAGTTCACCGCGAGGGTGCCGCTCTGCGTTACAGGAGCAACGGTTCCGTTTGCACGAAGAATCGCGAAGTTGTCGGTGACCAATGCGGTCGAAGCAACCGCTGCGTCAGGAATAATGTTGTTCTGCTGGAAGTGCAGACCGAACGCAAATTCACCGATCATGTTCTGCATGATGTTGGAGTTCAAGCGGGCCGAATAGTTATGGCCGCCCGTCTCGCGAACACCAAGGAAGCTGGCAGGATTCGCACCGAAGCCCGAACCCGCGAACAGGTGGCCTTCTTCTTTGGTGAAATCGCCGAACGTCGACAGCGTCACGGTGTTGTTGTTGTTGACCAACCACGAGAGCTTGCCTGAGTAGAACGGTGTCTTGATCTTGCCCTCAGCTTCCGAACGGAAGGTCTGGGTCAAGTAGTTGTTTGTGCGGTATTGCGGGTTGAACGCCGCAAAGAACGTCAGACGGTCCTTGATGATCGGGCCGCCGATGTCAGCTCCGGCATCGAGTTCCGAATAGCCATTCGGAGCCAAACCGGTGAGCGGGAAGTTTTTGGTGTCACGGACAAAGCTCTTGGGCAGTCCGTAAGCGAACACGTCACCGTGAAATTCATTACCACCGGTCTTGGTGATAACGTTGAACACGCCGCCGGTCGACAGACCCTGATCGGCACCAAAAGCACCGGTCTTGATCTGAACTTCCTGCACGAACTCGAACGGAAGGTTAGCACCACCGCCGCCGAATGCGGGGTCGGTCGTGTTCACGCCGTCGAGGATGTAGCTGTTCTCCGGACCGGAAGAACCGGCAACCGAAGGATCGCGATCGCGGCCAGAGGCGTCACGCAGACCCGAACGGGCAACCGTCGGAGCGATCGTGTAAAGGCCTTGAACCGTACGCGAGGTTGGAATATTCGAGAAAAATTCCGTCGAGATATTCGAACCCGTGACGTTTGTAGACTGATCGATCTCCGCTGAGGCGACGACGTCCACGACAGCACCCGTTCCCGCGGCTCCGAGCGTGATGTTTACCGTTGTTGCACGGGAAAGATTCACCTCGACGTTTTCCTGCTTGTAAGCAGCAAAACCGCCCGTTGCGGCGATCTCGACCGTATAACGGCCGGGAGGCACCGATGCGAAACGATAGTTTCCTTCAGCGTCTGATGTAGTAGTTTGTGCCCGAATAAGATTCGGACCGCTCAACGTGATAGACGCGTTCGGCACGACCGCGCCATTGGCGTCGGCAACCGTACCTTCCACGTTACCAGTCGTGCTGGTTTGGGCAATTGTCGCAGTAACGAAAAACAAAGAGAACACTGCGAAAATAGCCAACGCAAAAAATTTAATATTCTTTTTCATGCTTCAGATATTTCCTTTCTAAAGATTATGCAAACAGAGCAAGGAAGGGATTCCAGGTCTATGGTTTACATCCGGGGTGATTTAGGCAAATGCCATGCCTGCCAGCGGGTAGGAATTAAAGCGAGTTATTTCAACACTTGAGCCCATTTTCCGTAGGGTCTCAAAGTCTGAAATGTCCAAATTTATGAATACCGCACGGAAAAGCTGAATTGAGACTAAAAGTTCAACAGATGACCGAGTTTTTCTTTCTTGGTCCTTAAGTAATGCGCGGCGGGCTGCGATGTTTTGATCTCGATCGGGATCCGCTCCACGATCCGCAGGCCCGCTTTCTCCAGCGCCTGCAGCTTATCGGGATTGTTGGAAATAACGCGTACCTTGCAAAGTCCGAGATCAAACAAGATCTCGGCACACTGCTGGTAAGTGCGGGCATCGACGGCGAAGCCGAGCTTCTCGTTGGCTTCGACGGTGTCGGCTCCGTCGTCCTGCAGTGCGTAAGCACGGATTTTGTTCAAAATTCCGATGCCCCGCCCTTCCTGCTGCTGGTAGACGATCGCTCCGCGCCCCTCGGCCTCTATCATATCCATTGCTTTGTTGAGCTGTGGCCCACAGTCGCATTTGATGGAATCAAAGACGTCGCCGGTCAGGCACTGCGAATGTATCCGAACGAGCGTCGGTATGTCCGCTTCCATTTCGCCCTTGTACAGCACAACAAATTCTTCGTCGCTGGTGAGCGAACGGTAGCCGGCAATCATGAACTCCCCGTGCTTGGTTGGAAGTTTGGCCACCGCTACCTTCTCGACGGAGATGGGAGGCCGGTCGGTCAGGCAGTCGGGAGGAGTTACGGTGCAGTCTTTAGTTGTCACGTTTCGTTCGATGATCAAATTATAACTCCCGGCAGCGTGAATGTGTTAACGAACTCAATTCGTTAATTCCGCCCGTCCGGTTTCGATTTTTAAATATAAAGAAGCCCGCGCTGCGGCGCGGGCTTCCTTCATTGCGAATTTGCGGCAGTCTACTCGTCTTCTTTGATTTCCTCTGGATTAGAAGCATGGCCGTGGTCCTTCTCGTTCTTGTCGATCGCTTCCTCCTCATTATGAGCAAACACAGCGCCGTCGGCGGTACCGAATATTTTCGTCAGCAGGCCGCTTAGGACTTCGGAGATCTTGTGCGGTTCTGCAGCGGGGGCGGTCCGAGCATCCTCCGCGTCGGCACGGAAAGCGAGATCAAGCCTTACCAGCTCCGCCGTCTTGTTCCGGCAAAAACCACAACCGGTCAGGTGTTCCACGACCGGCAGTGACTCGCGCTCGCTTAGATTCCCCTCCGTAAAGGCGGTCAAAAAGTCCTCGTCAATATGAAAGCTGGTTTCGGCCGCCGAGCTTTTGAGCGAGTTGCGTGAAAGAAGAAAGGCTTCCAATAACCTCTGAATCTTCAATTCGTCGGAGCTCAATTTGTTCGAGTTATCCATTTCGATACCAGCCTCCAGTTCAAAGGACGGCTTTTACGTAAAAATTTGCCTAACTTTCGGCTAAAAAGCGAAAAAATCTCGCCCAAGCCCCGAATCTTAGACCGTCAAATTCTGAAACAGATCCCTCCCGCCAAGATCCTCGGTAACCAGGTCCATGCAAATCTGCACTTCCGCACTGCTCAGCTTATGCGTGGACTCCAGCTCGGACTTGAAAATCCGCAACACCTTCGCATAGCTTCTATCGAGCCATCTCATAACGGTGGATTCATGTACACGCCCCTGGGGATTCTCGATCCGGCTCTTGACCTTTCTCTGGAACCATCGACCGAGCCCGGACTGCTCGTTCTGGGCGAGCCAGGCAATCTCGCGAAGCCTTAGCTGCTCGACATGATAGTAAAGAAGCAAAAGCTTCTCGTGATCTTCGAGCGACGAAAAGGCGGCTTCAATGGACCTAGATGTAACCGTCCGGTAGCGGTCACGTGCGATCTGCTCGACCGCCCCACCATCGCCGCCCGATAGAACCTGGTTGGCGAAGTTCGCCTGCACCGCGCCTTCGCCCGCGTTTTCGGTCATCTCGTCGAGCGAGACCTCCTCCTGGCTGCCGCGATGCATGTCCACAAGAGTGTGCCAGGTGACCGTCCTCAGCCAGCCCTTCAAACTCCCGCGCCCGCTGTAGGCCGCGAATTTGGAGACGCGCTCGCCATCAACGAACCGCGTCCCGTAAAGCTCGATGTAAACGCAGTCGATAACATCACGGGCATCTGCGTCGGTCTTTGCCAGGTGCCGGGCCAGACGTTCCAGGTACCCTCGATAATTCTGATCAAACTCCCACCAAGCCCGCTCGTTCCCATCCGCACACGCTAATGTCATAAAAAGGTCGTCGCTTTGAAGAAGGGAAAGGAACTCGAGAGTTTCTTCTACCGAAGGCGGTGTCGACGATGCGGCGGCGAACTTCAGCAGCGTCTTGTTCACCGATGCCTTGAACCGCTCGGCCGTGACCGCGAAATTCGGCGCGTTTTGGGCGCAGCGAGCAAATATCGCGTCGATACTTGCCTCGTACTGGCTTAGGAATTCGTCGTTGGGGGCCGGGAGCATAATCAGGTTCCCATTATAGGTAAAAGGTGCGGCGAACGGCTAGCGTCGAACTTAATTCGCGGATCCCGGCCGCCGGGATCTTAGGCCGCGGAATCAGCCGGGATTAATCCGTGGTCCGAGACGTGGATTTTTTCTTCCGAATACTGCAATTGATAAAGCCTCCAGTATAGGCCGCGCATAGCAAGCAGCTCGTTGTGTGTGCCGGCCTCGCGAAGCTCGCCGTGATGGAAGACCATTATCCGGTCGCATTTCTGAATGGTCGAAAGCCGGTGTGCTACGACCAGCGAGGTCCGGTCGCTCATCACCCGGTCGACGGCCCGCTGGATCAGCTGCTCAGTTTCCGTGTCGATGGAGCTCGTCGCTTCGTCCAGGATGAGAATCGTCGGATCAAAGGCAAGGGCGCGGGCGAAAGAGATCAACTGTTTCTGTCCGACGGACAGGCCCGCCCCGCGCTCGCGTACCTCGAACTCGTACCTGCCGTTCAGCTCCTGAATGAAGTCATCAGCGCGCACTTCTTGCGCCGCCCAGCGGATTCGTCCGCCGTCAATATCTTTACGGCCGAGTCGAATGTTATTTTCGATCGATCCGCTGAAAAGGAAAACGTCCTGCAGCACGACTGCGAAATTAGATCGAAGATCGTGCAGGTCCCATTCGCGAAGATCGACGCCGTCGAGCAGTATCTTTCCCTGCTGCACATCGTAGAAACGCATCAGGAGATTTGTGACGGTCGTTTTTCCCGAGCCCGTCGCACCGACGAGGGCGATGCTCTCGCCGACATTCATCTTGAACGAAACGTCCTTCAGCACCCATTCGTTTTCCTTGTAGGCGAACCAGACGTTCTGGAATTCTATTTCGCCCCGCGCCTTACCCGTCTTTTTCGGGGCCGCCGGACTGGTGATGTCGATGTCGAGATCGAGCAAAATAAATATCCTGTGCGAAGCGACGATCGCCGCCTGAATGACGTTGAACTTGTCCGACAGATCACGGATCGGTTGGAATAGCTGGAGCGAATATTGAATGAACGAAGCAAGCAGTCCCACCTTGAGCGCCGAGCCCGCGGCGGATATGCCCGTCAGGTATTCGTACCCGAACGCGGCGATCACCAACGCGACCCCGACGGTGCCGATGAAGTCCACGAGAGGATAGAAAACCGAGTAGTAGTAGATCGTCTCTATATTCGCATTCCGGTAGTCATCATTTATCTCCCGAAACCTACCTTTCGCTTTTTCTTCCGCATTCATCAACTGGACGGTCTGGGCGCCCGAGATGTATTCCTGCAAAAAAGCGTTAAGCCTCGCGTTGCGGGTTCGCACTCGATCGAAACCCCGCCGGGCATGCTTTCGAAACCAATTCGTACATGCGAACAACAAAGGAACGGTCACTAGCGAAACGAGAGCGAGCTTCCAGTCGAGCCAGAACATCATTCCGATCACCGCGAAGATGATGACGAGGTCGCCGAGCACGTCGATCACGCCGGAAGTGAAGAGTTCATTGAGGGCGTCGACGTCGGAAGTCAGGCGGGTGATAATGCGCCCGACCGGATAGCGGTCGTAATACGCGACTTCCTGTCGCTGCAGCTTGGTGAATATCTGCGTCCGCAGATCGAACATCACCCGCTGGCCGACGTGATTCAGGAGCACTTCCTGCGTATAGGAAAAGATGAAGCGAAAGACAAAAACGCCAAAGAACGCAAAAGCAAAAAGCCAGACGCCGTCGGTTCTTTTCGGGGTAATAAAATCGTCGACCGCGACCTTGGTAAAATACGGTTGCGTGCTCACGAGAATGTTCGTCAGTAGCGTCAGTGCCAAGGCGGCCGCGACGGTCTTCCAATACGGTTTCAAATACCCGGCGAGCCGGCGCACGATACGGAAATCGTAAGTTTTTCCGATCGCATCCTCTTCGTGATATTTCTTTACTTCTTCAGACACGGTAAGTTTCGATTTTAGGTTTGCGGTCGCAGATTTACAAACGGGGAAGATTTCACGCAGAGCTCGCGGAGTTCGCAGAGGAAAAATCTGCGTGATCGGCAGCGAGGGTAGAAGAGTGTTCACCGTTCTCCTCCTCTGCGAACTCCGCGAGCTCTGCGTGAAATCTTCCCCGTTTGCCATTCCAAAATCCAAAATCTAAAATCCAAAAGCGAATGAATCGTTTCATAAACGAGCGAAAAGATAATTGGCGGCGGCTCGAAGACTTACTGGGACTGCTCCACGGGACATCTCTGAAAGGCTTGTCGAGGATCGAGGTGCGCGAGTTTGGTGAATTGTACCGCCGTGCCGCGGCCGACCTCGCGATCGCGCGAGCGGAAACGCGTGATCCGAAGCTTATAAATTATCTGAACAGTCTGGTCATCCGCGCACACGGAAAGATCTACCGGGCTGAAGGCGAAGGCGCCAGCATCGTCGGTAATTTTTTCCGCCGCGATTTCCCGCGTACGTTTCGCGCGAATTGGAAGTACATGGCGATCGCGTGCGGAACGTTCGTCCTCTTCGCGTTACTGGGTTTCACCGCGACTTGGATGGACGTGGACTTTACCCACTTTGTCGGGCTTTCCGGAGTCGTCGACAACATTCAATCCAACCAGCGATGGTGGCTCTCGCTTAACGAGTCGAACCAGATCGGCGCCAGCTTTATCATGTCGAACAACATCATCGTCAGCATCCGGGCCTTCGCGATGGGGTCGCTTCTCGGCGTCGGGGCGTTTTACGATATCGCATTTTTCGGCGCACACGTGGGAAGCGTTTTCGCCGCATGTTACAAGCTCAACCCACCGTTCGGATTCGACCTCGCGACCTTCGTCGTGGGCCATGGGGTGATCGAGCTTTCCGTCGTGTGCTTCTGCGGCGGTGCGGGGATGATGATCGGTTACGCGATGATAAACCCGGGTGATCTGACTCGGGCGCAGGCTTTGAAGAAGAAGGGAATGGAAGCCGCCAAGATCGTCGTCGGGTGCGCGTGTCTCCTGGTGGTGGCGGGGCTCATTGAAGGTTTTCTATCCCCGTCAGACCTGCCCGCCGCAGTGAAGTTTGGAACCGGGATCCTCACCGGGTTCGTAATGTATCCTTATCTAATGCTTGCCGGCCGGACCGAATCGGAACCTGCTATCGCGGCGTGATATATGCGTCGAGTATGCTGCCGGCGCGAGTTTTTTCGAGCAGCCTCCGATAGATCCCTCCGCCGAATGCTCCGTAATTCTTATCGACCGGCGTTTCCCAATGCCTCACGGAAAACCCTGCCTTGTCGATTAGCAGAAAGAGAGTCGAAGGTGTGAAGAAGTAGAGATGATGCGTCGCCGCGTAGTGTCGCCAGCGCTTTTTCTTAAGGCCTATCCGGCTTTGGAAGTTTTTGATCTTCGGGCTGACGCCGCCGAGGTTCGGCACGCCCACGAAAACGATTCCGCCCGGATTCAAAAGCTCGCGGCAACGGGCAAGCTCGATGAGGGGATTCTGAAGATGCTCGATGACGTGATTGAACCGGATCACGTCGAACCTCCTCCCGCCAAAATCGATTTCCGGCAGCCGGCCTTCGAAAAGAG
>DATLCA010000280.1:0-2903 GCA_035526605.1 Pyrinomonadaceae bacterium | reverse complement strand
TCAGCCCGCCTTGAGCAAAAGCGGGAACGGCCGCACAGATCATAACCGCGGCCGCAAATGTGAAGATGATTTGTTTTCGCATAGGTTGTTATCGTAAACGTTGGTTGGCTAAAGCCGTTTCACATTCCGTGCCTTCTGTGTATTCCGTGGTTCGTGAGTTGAAGCCCAACCACGGAACACACGCACTGCACCGAGAAGAAATCCGCCAAGTTCAAACCCAAATGAAACTAACTGATTGCCGGCGTCCGGATCAACAAATTGCGAGGCCTGCATCGAGCGCTTTGATCAACTGGTCGACGGTATCTTTCGAAGAATTCAACATCAACCCAGTCCGGATCACATTCCCGTACAAACCGCCTTTCCCGATCAAAACACCCTGGCGTTTTGTTTCTTCGAAAATTTTCAGCACCGCTTCGGGGTTCGGTTCTTTCGTCTTCGGATCTTTTACCAGCTCGATCGCCTGCATGATTCCCATACCGCGCACTTCGCCGATGATCGGATATTTTTGCTGAAGAGCGAGAAGCTGTTCGTGAAAATAATCACCGACCACGCGACAGTTTGTTCGCAGGTCATCTTCCTCGATAACTTTTATCACCGCCAGCCCGACGGCCATCGAAACCGGATTTCCGCCGAAGGTCGAAAACGTCAATCCCGGAAACGCGTTCGCGACTTCTTCCGTCGCGATCGTCCAACCGATCGGCACACCGTTGCCCATCCCCTTCGCCGAAGTGATGATGTCCGGCTCGACGCCGTAGTGCTCGATGCCGAACCATTTGTCGCCGGTGCGGCCCCACGCGGTTTGCACTTCGTCGGAGATGAACAAGCCGCCGTGATTTTTCGTGATCTCGTGAACGCGTTTGAAATATTCTTTCGGCGGGACGATAAATCCCCCAACGCCCAGGATCGTCTCGGACATGAACGCGGCGATCTCACCGGTCGTCGTCGTGCGGATCAATTCCTCGACATCGTTTGCGCAGGCGAGTCCGCAATTTTCCGGAGTGGCATTGAACGGGCAGCGATAACAGTAGGGCGCATGTGCATGGACAAATCCCGGAACCTGCGACGCGATCGGTTTCCAATTTGAATGACCGATCGACGACAACGCGGTCGCGCTGCGTCCGGCGTAACTGTGACGCAGTACGACTACCTCGTGATTCCCCGTCGCAAGCTTTGCCGCGAGGATCGCCGTGTCGTCCGCTTCAGTTCCGCTGTTGGTGAAGAATGATTTCTTGAGATTGCCGGGTGAGATCTCCGCGAGCTTTTCAGCGAGGTCGCCTTGCGGACCGTTCGCGTAAAGCGTCGACGTGTGAGCGATCGTGTTTACCTGATCGATCCATGCCTGGTTCACACGCGGCTCGGCATGGCCGACACTCACGGTCAACACGCCGCCAAAGCAATCCAGGTATTGATTACCGGCGTCATCCCAGACATGTTCGCCTTCGCCTTTCACGATCGCTATCGGTTCCTGGTAATAAGTCGCGACCGCTGGAAAAAGAAATTCTTTGTGTTTCTCGACGGCGCTCTTGACGGTCGACCTCTGTTCACCTGGAGTTGTTGTCATAATTAATAGCTAAAAAAAGTTTTCTTATTCTATACCCGGATTTCTGAGCGTTGAAATATTTTCGAGCGGCTCGCTCTCGATGCGTCTGATCTGCTCTTCCAGCAAATCATAAATGGTGTCGGTCTGCGGTGCATGATCGAGAGAAATCCGATACGCGCGGATAGCTTTCTCGCGATCGCCCAGTTTCAAATATTGATTTCCAAGTTCCAGCGACGAACAGAATGCGGTCGGATCCAGTTCCACGGATCTCGAAAGCTTTTCAATGCCCGCCGCAATGTCGGGTTGCGGCACGTAGATGTGATAGAACAAGGCCTGATTGTACAATCGTCGGGACAAGGCCGCCTTGGGTGTAGTGAATGTCCCACGGAAAACAAAAATGTTCCCGAATCTTGCCACAGGCTGCAAGTCCCGAAGATACTTACCGACGTCCCACCACATCTTAGGCCCTAGCTCGTTCGCGCCGATGATGAAAGTGCCCGTGATCGTTTCGCCGTCATAGGAATGAGCGTCGCGCTTTTCGTCTCTCCCGACCCAATCGAACCCGCGGGCCTTTCGATCCGCGGGATTTGAAAAATAAGAGAGATAAGGCACCTCGCCGTTCGGCTCCAGCTCGCGATGGTAATACTCGGCAACCTCGCCCATCCGTTGGCTGAGATCGACGCCTTCGTCGTTGAAATATAAATAACCGTTCGCGGCGCCGCCGACAAGCTCGTTGAAATATTCCCATGGGCGCATCTGCGGCACGGCGGAAACGATCGCGACCAGGATTAATAACGCAGCGACGCCGCCGAAAAGATACGTGCGTGAGCGGACAGCAGCGGCGATCGCGAAGGCACCGAGCAATGCCGCGAATGGATACAGCGGCAGTGCATGCCTGACGCCGGCATAGCTGGATCCGCGAATCAGGAAGAAAAGAAAGATCGCGGAGAACGCGGTGACGACAAGGAACGGCGTGAGGTATTCGCGAGGCATACGGCCGGCAATCAAAAGGATGGCGCCGATGATACTCAAAATCAGAAGTCCGATCGGCAGCTTCGCCGCGACGATCCCGGGAAAGAAATAGAATGGGGCTTTCGCGTAGTACTGTTGGCCGAACGCGAGCACCGGGATCGCCCGTCCCTCGACGCCGGCGCGGATGGTATCGGTAAGTCCCCAAATGTAAGCTCTCGGGAACAAATGCGCGGTAAGCATGACGTTAAGGCCGGTTCGATAGAACCGTGAATTCACATCGCTGATCTTTTCCGACATCGGGCGATTGAATGTGTCGTCCGACGTCCCGGGCGATTCGTGAAAACGAAACCCGTAAAAGCTCCAGAGCACGAGCATCCCGCCGAGCACGACC
>DATLCA010000279.1:0-1048 GCA_035526605.1 Pyrinomonadaceae bacterium | reverse complement strand
AACGATTTGTCGGGGGAGATTTAAACTGAAGCACTACCAAAAATTTTGTGTATTCGGAGTGCGGCTGAAAGTCGCCAGCAGGTTCAAAAACATGAATATCAGAACAGCCATAAAAACAACCATCCTTCTTTGCATCGTCTCCGCACTCTTCATTCCCGTTCTCGCGCAGAGCGACGCACTTACACTCGAGAACATCTACTCGAACGGTGTGTTTCGTTCTAGAGGATTCGGCCCGGTGCGTTGGATGAAAGACAGCGCAGGATATTCAACCGTGGAGACGAACAAAGATCTCGGTGGTGAAGAGATCGTCCGCTACGACGCACAGACCGGACGACGTTCGGTGCTCGTGGCCGCAAACAAACTGTTGCCTGCTGGTGTCGCCAAGCCGCTCGGAATTGACGACTACGAATGGTCCGAAGACAATTCTCAAATCCTCATCTTCACGAATACGAAAAAGGTTTGGAGGTATAACACACGGGGAGACTATTGGGTGCTCAACATCGCGAACGGCAAGCTTCAGCAACTTGGCAAAGGGCTCGACGCGAGCACGTTGATGTTTGCGAAATTCTCGCCCGACGGCACCCGAGTCGGATATGTCAGCAAACAAAATATCTATGTAGAAGACATCGCGACGGGCCGGGTCTCGCAGATCACAACTGACGGCGGTGGGAATATCATCAACGGTACTTTCGACTGGGTGTACGAGGAAGAGCTCGACGACCGCGACGGTTTCCGCTGGAGCCCGGACGGCAAGACGATCGCGTACTGGCAGTCGGATACGAAAAATATCGGGACGTTTTATCTGATCGACAACGTATCGGATATTTACTCGAAGCCAATCCCACTTCCATATCCAAAGGTCGGCACCAAACTCTCAGCTGTCAAGGTCGGAGTTATCCCGGCGGCGGGCGGAAAAACTAAATGGCTCGACGTTCCCGGCGACCCGACCAACAACTACATCGCGCGGATGGATTTCATCCCGAATTCGAACGAGCTGATGATCCAGCAGCTCAATCGTTTGCAGAACACGAATAAGGTCTGGATCGCG
>DATLCA010000278.1:0-3231 GCA_035526605.1 Pyrinomonadaceae bacterium | reverse complement strand
CTTTCTATCGAGGTGCTTACCTTGAATTCCGCCTAGAACAATTGCCGACATCGTGTTCCTCCCAGTGCTCGAATTACTCGCCGCCGAATTGTATTGCAACGTACATGCCAGCAGCGAAAGCCTGCGTTTATGGGAACTTTTGGTGAGCGGTGATCGAAAATAAGCTGGCAGATACGGCTTAATTCGATGCAGTCAGAATGAATGGGCCTTTGTCTTTGTCCTTGTCCTTGTCCTGTCTCTTGTCTTATGAATTGCCTCCCGTTTTAGGGGGAGGGCCGGAAAAAAAAGGTCCGGCTTTAGCCAAATATCTTTTGGCTGAAGCGCTAAGGAATTTCTTTTTTCCTAATTCGGCTTAAGCCGGTTTTTGGATATCCCTACCCTCCGGCTAAAGCCGGAGGCAATTGATAAGAGCAGGAAGGGCAATTGGGGAGATACTTCGGCTCGTGGCTCTCTCTTCTCCACTTGTCCCCTTGTCCCTTCTCCCCTCCTCCAAACCCTCCCAAAAACGCTAGGTCAAAATTCTCACACTGTGATAAAGTTTCGTTTCAACTTTCACCCGAGTTGTTTCCTACTCCTCAATTCTACGAATAAATTTATCGGTAGGTAGAAGTATGTTGTTACCCCATTTCTCTCGCGCTAAGGCCGCTGTGTGCCTGGCTCTTGTTTTTGCGTTCACTCTTGCTGGGAACGCCCAGGCACGATTTTCGTTCGGTCCTCCGACGAACTCTCAGGGCCCCGAAGTTGGAATCCCCTCGGATGCGGACCTTCGGTTAAGCCGAGCATCGGAGACTTACGCGATGCGGCCGGCTGGAGCGGATCTGGACCTGAGTTTCGCACCCGCATTCGAAACTGCTTTCGGGTTCGTGAATGCGATCGAGCAGCAGCCGAATGGCAAGATACTCGTTGGCGGCGGCTTCCGGTCCGTAAACGGCCACGCGACCGCTTGCATGCTTCGACTAAATGCGGACCGTTCGATCGACAGCAGCTTCAAGTCGACGATCCGCGGGCAGGTGCTGCGGATTGTCGTGCTTCCGGATGAAAAGATACTTATCACCGGACCGTTCACCGCTTTCAGCGCGACCACATCGCGGATCGGCGTCGCCCGTCTTAATTCGGACGGGTCGCTGGACCCGACGTTCAATGCCGGCGCGGACGGCTCCACGCCGCGTGACGTTCGTCTGCAGCCGGATGGGAAAATCCTCGTCGCTGGTGAGTTTTTCGGTTTCGGCGGAATGTCGAGCACCGGGATCGCGAGATTGAATGCCGACGGTTCGCCGGATGCAACATTTACGTCGCCGTTTCAGCTTCAATTCCCGACGCCCAACGGAGCTCCGCCGCAGAGCGGAGTTCAGGCGGTCGGGCTTCAGGCTGATGGCAAGATCATCGTTGCGGGGTTCATGCAATTTCCGGGCGACGGCCCAGGCGTGCGGCGGCCGGTCGTGAGACTGAACACCGACGGGACGATCGACGCGTCGTTCAGTATCCCGACGATATCGAGCAACCCGACAGAGCTAGACATTCAGGCCGATGGAAAGATCGTGCTGGTCGGGTTCTTTACATCCATCAATTTCGTCAGCAGAAACCGCGTCGCCCGTCTCAACGCGGACGGCACGCTCGACGAGACGTTCAATCCCGGCACGGGCGCGAGTGGCCTGGTCAATTTTGTCAGGATTCTCGGGAGTGGAAAAGTCCTCATCACGGGCACCTTTTCGACGGTTAACGCGGCGATCCGCGGCGGTGTCGCCGTGCTGAATTCGAATGGTTCGCTCGACGACACGTTCACGCCGGGCACGACAACCGGTTCCCTCTTTGCGGCTTTGCCCATAGCTGGCGGCTACTACGTCGGCGGGAGTTTCAGTCGAATCGCGGGTGCCGATGGCCGGGCGACGCTGGCTATGCTCGACGCCGGCGGCGCTGTCGATCCGGGATTCGTCGTAACTTCATACACACACCCGAGTGTCCGCGTCATCGCCACACAGCCCGACGGCAAGATCATCGTGGGCGGTTTCTTCAACCGTTTGAACGGCGCAGCGCGACCGGCCCTCGTGCGATTCAACACGAATGGAACTCCGGACCTGACATTCGACAGCGGCCAGCTTGGTGCCGCCTCGGTACTTCGGATCGTCTTTCAGACGGACGGCAAGATACTGGTTATCGGTAGCGGACTATCTGTGAACGGCGGCGGCGCGAAAACCATGGTTCGCTTGAATGCTAACGGCAGTGTCGACGACACCTTCACCCTCGCCGCGATCACGCAGATCTCGGTCGGGCTCGCCGCGGCGATCCAGCCCGATGGAAAGATCGTGTTCTCGTATCAGACGACTTCGACCAGCCCACTCACTGCTTCCGGGATCGTAAGGCTGAATTCGGACGGCTCACTGGACGGATCGTTCACCGGCTCATTTCCGAGCTCGCGATTCGAGTCGCTGGCCGTATTGCCTAACGGGCAAATCCTCGCCGCCGGCCCGTTCGCCTTCGCGTACGTTAGCAGCCAGACCGGCAGCGAGCCGCATGCCGGTGTGGTGCGACTGAATTCCGACGGCGCGCACGATCGGACTTTCCGGTCGGCATTGACTTTCGATGACACGAACGTCAGTGCCGCATATACCATGCTGGTGCAGCCGGACGGAAAAATCCTGGTTGGCGGACGTTTATTCATCGGCAACGCCCCAAACGCGGTCGGAGTCGCCCGGCTTAATTCCACAGGCACGATCGACGGCAGTTTTCAGACCGGTTCGATATCGAGCTTGTTGGGAGTCGCGAACGTGTTCGCGGTGCATCGGACAAGCGACGGAAAAGTTCTTGCCGGCGGTTTCTTTGACACCTACGGCGGAACGGCCCGGGCCAATCTCGTGCGGCTTGAATCGAACGGCACGGTCGACCAGACATTTTCCGCCAACACCGACTACACGGTAAGCGCGGTGACGACGGAGGCGAACGGCTCGATCCTGATCGGCGGCAGTTTTGAAAAGGTGAATGGTGTCGCCCGGACAGCGATCGCACGGCTGCTGACCGGTTCGACCGTGCGAGCTCCTTTCGATTTCGACGGCGACGGGGAAACGGACATCGGGATCTTCCGGCCCGCCGGGGCAGCATCCGAGTGGTGGGTGAACCGCAGCTCCACGGGACAGACGTTCGCGCTGCAGTTCGGGGCCGCGACGGACCGGATCGCACCGGCCGACTACACCGGCGACGGGAAAACGGACATCGCATTTTTCAGGCCTTCTTCAG
>DATLCA010000277.1:0-13567 GCA_035526605.1 Pyrinomonadaceae bacterium | reverse complement strand
TATCTGACGCGCGACGAGTTGACGCCGGGAGCAACCCCCGAGAAGTCGTTGCTTGAACCGAAAAAGAGAATCTCCGGACGTAACAGCGATGGACGAATCACGATTCGTCGTCGCGGCGGAGGCCATAAGCGGCATTACCGGATCATCGATTTCAAGCGAGACAAGGCGGGCATCCCCGGCAAGGTTTCGCAAATCGAATACGATCCGAACCGTTCGGCTCACATCGCTTTGATCACGTACCTTGACGGCGAGAAGCGATACATCATCGCTCCGGTTGGCTTGAAAGTGAACACGACGATTTTGAGCGGCGAAGAAGCGGATATTCTTCCGGGAAATGCGCTGCCGATCAAGAACATTCCGCTCGGCACCGAAGTTCACAACATCGAGATGCGGCCCGGAAAGGGCGGTCAGATGGTTAGATCAGCCGGCGGATTCGCACAGATCGTCGCGAAGGAAGGCGATTACGCACAGCTTCGCATGCCCTCGGGTGAAGTTCGCAGGGTTCCGGTCGTATGTATGGCCACGGTTGGACAGGTTGGGAACACCGAGCACGAAAACGTCTCGCTTGGTAAAGCCGGCCGTAGTCGCTGGATGGGCAAGCGTCCGAAAGTTCGCGGCGTAGCGATGAACCCGGTCGATCACCCGCACGGTGGTGGTGAGGGTAAGACCTCCGGCGGACGTCACCCGGTAACCCCGTGGGGACAGCCGACACGAGGTTACAAGACGCGTCGCAACAAACGCACGACGAACATGATCGTGAAGGATAGAAGAAGGAAATAATTTGCGATTTTCGATTTGCGATTTTCGATTTTGGAATCGAGGCGATCGCAAATTGAAAATCTAAAATCGAAAATTACTATGCCTCGTTCATTAAAAAAAGGACCTTTTATCGATCTTAGCGTTGCCAGGACGCTGCAGCGGATCGCCGACGGCGGCAAGAAACCGCCCGCGATCAAGACATGGTCGCGACGCTCGACGATCTCGCCGGATATGGTCGGCCTGACGTTCGGCGTGCACAACGGCAAACGGCACATCCCGGTGTTCGTGACCGAGAACATGGTCGGACACAAATTGGGTGAATTCTCGCCGACCCGGACGTTCAAGGGACATCCGGGGACTAAGGCTGAGAAAATGGCGAAGAGAAAATAGTGGAATTTGCGATTTGCGATTTTCGATTTGCGATTGTTTCGCAACGAGATCGCAAATCGAAAATCGCAAATCGAAAATAACAAGATGGAAGCGATAGCAAAGACAAAGCATCTGAAAGGCAGCCCGCGAAAGGCACGGCTCGTGATCGACATGATCCGTGGGCAGAACGTTTCGCGAGCGCTGGCGATCCTGAAATTTACCGATAAACGTGCGGCCGACCCGATCGCCAAGTGTTTGAATTCCGCGATCGCGAACGCGACCTACGCTGCCGAGCAGCAGAACATCGCGATCGATCCGGACGGGCTCTGGGTCAAGACGTGTTTCGTTGACATGGGACCGACCAAGAATCGTCGCCGTGTCCGTCCGGCTCCGCAGGGCCGTGCGTACCGCGAACAGCGTCACTATTGTCACATCACCATTCAGGTGACGAGTGAAGAGCAGGCAAAGTCCGAGAAAGAAATTAGAGGCCTCGCCGCGAAAGCGAAGAGGGACGCCGCAAAGAAGGCCGAGGGCGGAGAAGTGAAAGCAAAGGCTCCGGCGAAGAAGGCGGCGCCGAAGAAGGCAAAGGCTGCTGAAGAGATCATCGAAACAGCGACGCCGACTGAAACGACGGCAGCTGTCGAAGCGGGTAACGTGGCTGAGACCGCGGATGCGAAAAACGTCGAAACGCAGACGCCCGAGGCATTGAACGAAACCAAGCCGGCTGACGAAGTGCAGCTGGATACGAACGAGCAACTGGAAAGACAGTAAATTTGCGATTTGTGATTTGCGATTTTCGATTTTCGAAAACGCGATCGCAAATCGAAAATCGAAAATCGCAAATATTTTATGGGACAGAAAGTTCATCCATACGGATTTAGAGTCGGGTACAACAAGGACTGGCATTCGCATTGGTTCGCCAAGCACGACTTCGCCAAGCACCTTGCGGAAGACCTTAGGCTCAAGCGCGATCTGAAAAGACGGTTCAGCGGCGGAGGTGTTTCGCACATCGACATCGAACGTGCCGCGACTCGTCTGAAGATCATCATCTATACGTCGCGTCCGGGTATCATCATCGGCCGAAAGGGTTCCGAGATCGAAAAGCTTCGCGAAGATCTTTCGCGAAAGACAGGCCGTGAGGTCCTTATCTCGATCCAGGAGATCCGCCATCCCGAGCTCAACGCACAGCTGCAGGCCGAGAAGATCGCTCAGCAGCTTGAAAAGCGTATTGCTTTTCGACGTGCGATGAAGAAGACGATGGAAGAGTCGCAGAGGTTCGGGGCACAGGGGATCAAGGTAATGATCGCCGGACGCCTGAACGGCGCCGAGATCGCACGTACCGAATGGTCGCTGCAGGGGCGTCTGCCGCTGCACACGCTGCGGGCCGACATCGATTACGGTTTTGCGGAAGCACTCACAACTTTTGGGATCATCGGTGTGAAAGTCTGGATCTATCGCGGAGAAATTCTCGACCCGAATGCGTCGATGGCCCGCGGAACGACGACGGATCCTATGAACGAAGTTAAGGTCGAGCGCGGAGCTCGCCGCCCGAGAAGGGACGACAGAGGAAGATAGTTATTTGCGAATTTCGATTTGCGATTTGCGATCGCTGAGACAACGAGATCGAAAATCGCAATTCGAAGATCGAAAATTAGGGGATTGTATCTATGTTGATGCCGAAAAAGGTCAAGCACCGAAGAGTCATGAAGGGACGCATGCGCGGGAAAGCATCTCGCGGGCAGAACCTGGACTTTGGTGACTTCGGACTTAAGACACTGGAAGCGGGCTGGATCACGGACCGTCAGATCGAAGCGGCACGTATCGCGATGACCCGTCACGTCAAACGCGGCGGCAAGATCTGGATCAGGATGTTTCCTGACAAACCGATCACGAAGAAGCCGGCGGAAACTCGTATGGGTTCCGGTAAAGGGGCTCCGGATCACTGGGTCGCGGTGGTGAAACCGGGTCGAATCCTTTATGAGATTCAGGGCGTCGACGAAGCGTTGGCACGCGAGGCTTTTCAGCTCGCAGCTCAGAAGCTGCCGCTCAAGACGAAATTCGTGTCGCGTGCGGACCTCGAGGGAGGCGTAGTTTAATTTATGAAGCGAAAGGAACAGATCGAACAGCTTCGGGATATGAGCCCGCAGGAGCTCAGCGAGCAAGCGGACGCTTTGAAAGAATCGCTTTTCCGGTTGAAATTTCGGAAGACTCTCGGCGTAGGCGAGACTGTCAAGGATATTCGACGCGAAAGAAAGACGCTTGCCCGAGTCCACACGCTGATGGGCGAGAAAGCGAAAGCCGAGAAAAAGGCTAACTAAAGGAAATGGCAACAGAGAATAATACAGACGAAACGGAAAATACCGTCGAAGCTCCGGCTGCAGAAACCGAACCGGTCGAAGTGAAAGCTGAAGCCACCGAGGAGACGCCCGCGGAAGAGGCACCCAAGAAACGCGCTAAGGCTCCGGCTCCGGCCGCGGTCCCTGCGGAAACGAACGGGGACTCGGCTACCGCGACGGTGAAAAAAGGTAAGCGGGCCGAAAAGATCGGCGTAGTGACCTCGGACAAGATGACGTTGACCGTCGTCGTTCGTGTCGACCGGCTGGTCAAGCATCCGATCTATCGCAAATATGTTCGCAAGCGCAAAAAATTTATGGCGCACGACGAACAGGGAGCGAAGATCGGCGACAAGGTGCGAATCGTCGAAACCAGGCCGATGTCAGCTCGAAAACGCTGGCGTGTCGTCGAGATCATTCAGAAAGCGGAGTTGTAATTTTCGATTTGCGATGGCCAGTTTGCGATTGTCGTGTTAACGAGATCGCAAATCGAAAATCGAAAATCGCAATTTGAGGTAATTATATGATTCAGATGCAGACCTCTTTGGCGGTCGCGGATAATTCGGGAGCGAAGCGTGTCGTGATGATCATGCCGATTGGCGGATCCACGAGCAAGATCGCCCGACTTGGCGACAAGATCAAGGTTACGGTAAAAGAAGCGTCGCCCGACGGAACCGCGAAAAAGGGAAAAGTTTATAACGCGGTCATCGTGCGCACGCGAAAGGAGATCCGCCGCAAAGACGGAACTTACATTCGCTTCGACGAGAACGCGGCGGTCCTTATCAAAGACGACGGCACTCCGGTGGGTACGCGCGTTTTTGGACCGGTTGCCCGCGAGCTGCGTGAAAAGAATTTCATGAAGATCGTAAGCTTGGCACCAGAAGTGATATAGGTCCCATACGTCCTATAAAACCTATAGGACCTATGCGAGTTAAGAGAAATGAAAACTGTAAAAACAGGCACAGTAAGCAGCAAGATCAAACGCGGTGACCAGGTGGTCTTCATCGCCGGAAAAGAGTTCGCACGTTACGACAGCGCCGGCAAGCGAACCCCGTATCGGGGAAAAGTCATCGCCGTCGATGCCCGTAACGGAAAGGTAAAGGTCGAAGGCGCGATGATCGTCAAACGGCATCAGAAGCCGGTTCCGCAGCTCAATAAAGAAGGCGGGATCAGGGAACAGGAAGCTTGGGTCGATGTCTCGAATGTTGCCCTGATCGATCCCGATACCGGCAAACCGACGCGTGTGAAATTCGAAGTCCGTGACGGGAAAAAAGTCCGCATCGCGAAAAGCGGCAAAGTGATCCCGATCGCGAACGTTTTCGGAAAGAAAGAGCCGAAGAAAGACAAGGAAGAAAAAACCGAAGAATAAGGTTTGAGTCTGGTAATGGCAGCATGGCCCGGTCCCAGACAAGGTGAATCAAACAATGGCTAGATTAAAAGACAAGTATAGAAATGAGATCGCCGGCTCGCTGGCGAAGGAATTTGACATCAAGAATCCGATGGCGATCCCCAGAATTGAAAAGGTAGTCATCAATATGGGTCTCGGCGAAGCGAGTGCGAACGCGAAGATCCTCGATGTCGCCGCCGACGAATTAAAAGCGATCACGGGACAGAAACCCGTCATCACAAAAGCGAAGAAATCCATCGCGGCCTTCAAGCTGCGTCAGGGAATGGCGATCGGAACGATGGTCACTCTTCGCGGAGATCGCATGTATGAATTTCTCGATCGTCTGATCTCCGTCGCCCTGCCCCGCGTCCGCGACTTTCGCGGAATTTCCGGTAAGGCGTTCGACGGACGCGGGAATTATACTCTCGGCATCCGCGAGCAGTTGATTTTCCCGGAGATCGATTTCAACAAGGTGGACAAGACTCGCGGGATGAACATCTCGATCATCACCTCCGCGAAGACCGACGACCAGGCACGCTCGCTTTTGAAATCGTTGGGAATGCCGTTTAGGGCGTAGCGCTGAAAGTTCCTGGTTCCAAGTTTCTGGTTTCTAGTCGGAAGCCGAAACCGCACGAACCAGAAACAAGGAACTAGAAACGAGAAACTAAGGAAAGAAATGGCAAAGATCAGCAAAGTAGTAAAAAACGAGATGCGTAAAGAGCGCGTCGCTCTGTGGCGCGAACGCCGCATGGCTGCAAAGAAGATCATTAACAATCCGAAGTCGACCCCGGAAGAGGTTGATGCGGCGGTGATAAAACTGCAGAAGATGCCCCGCGACGGGAGCCCGAGCCGTGTTCGCAACCGCTGCTCGCAGTCAGGCCGAACCCGTGGGTACCTTCGCAAGTTTGGCGTTTCGCGTATAGCGCTTCGCGACCTCGCACTTCAGGGGCAGATCCCCGGAGTTGTGAAATCGAGCTGGTAAATTGAATGCGGAACGCGGAACGCGGAATGCGGAATGAAAGCCGCCGCGATTTGCACACACGCAAGTGGAAGAGTTTGAAACGGAATAGGACAAAGCAGCTTTGCGGAAACGAATTCCGCATTCCGCGTTCCGCATTCCGCATTTGAAGTACGGAGTAGAACAGTAATGACAGACCCAATAGCCGACCTGCTTACACGAATTCGCAACGCGATCGCTGCGAATCATCCGCGTGTGGACATCCCCGGTTCGAAATTGAAACTGGAAGTGGCGCGAATCCTGAAGGAAGAAGGTTACATCAATAGCTTTACGACCAAGGGCGAGGCGCCGAAGTATGTGATCCGGATCTTCCTCCGTTATGACGCGAAGGGGACTTCCTCGATCACCCACCTGTCGCGAGTTTCGCGGCCGGGCCGCCGCGTCTACGTTGGGGCCGGTGAAATACCCAGGGTCCTCGGCGGATACGGTGTAAATATCGTTTCGACCTCTCGCGGACTAATGAGTGGAAAGAAAGCCCGTGCGGAAAATGTCGGCGGAGAGATATTGGCTGAGGTTTATTAATTTGCGATTTGCGATCTTCAATTTGCGATCTCGCATTTCGGCAATCGCAAATCGAAAATCGAAATTCGAAAATCTAAAGTTATGTCACGAGTAGGAAAAAAACCGATTACGATCCCGAGCGGCGTCACAGTGACGATCGGCGATTCACAGATCGAGGTCAAAGGCCCGAAAGGGACTTTGAACACTCCGGTGCCGAGCGGTGTCACGTTCAAACAGGAAGACGGGACACTCGTCGCCGAACGAAGCGACGACAGCTACAAAGCCTTTCACGGCCTCGCTCGCGCACTTGCAAATAGCGCGGTGGTCGGTGTAACCGAAGGCTTCGAAAAGAAAATGGATGTCGTCGGCGTCGGATACAAGGCAGACGTCCAGGGCCGGAAGATTCTCTTCTCGCTCGGGTACTCGCATCCGATCGAGTACGCACTCCCGGACGGCATCGACGCCAAGACGGAGCGTGTGAATACGAAGACCACGATCAACCAGTATCAATTGACGATCACCCTCAGCGGCATCGACAAGCAGAAACTTGGACAGGTCGCCGCCGAGCTTAACCGTTTGAGAAAGCCGGATGCGTATAAAGGTAAGGGCATTCGTTATTCGGACAAGTATTACAAATTGAAGCCGGGCAAGACCGGTAAGTAATTTTCGATTTACGATTTTCGATTTGCGATTGGTTTGGCAAGATCGAAATTCGCAAATCGAAAATCGCAAATATTATATGGCACAGAAAAATAAGGCAGATATTCGCCGCGGCGTTCACAGCCGAATCCGCAAGAAAGTTCGCGGGTCTGCGGAGCGGCCCCGGCTTGCGGTGTTCCGCAGCTTGAATCACATCTACGCGCAGTTGATCGATGACGACAGCGGCAAGACACTGGCGACAGCCTCGACGACGGAAAAGGCCCTCGGCGTAACAACCGGTGGAAACATCGCGGCGGCGCAGCAGGTCGGCAGGACGATCGCGGAACGGGCCAGTGCGGCCGGCGTTTCGAAGGTCGTTTATGACCGCGGAGGCTACCTTTATCACGGTCGCGTGAAAGCTCTTCTCGAGGCGACGCGTGAGGCTGGACTGAATAAGGACGAAGCGAGCGACAAGGCAAAAAAGGAAGACGATGGCAACTAAGAGTAAACAGAGAATTTCGCCGAATGGCTTGATCCTGAAAGATCAGCTCATCTCGATCAACCGTGTAACGAAGGTTGTAAAGGGCGGTAAGAATATGTCCTTCGCGGCGCTCGTCGTAATCGGCGACGAATCCGGACATGTCGGCTTCGGTACCGGCAAGGCGAAGGAGGTTCCGAACGCGATCAAGAAAGCGGTGGAAGCGGCGAAGAATAATCTTATCCACGTACCTCTGATCGACGGGACGCTCCCGCATGAGATGATCGGTGAATACGGTGCCGGGCGCGTTCTGCTCAAGCCGGCTGCAGAAGGAACCGGTGTTATCGCCGGGGGCGCCGTGCGTGCCGTACTTCAGTCGCTCGGCGTGCACAACGTCCGAACCAAGATCCTAGGATCGACGAACAATCACAACGTCGTCCGCGCCACCTTTAACGGGCTCACGAGAATGAAGGATCCGCTGGAAGTTGCAAGATTGCGTGGCAAGCAGGTTGAGGAACTCGTTTAATTTGCGATTTCCGATTTTCGATTTGCGATCGCGTCTCCGGTAGACTGCCTTTGCGAGATCGAAAATCGCAATTCGAGAATCGAAAATAAAGAGATGGCAAAGAAAGTAGAAAACAAAGACGGCGGAAGTATCACGATCCAGTATTATCGGAGCTCGATAGGCTACGCGAAAAAGCAGAAAGAGATCGTCCGGAGCCTCGGCATAACGAAGCTTAATCAGACGGTATCGCGTCCCGATTCGGCAGCAACGCGTGGGATCGTTGCGAAAGTTCCGCACCTTTTGAGGATCGTAGACTAGTCCCTTGTCATTGGTCGTTTGTCCTTCGTTCTTAAATGGCGAGGACCGAGGCCGAATGACAAAGGGCAGAGGACAAAGGACAAGATAATGGCATTATCGTTAAATAATTTGAAGCCGGCCAAAGGCTCGACGCACAAAAAGAAACGTGTCGGCCGTGGTCCTGGTTCGGGACTTGGCAAGACTTCGGGCCGTGGGCATAAAGGACAGAAGTCGCGTTCCGGTTACAGCAGCCGTCCGGGTTTTGAAGGCGGCCAGATGCCGCTCCAGCGTCGTCTGCCGAAGCGCGGTTTCACGAACATCTTCAAGAAGCAGTGGATCGAGATCAGCCTCGCGAAGATCGAATCGAACTTCGCCGCCGGCGACGATATAACTCCGGAGATTCTTCACGAGCGCGGGTTGATCAAGAAGGCGAAGCACGACCTTGTCATCCTCGGTACGGGAGACGTATCCAAGGCATTGAACATCTCTGCTCATCGGTTCACCAAGACCGCTAAGGATAAGATCGAGAAAGCCGGCGGTTCCGTTACTGAGATCAAAAAGGTAGCGGCCGCGGCTGCTTAGCTCGTTGGTAGTGGCTCGCGCTTTGTTGTTTGGTGCGGCCACTTTCTATTTTTAGCGACGAACAACGATCGACGGACGACCAACAATAATATGGAGAAGTTTCTCAACGCGGTTCAGAACATGTTCAAGGTTCCCGAACTGCGGACGCGTATTCTGTTCACGCTTGGCCTGCTCGCGGTTTATCGTCTCGGAGCGCACGTAACCGCGCCGGGAATCAACAAGGCGCGTCTCGAACAAGTTTGGGGTGAGGTTGCGGGAACGTTGCTCGGCGTCCTCGACCTGTTTTCGGGAGGTAACTTCCGTACCATCTCCGTCTTCGCCCTCGGCGTTACGCCGTACATTACCGCCTCGATCATCATGCAGCTCATGCCGGTCCTTTCACCGGCGATGAAAAAGATCCAGGAAGAAGGTGAAGTCGGACGGCAGAAAATGAATCAGTGGACGCGGTATCTGACCGTCGTTCTTTGCTCGGTCCAGACATTTTTCGTCGCGACGTGGCTCCAGCGAAACGGGATCATCCAGGACAGCTGGGCGGCCAGCCTGATGATCGTGATCACGCTGACGACCGGGACAATCTTTGTGATGTGGCTCGGCGAGCAGATCACCGAGCGCGGCGTCGGCAATGGTATTTCGCTTCTCATCTTTGCAGGTATCGTCATCGGTTTGCCGAGGGCGGTGCTCCAGGTTAGCGACCGGGTGCGGGCCGGTGACGCGATGCAGACGCTCGGCGTGATCTTCCTGGTTGTCGTCCTGATCGCCCTGATCGCGCTCATCGTTTACGTCGAATCGGCTCGAAGGAATATCGCGATCACGTACGCGAGTCGTCGAGTGGGAACTCAAACTTTCCGCGGACAAGAGACCAGCCTTCCGCTGAAGATCAATATGGGTGGCGTTATACCCGTGATCTTTGCGTCGTCCGTGCTGGCGATGCCGCAGACCCTGTTCTCTGCGTTTCCGCCCGCACAAGGCGACACAACGTCGACTTGGTCGCGGATCCACACCTTCTTCCAGCAATTTCACGGCGGCGATCCGTATTACGAGCTAGTCTTTTTGTCGCTGATCGTTTTGTTTACATTTTTCTACATAACGATCGTCTTCAACACCGACGAGGTCGCGGACAATTTGCGTAAGCACGGCGGGTTCATTGCGGGAATCAGGCCAGGTGCTCCAACTGCGGAATATCTCAACGGGATATTGACACGGCTGACCACGGTCGGTGCGCTTTATCTCGCGTTCGTGGCGTTTGTGCCTCAGATCCTGCTGAGTGGATTTCGTGTCGCGAGGCTGCCGTTCATCGGCGACCGCCTCGACGCGTTCTTTACGGCGACACCGGGCCTGAGCTGGATCCCGACGGGTCTGGGTTACCAGTTCTACTTTGGCGGAACCTCGTTGCTGATCCTTGTCGGTGTGGCGATGGACACCGTCTCGCAGATAGAAGCTCAGCTGGTGATGAGGAATTACGAGGGATTTCTTGGAGCCGGTTCGCGGTTACGTGGGCGGCGGGCCTAGGGCAATTTCGAATTGAAAATTACGAATTACGAATTTAACCGTAATTGTTAAATCGTAATTCGTAATTGTCTTTTATGGCAAAGATAATCGTATTGATCGGAGCTCCGGGTGCGGGTAAGGGAACCCAAGCTCGACTTTTGCAAGAGAGACTCGGTATCCCCCAGATCTCGACCGGAGACATGTTCCGAGAGATGAAAACTCTCGATACGCCGCTAGCTCGCGAAGTTCAGGAAATCATGGCGTCAGGGAAACTGGTCTCCGACGACGTCACATACAGGATCGTTCAAAACCGTACGTCTCGGGATGATTGCCGAGGAGGCTATGTACTTGACGGGTACCCAAGGACCGCTGTTCAGGCCGCGCAGCTGGAGGAATTGGCGAGAGAACAAGGATTTGAAATCGGAGCCATCGAGGTCGACGTCCCGCGTGAAGAGTTGGTCCGGCGTCTGACCGGTCGACGATCGTGTCCGGTCTGTGGCGAGATCTATAACATCTTCTCTAAGCCGCCGAAGAATGTGGGTGTCTGTGACTTTCACCCGGAAACCGACCTCGTCCACCGGGCTGACGACAACGAGACAAGTGTGTCGACCCGGCTTCAGACATACGACGAATTGACGAAGCCTCTACTCGATTACTATGAGGGCACGCGCCGGTTGAACAAGGTAGACGGGACCCGTGACGTGGAACAGATCTATGCGGAGCTCGAAAATTTGATCGCGTAGGAATGGTCGGTGGCTCGATAATTGGTGGAATTGTTAGCAGGACGAGTGCAATCGTCTTCGGGAAACGGATGATCATAGCGAAATCACAAAAAGACCTCGAAAAGATGCGGGCCGTCGGAGAACTGATTGCCGAGGTGCGGGAGGCTTTGCGTGGAATGGTTGGTCCGGGTGTTACGACACTTGAGCTGAATGCCGTTGCGGAAAAAATGATGCGGGATGCGGGCTCGATCCCCACCTTCATCGGTTACAAGCCGCGCGGGATGGTGCCGTTTCCATTCGCGATTTGTGCTTCCCCGAACGAGGCGATCGTCCACGGTTTTTCGACGGACAAACCCCTACAGGAAGGCGATATCGTTTCGCTCGACATGGCGTGCACCCTGAATGGGTTTGTCGGTGACACCGCCACGACGGTGCCGGTCGGGAAGATCAGCGACGAAGCGGCTCAGCTAATTCAAGTGACGAACGAATGTCTTGCTGCCGGCATCGAACAATGCTGGCCAAACAAGCGTGTCGGCGATATCGGTTGGGCGGTGCAGGAGCACGCCGAAAAGTATGGATACGGGATCGTTCGCGATTACACCGGCCACGGTATCGGCCGTTCCATGCACGAAGCTCCCCAAATCCCCAACTACGGTCGCCAGGGTACGCGTGAGAAGATCCGAGTCGGGTACTGCTTCGCGATCGAGCCGATGTTGAACCTGGGCGGTCCGGAAACCCGGACACTCGAGGATAAATGGACCGTCGTGACGGCGGACAACAACATATCGGCGCATGCGGAGCACACCATCGCCGTGACCGAGGATGGTCCCGAGATTCTGACTCTGACGAAGGAGCAGAAACGGGAGCTCAGCGGCACTAAATCGGAAAACGCGGCTGCTTAGCTTGAGTTTTCCGGCTTGACCGTCTAAAATTTACGGTTTGTCCAACTAATCGGCAGGTTGGGAATAGACAAATGTCTAAGAAGAAGCGATTGAGGTGACGGCTGCCGTGCTCGAGACCTTGCCGAACGCAGTGTTCAAGGTGTAGATCGACGAAAACGAGCATCAAGTGCTCGCCACATCTCGGAGAAGATGCGGACGCATTTTATCCGTATTTTGCCGACCGACGAGATCCTCGAGGAACTGTCGCCGGACGACTTGAACCACGGAAGGCTCACGCATCGCTACAAGTAAGAGGCTGGAAGATTATGAAGGTACGACCGTCAGTAAAAAAGATTTGCGACAAGTGCAAGATCATTCACCGAAAGGGCGTGGTGCGGGTGATTTGTGACAATCCGAAGCACAAGCAACGTCAGGGGTAATAATTTCACATTTCGAATTTTGAAATTGAATTAGCAGAACACTGGAGAAATTATGGCTCGCGTAGCAGGAGTAGATTTACCGCCCAATAAACGGGCACAGATAGGTTTGACGTACATTTACGGCGTTGGCAAGTCGCGCGCGACGGCGATCCTTAGCGAGGCCGCGGTCAGCACCGACGCAAAGATTCGCGATTTGAGCGAGGACGAGCTTAATAAGATCCGCGCCGTGCTCGATGCACAGGGCGAGATCGAGGGTGACCTTCGCAAGCGCGTTCAGATGGACATTAAACGTTTGATGGATATTGGCTGCTATCGAGGACTTCGCCATCGCCGAAGTCTGCCGGTTCGCGGCCAGCGCACATCGACGAACGCTCGCACCCGCAAGGGGCCGAGGAAAGCGGCCGTCGCGAAGAAGAAGGCACCGGGTAAGAAATAGGTAATTTGCGATTTTCGATTGCCGATTTGCGATCTTATGGTCCTTCGGTAGTTTGAGACTTTCACCGAGACCCGATCGAAAATCGAAAATCGAAATTCGAAAATAAAAAAGATGGCTAAACCAGCAGCAGGAACAAAGAAGAAGACTTTTAAGAAGAAAGAGCGGAAGAACATCCCCCTGGGTATCGTTCACATTTCCGCTTCTTTTAATAACACGCTCATCTCGATCACCGACACACAGGGAAATCTGGTTGCACAGTCGTCATCGGGAGCTCGCGGGTTTCGCGGATCTCGAAAGGGTACGCCGTTCGCCGCCCAACAGGCCGCGGGCGAGGCTGCTCGAAAGGCTGCCGAAGCCGGGATGCGTGAAGTAGAAGTCCGCGTAAAGGGGCCGGGCGGTGGCCGCGAGTCCGCTATTCGTGCGGTCGCGCAGGCGGGTATTCGCGTGACTTCGATCCGCGATACGACGCCGATCCCGCACAACGGATGCAGACCGCCGAAGCGCAGACGCGTCTGATTTTTATTTGCGATTTTCGAATTGCGATTTGCGATTTTGAAAATCGACTTTTGGTAACTATCGAAAGGACGAAGGGACGCCCATGGCATCCTGTAAACTTTTCCGAAACTTGGGAACTGCGGTTCGTATGCGATGGAAAATCGCAATCCGAAAATGGCAGATTTCCCACGGAGGCAAAAAATAAATGGCTAGATATAGAGAACCGGTGTGCAGGCT
>DATLCA010000276.1:0-2222 GCA_035526605.1 Pyrinomonadaceae bacterium | reverse complement strand
CAGGAGTTTCGGGTTGAGCTCGAACTCGCGGCCGATGATGAGTTTTTGTTGATTGCCTCCGGAGAGCGATTTTTCTGAGAGCTCGTGGATCGGCGGGCGGACGTCAAAGTTCTCGACGATCTCGCGTACACGCTTGTCGATCGCGGAACCACTCATAAATCCACCCGCGGCCATCGGCGGACGATAGTGCACGCCGAGGATGGAGTTTTCCGCGAGGTCGGAATTAAGAAGCAAGCCGCGCCTATGCCGATCTTCGGGAATGTGCGCGATGCCGAGCTCCTTTAGTTGCCGCGCACTGAGGTTGGTGATGTTCTTTCCTTCGAACTCCACCGTGCCGGACGCGGCCTTGCACAACCCGGCAAGGGCTTCGATCAACTCCGTCTGGCCGTTGCCCTCGATACCCGCGATGCCGACGATCTCGCCCGCTCGCACGGTGAAGCTGATGTCGTCGACCGCTGCCCCGTGCTTCCCGCCGATCTTCAATCCCCTAACTTCGAGAATGGTATCGCTCGGGCTCGCGTCGGATTTTTCCACTCGGAGAAGAACGTCTCTACCGACGATCATCCTCGCGAGGTCCTGTGCGCTTGTCTCCGATGTTTTCACGTTCCCGACATCCTTGCCGTCGCGCATTACGGTGACCTCGTCCGAGATCGCGAGAACCTCCTCGAGCTTGTGCGTGATGATGATGACGGTCTTGCCCTGCCCCTTCATCCGGCGGAGGATCGCGAAGAACTCCTCCACTTCCTGCGGCGTGAGTACGGCGGTGGGCTCGTCGAGGATGAGGATCTGTGCATCGCGGTAGAGAGCTTTGAGAAGCTCCACCCGCTGCTGCTGTCCGACACTGAGATCTTCGATGAGTGCCCGCGGATTGATGTTCAGCTTGAGCTCGTCCGAAAGCGCTTTTATCTCCTGGTTCGCTTTCTCAAGATCGAGGTTCGCGGCGGTGCCGGTCTCCGCTCCGAGAATAATGTTCTCGGCGACGGTCATCGTATCGACAAGCATGAAATGCTGATGCACCATCCCGATCCCGAGAGCGATCGCATCGTGCGGGTTTCGGATCTGTGCGGGTTTGCCGTCGACCAAAATCTCACCGCTGTCCGCGTTGTAAAACCCGTAAGCGATCCGCATGATCGTCGACTTCCCCGCGCCGTTCTCGCCCACGATGGCGTGGATGGTGCCTTTGTGGACGGTGATAGAAACGTCGTCGTTTGCGGTTACGGTGCCGAAAGTTTTTGTGATGTTTTTGAGTTCGAGCATGTTTGTTTCTTCTTAGAAGTTGGCCACCCCGGTCAGTACCGTCCGCATGGCAGGTCGGTTTGTGCAGTCGGTACCGTCCGCGTGAGCGGGCGGGTCTCCGCAGTCGGTACCGTCCGCGTGAGCGGGCGGGTCACGCGCCGACAACCAGTTCACAACCCTCTAATCAAAATCCGGCAACGGCCCGCCCTGGCCATTTTCGACATAGTCGATAGCTGCCTGCAAGCCTCGTTCGTTCCAGATGCGCCTCCGACTCCCCTTATCCGCCCATGGACTGTGATCGTAATTCCAACAGTCGTTCTCCCGAAGATGACGAGTGCCATAAGCCTTGAACGCATTCAAGACGGCTTGAGACGGGTGCGAATGGGCCGTCACAACTGTATGAACGTGATTAGTTCTCACGTTCAGCGCATGAATGCACCACCCTCGATGCGTACACACTTCCCTGACAGCTGAGTCTATAACGTTCCGCGCTTTGGCGTTCAGCTTAAAGGGCGGGCTCTTCAGCAGCTTCTGATTGTGCTCAAGCCACTTCTTATTTGGCCCGACATAGGGGGTGCGGTAGACGTTGTTGAACTTGTCAATCGAGCCGCGCTCGTCCCCATGAAGCCACGTACCGTACGTTCGAAAGGAAATGAAGTACGCAATGGGAGTATCCGTGTCGTTCCACATATAGGGGAGAAAATGACTTTCAAGGATCTAACATTGGGACCCGCCCGCTTACGCGGACGGTACTGACCTATTCGCAACCCACCCTCTCCGGCAATTAATTCGTCATCGCATCCGTGACCTTAATTTCCCCGCCCACGATCTTCGCCTTCGCGGCTTCAACGTCTTGTAAAGTTTTTTCCGGGATCAGCGGTTTGTTGTTGTCGTCTAGTGAGTACGCGACACCGTCTTTGTCCAGGCCGAACGTGTGAAAGCCGCCTTTGAAATTTCCGCCTAGGACTTCTTTGACGACGTCGTAG
>DATLCA010000275.1:0-19143 GCA_035526605.1 Pyrinomonadaceae bacterium | reverse complement strand
GGCGATGGCGACCGCGATGTGCTCACACTTGCCAACTCGTCCGCCGCGGTCACAGTTCATTTGAATCCGGGCAACGGAGTATTTCCGGTCCTTCCGCGCTACGAGGTCGCTTCTTTGTCCGACGCAGTGGAAAGTGCGGACATCGATAACGATGGCGATATCGATGTCGTCGTAAATGGAGAGCTCGACATCGCGTCGAACGCTCCCCTTCTGAAAATCCTTAAGAACAACGGCAACGGCACTTTTGCTCCGGCGACGGATTACACGCCGACCCGAAATTTCGGCGACATGAAGCTTCGCGATATCAACCGCGATGGCTTCGTCGACCTCGTGTTTGCACCCGACCGGAATTATCCGAACTATCACTTTGGCACCGCTCTGAATCTCGGGAACGGGACATTTGCTCCAACGGTTGTGACAAATGTTTTCTCGTGCGGCGAGGGCACGATCGACGCCGCGGATCTGGATGGCGACGGGGACCGCGATATAGTGCTTACCGAAGAGCAAGGCTGCGCCGGCGGGCAGCAGAATCGAATCTTTGTTTTTCGCAATGACGGAAGTCAGGTCTTCACGAGGATGACAGACATTGTCGTCGCCGGTCTGCCTCACGGACTTGAGCTAGCGGACGCGACCGGCGACGGCAAGCTCGACATCATCACGGCGCAGTCCCAGGGCATTGGGGTCTATCCGGGCAATGGAAACCTCACATTCGGGGCCGTGATCCTTACCACGATCCAGCCCTACAAGTTTAGAGTCGCAGACTTCAATCGGGACGGTAAGATCGACATCGGCATGATCATGCCCCAGCCCTCCTTCGGCACCGACAAGATCGCAACGTCGCTTGGCAACGGTAACGGAACATTTCAAGCAATAAGGTCACAGACTGGTTCGAGCGTTTTTGAAAACCTCCGGATCAGCGATGACCTCGAAGCTCGCGACATGAATGGAGACGCGATTCCGGATATCGTTGTATTCAATTACGCATCGAACGACGTCTCGCTTTTCGTCGGGAACGCTGACGGGTCGCTGCAACCGCACCAACGATACGGCATCGGAAATACGCCGCGTCTTGGGACCGTTGCTGACTTCGACGGCGACGGCCGAATAGACATCGCAGCCGCGATCGGGCTTCCACCGAGCGGGCTTCACAATGCCATCGTTCTTCTTCGCAACACCGCTCAGGCAAGTACGCGGAAAGTTCCGTTCGACTTCGACGGGGACGGAAAAACCGATATCGGAATTTTCCGGCCGGCCGGCGCGGCATCGGAATGGTGGATCAATCGCAGCTCCACAGGACAGACATTTGCCCTCCAGTTCGGTGCCGCGGCTGACAAGATCGCACCGGCGGATTACACCGGCGACGGGAAGACGGACGTCGCATTTTTCAGGCCTTCTTCGGGGCAATGGTTTGTGCTTCGGTCCGAGGATTTTTCATTCTTCGCACTTCCCTTCGGAGCTGGCGGGGACGTTCCCGTTCCGGCAGACTACGACGCCGATGGAAAAGCCGACTTCGCGGTTTTCCGCGCATCCTCGTCCACTTGGTTCATATCGCAATCCAGCGGAGCATCTACGCGCATCTTGCAGTTTGGAACGGCGGGCGACCAGCCCGTGGTGGCCGACTATGACGCCGACGGGAAAGCGGATGTCGGAATTGTTCGCCCTGCCGCCGGCGGAGCAGAATGGTGGATCGATCGGAGTACCGCCGGGTTGTTGGCGATGCAGTTCGGTGCAAACACTGACAAGGCTGTCCCGGGAGATTACACCGGAGACGGCAAAGCGGACGTCGCGATCTGGCGCCCGTCGACGGGGCAATGGCTGATCGTGCGAAGTGAAGATTCTTCGTTTTACGGGTTCCCCTTCGGTATGGGCAGCGATGTTCCGGCACCTGGGGACTACGACGGGGACGGCAAGTTCGACGGGGCCGTGTTCCGGCCTTCCAGTGCGACGTGGTTCATCGGGAGAACGACGGGGGGAACGCAGATCGTACAATTCGGGGCGAACGGGGACCGGCCGATTCCGAATTCGTTCGTGCCTTGATCCCTAAACGCTTGGCGGCGGTCTCAGAAGGCGGTTTGATGCTCTCTTGTCTTACGGCGCTGATTGGCCCACGGACTATAAGTAGAGATCTCGCGGACTTCAATCAGCAGCCCACGGCCTTTTACGGCATTTACGATCTCCGCATCAGCTGCCGCGTCGCGAGCCACACGAATCGCGGATTGACCAGCAGGTAGCGCGAGAATAGTCGGCGTGGTTCTTGTATGAGGCGGAACATCCACTCCAGCCCGAGCTTGCTGACGACCGACGGGGCCTCGCGAATATTTCCGGCATACAGGTCGAACGCGGCTCCCACGCCGATCATCACCGCGTTAATTCTCTGCCGGTTTGCCGCCATCCATCGTTCTTGTTTCGGGCAGCCGAGCCCGACAAAAAGTATCTGCACCGCGGCGGAGTTGATGGCGTTCGCGATCTCGGCGTTATCTTCTTCAGTCAGATCTCGAAAAGGCGGCGAGTTTTTATAACCTATGTTCAGCCCGGTAGACTCCATCGTCGCGCGTGCAAGAATCCTTTCTAAAACTTCTGGCCGACCACCTAAAAATCCGACGCTCAACTTTTCGGCCTCGGCCCGTTTTATCAACATCGGCATCAGCGACGGCCCGCGAACTTGTGTCGCATCCTCGTTTCCCTGCAGCCGCTGCATCCAGACGAGCGGCGTGCCGTCCGGGAGCACGAGGTCGGCATCGTTCACCAGCTCCGCAAACCGCGGATCGTTTTCGGCCTCGATCGCGACATGAACATTCGCGACGCAGACATATCCGCCTACACCTTCGCGTCCGAGTTCGAGGATGCGGCCGATCGTTGATTCGTAATCGCAAAGATCAACGCGCAACTTCAGCACGGGAACGCGGGTGCGATCGGTTCGTTCCTTCATCGTCACTTCTTTAGGAAAATCTCGGCGTAGAGGTCTCTCAATTTTTGAGAGTAGATTTCGATATCAAAACGAGTCCGGATAGTTTCCCGCGCATTGCGGCGATATTCGTTCCAACCGGTCTCGCCTTCCGAAAGAAGGAATTTTAGCTTCCCGACGATCTGGGTAATGTCGCCCGGGTCGACAAGGAAACCGTTGCGGCCGTCTTCGACCACCGACGGGATCGCCCCTTTACCCGACACGACCGGGACACATCCGGCCGCCATCGCTTCCAGCAGCGCGAGCGGGAGGCCCTCGAAGCGCGAGGGCATCAGAAAAATGTCCGCCTCGTTCAACGCTCGAATTTTTTCGGCACCCGAGATCACACCACCGTAAAAAAAATCATCGCCCAGCACGGCGGTCATCCGGCGAATAAATTCTTTCTCGTCCGGGCCGGTCCCGAAACATGAAAACTTAAATTTGAATCCCTGCACGGTTAGCAGCCGGCAGGCTTCCACCATCTCGCTTAGCCCTTTGGCTTCCTGCAGACGGCCAAGGTAGATGATGTTCTTCTTGCCCCACCCCCGGTCGGTCTCAGGAAAATCTTTGGCGATAACGGCGTTAGGAAGTACCACCGTTTTCAGTCCGGGCGAAATCTGCAAAATTCTTTCGGCCTCCGCATCGCCGAGCACGATGACGCGGGTCGCCCTGCTGAGGAGCTTCCGTGCCAGCGAGGCGAGCATCGGGTTCGGAAAATCTTCCATCACGAATCGCCCGCCGTGGATGTGAAGAACCACGACGCGCTTTCCGGCAAACTTCGCCAATGCGAAATCGCGAACAATTGCGCGTGGCTCAAACGCTGTATTGATGTGAACGATCTGCGGATCCGAAGCGGCGATCGCGCGGCGGAACGCGAACGGGAGTTTCAGCTGCGAAGCGGCCCAGCGCAGGCTGAGCCTTTCTCCGTCCCTGCGGCCGGCTTTGAAATGAACAAACTCAAACCCGCTGTGTCCGATGATGTTGGAAATCATCGTCGAGATCCCGCTTACATTTTCGTTTTCGTCCAGACTGGGCGAGGTTATGAAGACTTTCATCGTCTCGACGAAAAGGATATCGCATCGGCATTTGTGTTGTCATAATTTAAAAACGAATTCGCGCCCGCCGACCCGACCCACCATCGGTTGCAAGTAATGCTGCATTGGCTTAAAAAGAAATAGTCGTGAGAACCGAAACCGCCATCCGAAACGATCTGGCAATCCTGAAGGCAGAGAACCGTGTGCCGCGGTTCGTTATGCCGCTCGTCAAAACGGTCGTCGTCGTTATGGACGCGGCGTTGACGATACTTTGCTTCCTGGCTGCCTTTAAAATTAGAGAAGGAAGTGACGTTTTTTCCGCGACGGCGTGGGCCTGGTCGCCGGCGTTCGTCCCGTACGCCGGCATCGTTTATTTTGCGGTCCCCATTCGATTGTTGATGTTGGCGTACGAAAGGGCGTACCAGTTTCAGGGCGCATTTTCCTACACGCGGGAGGCGATAAAGATTTTCAAGGCCGTGTCGGTCGGCTCGCTTCTGATCACGGGTTGGGCGTTCTTGTTTCGCGGCGGTTACGCGTTCCGTGATTTTTCTTATTCGCGCGGCGTATTTTTTATCGACTTCGCTCTCGCCCTTGCGTTGTTCTTTATCTCACATCTCTTTCTGCGATCCGCGCAGGCGAGGATTCGGGGCCGCGGGATCAATCTCATCCCGACACTGGTTGTGGGAACAAACGCCGAGGCCGCGCAGACCGTGCGCGAGCTGAACGATCGACGCGATCTTGGGTACCGGGTGATCGGCGTCGTGCGCACCGACTCGGCAGAGACCGGTGAATATACAAACCTTGACGCCGACGTGATCGGAACATTCGACGACCTCGCCCCGCTGATCCGCGATCTCGAGATCCAGGAAGTGATCATCACGGACGACACTATCTCGAGCGATCGCCTGTTCGAAGCCATGATGCAGGTAGGCCGCAAACAGCGTGTCGAGTTTCGGTTCGCCCCGACGCTGTTCAATTTGCTGCCTCAAAAAACGAGTGTCGAACAGATCGGCGTGCTGCCGATGGTTCGGCTTTTTCGGGAGCCCTTATCCGATCTGCAACGTTTCATAAAGCGCGCGTCGGATATTGTGATCTCCGGTTTTGCCGTCGTAATTCTCACGCCTCTCCTCCTGCTCGTTTCGCTGATGGTCAAGCGAAGTTCCCGGGGGCCGGTGATGTTCAGGCAGGAGCGCGTCGGAATGGATGGGCGCATTTTTCTCTGCTACAAGTTTCGGACAATGTACGCGGACGCCGACGACGCCGCACATCGCGAGGCGTATCGGAAAAACATCCGCGGCGACGAAGAAGCGAACGCCGGGGATACCGACCAGCCCGTCTTCGGGAAAGTTAAAAATGACGATCGCGTAACGCCGGCAGGTCGATGGCTTCGGCGCTCGAGCCTCGACGAGCTGCCGCAGCTTTTTAACGTTCTCAAAGGAGACATGAGCATCGTCGGGCCGCGCCCGCCGATACCATACGAGGTCGAAGGTTACGAGCTTTGGCACCGCAAGCGGCTCGACATGAAACCGGGCATCACCGGCCTCTGGCAAGTCTCCGGCCGCAACCGCCTGACATTCGACGAGATGGTGCGTACGGATCTTTACTACATCGAGAACTGGTCGCTGTGGCTCGATCTGAAGATCATTCTCCTGACGCTCCCCGCCGTCTGGCGCGGCGATGGAGCTCGATGATCGACGTAATCAAGCACAACAGTTCCGCGTGGGACAAGGCCGTCGACGAGCTTGACGGCTGGACGATCCCCGTTAGCTCGGAGACGGTCGACCGGGCCCGCCATGGTGATTGGAGGGTCATTCTCACTCCCGGCAAAGCGGTTCCGCGGGAGTGGTTCGGCGAGATCTCGGGTAAGGACGTCTTGTGCCTCGCGTCCGGCGGCGGACAGCAGGCGCCCGTGCTGGCCGCCGCGGGGGCTCACGTAACCTCATTCGACAATTCCGCGAGACAGCTCGAGCAAGATCGATTTGTCGCTGAGCGAGACGGGCTGGAAATAAGGATCGAGAAAGGTGACGCCGCGGACTTGTCGCGGTTCCCGGACGGATCGTTCGATATTATTTTTCATCCTTGTTCGAACCTCTTCATGCCCAACCTCGAGCCGATCTGGAAGGAATGTTTTCGCGTCCTGCGCTCCCCGGGTACCCTGCTGACAGGATTCACCAAACCGGAAGTGTTCATCTTCGACGAGTTCGAAGAAGAGACAAATCGAGAACTCGTCGTGCGTCATTCGCTGCCGTACTCTGATGAGGAATCTCTTAGCGATGATGACCTCCGGGACTTGATCGAGCGGGGCCAGGCTCTGGAATATAGCCACACGCTGGAAGAACAGATCGGCGGTCAGACGTCGGCCGGATTCCATATCGTCGGGCTTTATGAAGATGAGTGGAATAATCCGGATCGGGTTATCAATCTATACATGCCGGCATTCATCGCGACAAGGGCGATCAAACCTTGAATGGAGACGATCACTGAAAAGTTGAAGGCCGCGGAAACTGTCCTCCGGGGAAGCGGCATTGCCGAACCGCGGCGTGAAGCGATGTCTCTTCTCATGCTCGCCATCGAAAAAGACAAAACCTTTATCTACGCGCGGCCCGAGTATGAACCTTCGTCGGACGAAGCGGCGGCTTTCGATTCATTTCTGAAAAGGCGCTCGAACCGCGAGCCGCTTCAGTACATCTCGGGTACGCAAGAATTCTACGGGCTCGATTTCGAAGTCACGCCCGACGTTCTGATCCCGCGTCCCGAGACGGAGATGATCGTCGAACACGCCATCGAGATCCTTCGCGCGTCGGGCGGCGGATCGCTCTGCGATGTTGGAACCGGCTCGGGTTGCATTCCCATCTCAATTCTTCATGAACTGACGTTCGTGAGAGGTTACGGTCTCGACGTCTCGCAAGTTGCGTTGGCGGTGGCAAGGCGGAATGCCGAGAAGCACAACGTGGGCCCCCGGTTGGAACTGGTTAAATCAGACATCTTTGGTGCGCTCCAAAATCAGAAATTTGACCTCATCGTTTCGAATCCACCTTACATACCGGCTGACGACATTTCGGGTTTGCAGGCCGAGGTCCGGGATTTCGAACCGCTCAACGCATTGACCGATAGCGCGGACGGCCTTTCGATCATCAGGCGAATCGTAAACGAATCTCCGGATTTTCTATCGAACCGCGGGCATCTGCTGCTCGAGATCGGCGTCAATCAATCCGCAAAAGTTGCAGCGATGTTCGACAACGCCCGCTGGCAATCGGCCACAATGTTTGCCGATCTGCAGGGCATCCCGCGAGTCGTGTCGGGCCGACTGAAATAAAATAGACCGCGATCCCGTCGTTTTCCGTGTGTCTTCCGTGTATTTGGAAGTCCCGCTTTTGGGACATAACCACGGAATGCGCGGAATACATAGAGGAGGCGCGGAAGAAGTGGGAAGTGAAGGCAGGATATCTTTCAAACGGAACCGCCGCGAATCTGGATAATTGCTTGCCTTTGCGAAAGGAATGGAGTTAGTATAAGGGCATCTCAAGACAAGCATTTGAAAAACTTACGAGTGATTTTTATCCGAGCGGCCGCACGCTTCCCAGTTAGCCATAATCTGGAAACACAGCGTAAGTTTTGACCTTTTTTTCGACAATCGGAGGTGAAGGGTATGAATGGTTTGTTGGCTTTGGTCTCGCTCGTTCTAACCGTAGCGTCGTTTCTGATGTACCAGAGGAGCGCCGACAACAAATTATGGTTGGCCGGCTTTGTTCTTTTTCTCATCGGAACCCTCGTGTTCGGCGGCCTGTTTTTGTCTGGCCGGGTAAATAAGGGCGACGACATTCACATTACGGAATAACCCGGGGGCAAGCCCTTTGGGTATTACGTCCGGCAGTTCGCTGCCGAACCGCGTTACAACATTCGTGCGGGCGATTGGGTTCTATAGAACTCGGATTCGCCCGCATTTGTTTTGGTGCATCCTCGACTGCTGGAATTTCCTCTAACAATAGGTATAATGTTGACTAAAATGTAAGGTATAGGTTGCGATTGGATATCGTTTCCCGAAGCCGGATTTAAGAATGCCTAAGATTGCAGACATACAAGAGACGCCGAACCCGAACGCGGTCAAGTTTATTTTGAAGGAGCCGGTCTCGCACGGGACTTCGCACTCTTTCAAAGCACCGGCGGACGCGGCCGGCAACACTCTCGCGGAGTCACTGTTTGAGATCGGCAACGTCGTGTCCGTTTTCTACATGGACAAGATGATCACGGTCGAGAAAACGGACGAGGTCGAGTGGGATGAAATTCTCCCCGAGCTTGCCGTGCCGATCCGCGCCGCTGAAAGTGTTCGCTCGGCGTCGAACGGAAATGGTAATGCAGCGGCGGCTGTCGGTGGAGCTATCGCGGCGGCGGCCAGCGATGACCCCCAGCTTCGCGAGATCGAGGCGATTCTCGACGAAAGAATTCGGCCGTATCTCGCCGGCGACGGCGGCTGGCTCGAGGTCGTCGAACTCGTCGATAACACGCTTAAGATTCGCTACGAAGGCGCTTGCGGAAGTTGCCCGAGCTCGCTCACCGGAACGCTGATGGCCATCGAGAACATGATCAAAGAAGAGATCGATCCCGCCATCGACGTGATCGCCGTCTAAGCTCTTCGCCCTAACTCGTAGAAAACAATTTTCTTGACATAAATCGACGCCGTTCGTCATAATTCACAACGGTGGCGATTTTCCGTAAATTGTCATTGCTCGCCCGCAACTAACTTTCTACACAGAACCGCCAGCTTTTCCACACACCTCGTCTCGCAGGCGTATTTTCAAATTGGAGGAGAAACCCAAGTGAACAGTGAAGAACTCGAACTTAGTCTGAGAACTGAATTCGAGAGTTACCTCAAAGACGTTTTTGCTGCCATGCAGCAGGACGTTGCCGACTTTAAAAAGAACTTTGAAGCCGAATTCGAAAAGCACCGGACCCAGATGGATGAGGGCTTTCGCACCCTGTCCCAGCGGTTTGGATCCGAAATAAAGTTCGACAGAGCCTTCACGGAATCGGTCGTTGAGCATCTCCGTCTCGCCCGGGACGACGGCGCTCAGTTATCGGCAAATGCCTTTAACGAAGCCCAAAAGCTTGAACAGGCTTCCGCCCCGACGCACTACGATCGGCTGCGCGACGCGATAAACGATATAAGCAGTCAAATGACGCAGTCCGCGATCCTGAAATCGCTCGTCGACCACGTCTCGCACCTCACGCCCCGCGGCGCGTTCTTCATCGTGAAGAACGACAGCCTTGTGGGATGGAGGCGGTTTGACCGCATGGGCAATTTTGGGGACGACAGCGTTCGCGACATAAACTTTCCGGTTTCCGCGGACACGCTTCTAGCCGGCGCGGTCCGAGCACTCTCGGCAAAAGATAGTGCATCGTCTCAGCACTCTCAGGACGACATCTATCTGGATGCCCTCGGCTTTGCCAGAGCGGATCGGATGTTCGCGGTACCGCTGATCGCCCGAGGGCGCGGCGTCGCGGTAATGTACGTCGATTCGGGAAGTGAAAACGAGAACGTCCAGATAGACGCAATTGAAAGCCTGGTGCGCGTGGCGGGACTCACGGTCGAACTTCGAGCCGCATCCTCCGTTGCACAAAGTGGTGCTTCCGAACCGTCGTATGTTCCGATGCAGCCGACTGCCGAATTTTCGAAAGTTGAAACCGAAACTCAGGTCGCGGAAACTTTTGAACCGGCTTATGAGGCAGCGGAAGAAACTGCGGAAGTTCAGGCGCTGACCGAAGAACAGCCCGCGGAATTTGCGGAGTATATAGGTGACGTCGCCGTCGAAGAGACGGAGGAGCCGGCCGCAACGGAAACCCGTTTGGTGGAACCCGACGCCGTTACGACCGAAAACGAAACTTATTTTGAGCCGGCTAAACCCGAAGTTGTCGAATTCGAATCGGCCTACGGCGCGATCGAAACCGGTGAGCCTGTGGCGGCCGAAAAGGTCAGTGATTTCGCCTTCGCATCGAGTGACGCATACGATGCGTCTGCCGAAGCTGTGCCTGCACCGGTTGAAGAATACGCTTACGCGTCCGAGACCACGAACGGCAGCAGCAACGGCCATTCTTACGAGGCGGCACCCGAACCGATCGTGGAGGTAGCCGCTTCGCAGCCGGTTAAGCCGCGGCTCAGCGATCGGCATGTCGATTTGCCGATCGAAGTTTCCGACGACGAACGGCGGTTGCACAATGATGCGCGGAGGTTCGCTCGCCTCTTGGTTTCCGAGATCAAGCTTTATAACGAGCAGAAGGTGAATGAGGGCCGGGGCTCGTCCGATCTCTACGACCGGCTTCGCGAAGCGATCGACCGCTCACGCGAAATGTACGACAAACGCGTCCAGCCCCAGGTGGCTGCCAAGTTCGATTATTTTCATTACGAACTGGTGAGCAACCTCGCCGAAGGCAACGACTCCAAGCTCGGCGCCAGTTATCCCGGAGCGGCGGTCTAAGGGTCAGATTAATTCCTCCTCTTTAAGGCGAGCTCGCAGCTCGCCTTTTTTTATTTTGTCGGAGGCTTTTGAGTCGGGGAAGGTTTTTCGATGACGGCCGGGACCTCTCGCTCTGAATCGAAGATCGGCCGCGTAGCTGGAACGTTGTCGGGCGAAGTGTGGACGTGCACCACCTTCCAATCCTTTCCGATCAATTTAAATACAAGAGTCGTACGGCCCGACGCGCTTTCGAGCTTACCTTCGTACTCCTGAGTCTGTTTCCACTTGAACGAGACATAAGCCGACGTTGGGCTGAGTAACTCGACGCGGACTCCGGTGGGCTCGAGCGTTACGTTCTTTGTCTTGGCGTAACTGGATTCGCGGTTCGCCTTCATCTGGGTCCAGCCCATCGTGACCGAACCGTTATTGTTAAAAAACAGAGTGCGCTCGTTGTTGTCGTAGACGCTCATCAACTTCGCAGCGTCGACTTGCCGAATGCCCTCGGTCAGACGGTCGAAGGCGGCCTGAACCGCTTTAGTGGGATCAGATTTCACGACCACAACCGTTTTTCCCTTTTGTCCAAAAACTAATCCACTGCATGCGAAGACGGTGACGGCGACGAGTATTAGATTCTTCATATTGATTATTCCCCGGCGATCGGACTCCACCTGAAAGTTTATAGTTTTGGAACTTTTAGTTGCAACCTTTGCACTATTTGGTCGCATCGCGCCAACCATTTCACACGATTTCGTTGAGCCGTCCGGGAGGAATCTTTACAATACCCAGTATTTTCTTTACAGCCGCCGATTCGGACTCGGAGGTATGATTTTTGCCGTAAGGCGACGCGGATTGAACGCATTTGTTCTTTATGCGGTTCGATTTACGACTCTTCCGGACAAGGGTTCAGGCAAAACAATTTAGGAGGGAAGCTTTATGCATTCCACAAGAAAGGTTCGATGGGCGGTTCTCTTGATATCGATACTGCTTTCGGGCACCGCTGCGCTCGCGGGCGAAACTGACGACTATATTCCGGAAGTCACGGATCGCGTCGCCCGCATCAGCTATGTCACGGGAGATGTTCAGATCCGCCGTGCAGACAGTCAGGACTGGGAGGTCGCTGTGCTAAATCTCCCGATCGTCGAAGGCGACGAGATCGCGACGGACGGCAACGGCCGTGTCGAGATCCAGTTCAACAGCTACACGCATCTCCGTGTCGCGGAAAATTCGCAGGTAAAATTTGTCGGGTTACAGGACGGCGGCATCGCGCTCAGTCTACCGCTCGGGACAGTCGTCGTTCATGCGGCGGAGTTTGATGGAAGCCGTTCCTTTTTCGAAATCGACGCGCCGAAGACGACGATCGCGATTCAGAAACCGGGAACGTATCGGATCGAGGCCGGCGTACCCGACAGCCTGGAAGTTATCGTGGCGGCGACCGACGGCGGCGAAGCGCGGGTCTATTCCGCCGACGCCGGCTTCACCGTCAAGAACGGACGTCGCGCCAAGGTCTTTGTCGCCGGCAGCCAGTCGGGCGAGTGGGAAACGGCCCAAGCAGAGAGCTTCATCGATGAGTTTGACAGGTGGGTGCTCGATCGCGACGCGATCATCGCCCAACGGCTGAAAGATGCATACTACGATCGATACTACGACCGCGACATCTACGGCGCGGAAGATCTGAATGATAACGGTGAGTGGATCTATACAAAGAAATATGGTTACGTGTGGCGGCCGTATGCGTCGGCGATCAGCCAATATACCGCGTGGTCACCATATCGCTATGGGCACTGGCGCTGGGTTCCGCCTTACGGCTGGACCTGGGTGAACGACGAGCCGTGGGGATGGGCGACGTACCATCACGGCCGGTGGGTCTGGGATGACGGCTCGTGGTACTGGACTCCGTACGGATATTATCGAAATAGCCGGAGCTGGTGGCATCCGGCCCTGGTAATCGTGAACATAATCGGTGGAAACGTTTGCTGGTACCCGCTGCCGTACAACTACGGATATTACAACTACAACCACTACTACAATTCGCACCATCACGGGAACGGGCATTGGAACAATAACAACAATGGCCACGGAGGATGGAATCCGAACGCGACAGCCGCTCTGCCGGGAGTAAAGCCGGGAACCCCGCCGCCGAATCCGAATGCGGGTCCGCCTGTTGTAGTTCCGGGAGTGAAACCGGGCACCCCGGCGCCGACACTGACTGGAAAGCAGAACACCGCCCCGATGGGGAATGTTCCGCCTTCGGGCGTGGTGACGGTTGCCGCAAGCGAGTTCGGCCGCGGGAGGGGGAATTTCAAAACGCCGCCGCTGGCAGTAGCAAAAAGTATCTTGTCGACGCCACTAGATACGGGTCAATCGCCGCCGATCCTTCCGACGTACGGCGATCTGAACGGCAAGGTAAGCCAGGAGATCAGGGTGGCCCGCGCGCCTATGGTGAGGACGGGAGCGGATGTGCAGACCGGTGCGACGGTTCGCAAACCAGAAGTCCCCCTTGATCGGGAGCTGCAGAAAACGAGAATCTTCGGAGGCCGACCGCCACTGCAGATAAACACCAGTCAGGGTGAGGTCAAGACTGTAAACTCGGACGGCAACGAACCGCGGAAGACGGGAGCGGTGGAGCGGCCCACTGTCCGTGAGGATCGCAGTGAGACGCCCATCCGGCAGTCCCCAAGGCAAAGGCAGGAAACGCCCGCTTACGTTCCTCCGACAACCAGACCGCGCGATGAGCCGCAGAACGAAACGATTCGTCCACCGCGCGTCGATCCACCGACTCAGCGGGAACCTCGATCCGAGCCGATCCGGACGCCGAGATACGAACCGCCTGCGTCACGGCCGGATCCTCCACCAGTGCGGCACGAGCCTGAACCGCGGAACGATCCGCCTCCGACGAAAAGCGAGCCGCCTCCGACAAAGAGCGAGCCTCCGGCGAAGACAGAGCCGGCCGGACCCGTGGATCGGAAAAAGGACGGGGACTAGAAAGAGGCGGCGAAGGGAGAAGAGGAGAAAGGGGAGCATCCCGGAACTACGGCTCCGCTTCCTTGGAATTTCAAATTTGAAATTTCCAAATTTGAAATCATCCTCTCTCCCTTCTCCCTTCTCCCTTTCCTACTCCGCGGGAATGAAGATCGATTTATTGAGAGCGGCCTCATTTCCAACCACCGCAAAGCGGATGTTCTTCATGTACTTGTTGGAAACGGCGCGGATGTCGGACGGCTTTACCGAGCGGATCCCGTTAAGAAATTCGAACGAATTTCGCCAGCCGCCTCCGATCAATTCGTAGCGTGCGAGCTCGCCGACCTGCGAGCTGTTTGTTTCGAGAGAAAGGTAATGCTTTGTCAGGAAGAAGTCCGATACATCGTCGATAATGTCGTCGGGCAGCGTGTTGTTCTGAAGGAGCTTGATCTGCTCCAGCATGACCGAGACGGCCTGATTCGGATCGGTGCTGGACACGGAAATCTTCGCCGTATTCGCGGCGTAATTGTTCATGTCCGCCTCGGGGGCATATGAGAGCTGGCGCCGGTCGCGCACTTCCTGGTTGACCAGCGACGCGAGGATCGAGATCGCCACGCGCATGGCGTTGTAGTCCGGATCCCGAAGCGAAGGTGCGCTGAAAGCGCCCTGAACATAGGTCGTAGGCAATGTCCTCGAGGTCGCGTTCAGCGTTCCTTTCGAGAAGTCGAGAGCCGCAAGCGGCTGTTCTTTGTAATCGCCGCGCGGCAGCTTCGCGAAGGTTGACGCAACCCGAGATTTTAATTGATCAGGGTCGACGTCGCCGACGACGACCAGCAGCAGACGCGAAGTCTGCATAACATTTTTGTGGTAGGCGCGAAGCTCCGCGGCCGTGAACCGGGAAATGTTCGCGGTCGTCCCGCTCACATCATTGGCGTAGGGGTGTCCCGCATAGAGGACCCGCTCCTCAAGCGTTTGCAAGGCGCCTTCCGGGCTAATTCCCGCTTCATTCAGGCTCGCCAAAATTCGCTTGCGGTTGAGCTCTATGTCTTGCTGTGCAAAGGCGGGATTCATCGTGACTTCCGAAAAGATTTCCCACACCCGGTCGAAGTTTGCCCGCGTCGTGACAAACTGCACGGCGCCGAAATCATTAGTGACACCCGAGACGATCGCGCTGCCCATACTCGCAAGCTCGCGGCGGACAGTCGCGCGCGGGATCTTTTGCCCGGCCTCGACCGCGCTTGCAAGCATCAGGTTCTCGATACCCGCGTCTTTTTCATTGATGTTGCGCGCTCCGCCCCGGATAAAAAGCCCGCCCGCAACCGTCGGCGCCGACGCACGCCGCTTGACGATCACCTTCAGTCCGTTGACTTCGAATTCCGTGACCGAGGCGGCCTGCGCGGCGAAACCGCCCGCGGTCGGAGCCTGGGCGAACGCCGCAAAACATAACGCGAGCAGAACTGAAGCGATCAAAGATCCGCGAATTAATAAAGCCATAAATTACTGTGCGCCTCCGATCAGATCCTGCTCGGTTAGGCCGGCCGCCTTTTTCCCTTCCGGCGAAACAAGCGCGAGCCCGACGTGATTTTTTCCCTGGATATAAGTTTTGATGTAACGGTTAATATCGTCGCGCGTCACGGCCCGGAGCTTCGTGTGATAACCGCGAAAGTAATCAACACCGGTCGAGGACCACCAGAAGCCAAGCGTGTGCGCGTACTCACTCGGCTTTTCACGATCGAACAGGTCGTTCGATTCAAGGATGGTCTTCGCGCTTTCCAGCTCTTCGTCGGTGAAATAATCCGGACGCGTAAACTGAGCGATCTCGGAATAGACGGCCGATAGCGCTTTCTTCGAGGCGTTGGGAAGCGTGAGCATCGATACGTTTATCGGTCCGACATTTCGTTGAGTGTAGTAACCGATGCCGGCCGCCGTCGTTAGGCCCGAGTCGACCATCTTTTGCTGAAAACGCGAGTTGGGCTGGCTGATGATGTACGAGAAAACGTCCGCCGCATATGTCGCGGCATCATCCTTTCCTATCGACGGGCCCTGCCAGCCGATGTTTATAAGAACATTGTTGCCCGCGTCGGGGCCTTGGCTGAGGTCCGCCGCTTTTTCCATGACGAGCCCTTCACTCTTCGTGAGCGGCGGGTGTTCGACAAGCGGAAACTCGTTGAAGGGGTCGACCGGCCGGCGCTCCCAACTTCCCATTATCTGCTCCGCAATCTTGAACACCTCGTCCGGCTTAGCGTCGCCCGTGACGATCAAGGCCGCATTGTTCGGAACGTAATAACGCGACTGGATCGTTCGCATCTTAGCGATAGTGGAGTTGCTTATCGACTCGCGCGTTCCCTTCGGATCCTTTCGCGTCGGATATTTGTAAAAAAGCTTTTGCTTCATCGTGAGATCGAGAAACTCGTAAGGGTTCGCTTCATGCCTGTCGATCTCGCCGATGACGACCTTCTTCTCGGCTTCGAATTCGTCTTCATCAAAGCTCGGATACCTGACTGAGTCGTTGATGAAACGGATCGCGGTGGCGATCTGCGAGCTGTTCACGTTGTAGAAGTAGTCGACTATCTCTTCGCGCGTCGTGCCGTTCTTGAAGCTCAGATTCGAATTGTTCAGATACGATGTATCGCCGATCTTGCTGCGGAGCCCGAATGCCCGGACGCAGATCGGATTGGTCAAAACTCCGGGCCGCCCCGATGCTTGTTCGCACGCGTGAAGTTGGATCGCGACGTTCGGTTTGAAAAACATGTGTTCGTACAAATGCGATAGCCCGTGAAACTCCGGCGCTTCGGTAAATGAACCGTTGCGCACGGCGAGCTCGACCGTCGCGATCGGCACCGACGGATCCTGAAGCACGATGACTTCCAGTCCGTTCGCCAACGTTTTCGTAACGAACGGGACCGCGTAAGCCGGGCGCGCCGGCGACGATGTGCCGGCCGCGGGCTGTTTTCCGACATTCGGTTTAGGCGACTGGGCCGAAAGATTATTTGAAAAGATCGACAGCACCGCTATCGATAAGAGCAGTAATTTTCTCACCAAAAACTCTCCTGTACGACAGGCTGTTAGCCTGTCCCGTTTACGAAAAAAACTAAATAGAACCGGCATTCAATTCTGGTCGCTGCGGGGCAAAAGTCCGCCCTGGAAATTCTCACCCTTGCGGGCGCCGCAAATTCCATCTTAATCTACACGTAGGAGAATGAATCAATGGAACGCGACAATATGATGCACGGCGCACGAACTGCGTTGAATACGAATGCGGATACCAGGGCCTGGGCGGAGGAGTATCTGAAAGAAAAAACGAGGGGCGAGAACTCTTCAATGAGCGACGAGGAATTCGAAAAATACTGGAAATATCACAAGCCCGAGATCATGCACGCGGGTGCCGCGGAGGCGATGCAGGCTTACAAGACGAGAGAAAAATAAACGATTACCTGGGGAGAGACGGCAGGTTGGTCGCCGGGTAATCGAGTCCTTCCGGCTCCGGTAGGAGCGGCATGTTTGTAGAAGCGGTTGACAAAAACGTTCGAGCTCCGTAGGAGCGACACATGCGGTGCCGCTTCTACGAAGCTCGATCCAATTAGGGACTACGATGCTGCCAACCTGCCGCTCCTATCGGAAATAGAAACCTGTTGTCGCCCGTGCCGCCCCGATCCGGTTAATTCATGTCCTCAAAATTTTCCGGCTCGACGGTTGGTCTGCTTACGTCTCGTCGAAATTGCTCGCCTTCCATCTCCGGCCGCTTGTGTCTCAAAAGTGCATACAATCCCAAAGCGATGGCGCCGCCGATGGCGACTTTCTTCACGACCCGCGCGGGGTCGTGTTTCCATTCGGCCTTCCATCCAAGCTCGCTAAATATATTCGGGACCCTTCCGGTCGATAAGTCCCCGAGCACACCCTCGAAAACTTGAATGCGGTCGGCCAGCATGAGTGGTAGCCAGTGGGCATAACTATTTTCACTATACTTGAACGCGCCGCGGCGGATCATTCCGCTCAGGCCCGAAGGCGGGACCGACGTTCCGAATGTTGCCGCAACGTTCGGTCGCTCGTTCGAATGCAGGACCTCAACGTCTATTGGCTGCTGCTGCGGACGGTCCCATGTGTAACCCGCGTGATCGACCTCGGGCTTCCGGACTTTCATCGGATAGGTCGGATCATTTTCCGGATCCGCGTCCACGCCCCAGCCTTTTATACCTGAAGGCTCAATGTTTGAATTCTCGATCGAGCTCATCGAATTCTGATCAGTAGCTCTCGCTGTTGCTTCCATTTCTCATATCCTCCCTGTTCAATGCAGTCCCGCCGCGGGCGGGATGAGCACCGGCTTGATGCAGCCGTCGAGTTTCGCCGAAAACATCCTGTACGCGTCCGACACTTCTTCGAGAGGAATGCGATGCGTGATCAGCGCTTTCGGATTTATATTTCCGTTCTTCACATGTTCGACGAGACGCGGCAGCAGGCGTTTCACCGAAGCCTGATTTCCCCGCAGCGTCAGACCCTTGTTGACGATGTTTCCGATGGGTACGAGAACGCCGATCGGGCCGTAGACACCGACTATCGAAACGATGCCGCCTTTCTTAACTCCATTTATCGCCCATTGAAGCGCCGTCGCAGCCCCGCCCATGAGGTGCAGTTTCTTCCCGAGCAATGTTTGCATCGCGCGGCCCGTCGCTTCGGCGCCGACCGCGTCGATGCACACATCCGCCCCGAGCCAGTCCGTCGTTTGCTTCAGGAACACGACAACGTCGTCGAGCTCGTTGTAGCTGTAAACTTCCGCCGGCGCGAAATCGCGCGCAAACTCGAGCCTGTATTCGAGATGGTCGATGACGATCACTCTGCCCGCGCCGAAAAGCCATGCGCATCTCGCGGCCATGATTCCCACCGGGCCCGCGCCGAAAACGACGACGGTATCGCCCTTCTGAATGCCGCCCATCTCCGCCGCCTGGTAGCCCGTCGGCACGACGTCGGTCAACATAACCGCGTCGTCGTGATCCATCCATTCGGGAATCACCATCGGCCCGACATCGGCATAAGGGACGCGCACGTACTCGGCCTGGCCGCCGTCGTATCCGCCGCCGGTGTGAGAATAGCCATAGATGCCGCCGACCGCCGTCGCTTCCGGGTTGGACTCATGACAATTGCCGTACAATTCCTGCTGGCAGAACACACATTTTCCGCATGCGATATTGAACGGAACGAGGACGTTATCTCCGGTCTTCAAATTCGTGACGCCGGGGCCAACTTCTTCGACAACTCCGGTGACCTCGTGTCCGAAAGTCATCCCGACGCGCGTGTCGGGAACGGAACCGTTGTATAAGTGCAGATCGGACCCGCAGATGCAAGACCGCGTAACGCGCACAACCGCGTCCTCGGGATGCAATATTTGAGGATCGGGCTTTTCGTCGATGCGGACCCGTCGCGGCCCACGATAATTCATTGCAAGCATAAAAAAACCTCCAAACCTTAAGGCTAGCGAGTTAGGGGTACGTGATAGGTATGCGAGTGTACGAAGCGGAAAGTAAACGGGTGAAGAGAAGACTAGACAGGAAACGGTTGGGAGCCGTGTCTTATCGATTGCCTCCGGTTTCTGCCGGAGGCAATTCATTGTGTTTTCGGCTAATTCCTCGACTCGCCTCCTGCCGCCTCCAACGGCGGGCCTGCGGGTTCGGCTCGATCGAACTTCTCATCCTCGACGTTCCTCATCATCCTCGAAATAGGAATCGTCAGAAGGGCAAGCACGACGGCCGCCGCGAACAGC
>DATLCA010000274.1:0-3185 GCA_035526605.1 Pyrinomonadaceae bacterium | reverse complement strand
AGCTCGTCCGAGCGTGTAAGGATCGTCGCGATGTTCGTGTCAGTGTTGAAGCCCGCTCCCGCTTTTGTGACGTCGTTTGCGACGACGATATCGAGTCCTTTTTTCTGCATCTTCGAACGTGCGTACTCCACAACATCGTTTGTCTCCGCCGCGAATCCGACGACAAGCAAACCGCTTCCCCGATTGGCCGAGACCTCGGACAAGATATCCGGAGTCTTTTTCAGCTCAAGCGTCATGACGTCCTTGCCGTCCTTTTTTATCTTCGCATCCGCCGCGTTTGCGGGTGCGTAATCCGCCACCGCCGCGGCGCCGACGAAGATGGTTGCGTTCGGCAACTCCTTCATCACCGCCGCGTGCATCTCTTCAGCCGAAATCGCGCGTATCAATTTTAAGTCGGCGGGCGGCTCGGCGCTGGTGATCCCGGCGACGATGGTGACGTCGGCTCCGCGGGCACGGGCGGCGGCAGCGACGGCGAACCCCATCTTTCCCGACGAATGATTCGAAATGAATCGCACCGGATCGATAGCCTCGCGCGTCCCGCCGACCGTGATAAGAAGTCGTTCGTTTTGGAAATCATCTGAATGCGGAATGTGGAATGGGGAATGCGGAGTCCCTGCGGACCCGTTTTCGGCGCCGGACCAATTCCGCGTTCCGTGTTCCGGGTTCCGCATTACCGACAGGGCCTGAGCCACAATATTCTCGACGTCCTCGAGCTTCCCTGTCCCAACGGTTTTACACGCGAGTTCTCCGGCGACCGGCTCGACAAAATGTACGCCGTCCTTTTTTAACCGCTCGATGTTTCGCTGGGTCGCGGGCTGTTCCCACATCGTTACGTTCATTGCCGGAGCGACGAGAACGGGAGCGTTGGATGCAAGATACGTCGAGCTGAGAAAATCGTCCGCGACGCCGTTCGCAAATTTCGCGATGATGTTCGCGGTTGCAGGGACGATGAGAAGAAGGTCGATAGTCTGGGAAAAGTTCACATGCGCGATCGGGTCGGGATTCGTTGGATCGTAGTCGTCGACGATGACATGCTTATCCGTCAAAGCGCGAAACGTCAGCGGCTGAACGAACTCCGTGGCGTGCTTCGTCATCGCGACTGAAACCTCGCAGCCCGACTTCTGCAAAAGACGCATCACTTCGACGGCCTTATACGCCGCGATTCCGCCTGAAACCCCTAAACCTACTTTGTAAGCCATGGCCAAATGAATTTTACATCAATTCAATTTTTTCGCTATTCTGGCTTCTTCCATGAAACCTGAAAAGCTTTCGAGCGAAAATATTTACAAGGGCAAAGTTTTCGACATCCGCGTTGACGAGATCCGCGATGGTGAAGTCACCTACAAGCGGGAAATCATCGTTCACAGAGGCAGTTGCGTGATCATCCCGGTTTTCGAGGACGGAACTGTCGCCCTGGTGCGCCAGTATCGACATGCCGCCGGTAAATATCTTCTCGAAATCTGCGCCGGGACCCTCAATGCGGGCGAGGACCCCGAATTGGGCGCGCGGCGAGAATTGGAGGAAGAGATCGGGGTCACCGCGGATCGGGTCGAAAAGCTCACCGAGTTTTATGTGTCGCCCGGCTTTCTCACCGAGAAGATGCATGTATATATCGCGACCGGCCTAACTGAAGTGGGACAAAAGCTTGAGGAAGACGAGATTCTGACGATCGAACGCCATTCGATAACGGATCTCCTCTCGATGATTCGAAATGGCGAGATCGAGGATGCGAAGACGATGGTCGGGATTATGCTTGCCGCACAGCACTCGATGGGTAATGACTAGAGCTACAAGGTTAGAACGCGGAGATCGCGGAGAAGGTAAAAAAGGTACTGTCCGCGGTCTCTCCATAAAGGCCTCCCGGAGCCCTCGACGCCGAACAGCGAAAATTCCTCAGTGAACTTGACCTAATCCACCTGTTTCGATACCCTAACAGTTCGCTTTCAGGCGAAAATAGCTAACAGTGTAGGCACTTATGAGTACTTATTTTCCGAGTGGGAAAGGTTTGGCCGAAAATCGCAAGTGGTACGTCGTCGACGCCGCGGGCAAAACCGTCGGTCGTCTGGCCACCGAAGTGGCGAGGATGATCTCCGGTAAGAACAACCCGGCGTGGACCCCGTTCATGGATATGGGCGACCACGTCGTCGTGATCAATGCACGTAAGGCGATCTTTACGGGCGCTAAGAGCGATCAAAAGCTTTATCGCCGTCACACTCTGTATCCGGGAGGGCTTCGCGAAACGACCGTTAAGGAAATGTTCGAGAAGAAGCCCGAAAAGGTTATCGAGCTCGCGGTCAAGGGCATGCTGCCGAAGTCGAAGCTCGGCCGGGCGATGGTCAAGAAATTAAAGGTTTACGCGGACGGCGATCATCGTCATTTCGCACAGAAGCCTGAGGCGATTGAAATCTAGTCGTCGGTTGTCAGTGGTCGGTTGTCGGTGAAGACAACGGCCGGCTGACAACTGAACACCGAAAACCGACAACTTTTATGGCAGACATTCAGTATTACGGCACCGGCCGCAGAAAAACTTCGACAGCACGCGTTTACTTGCGTCCGGGTTCGGGCGAGATCGTCGTGAACCGCCGTCCTTTCGATTCTTACTTTCCTAATGAAGCACTGCGGATGATTATCCGTCAGCCGCTCAGCCTTACCGAAACAGCCGGCAAATTCGACATTCTTGTAAATGTCGATGGCGGCGGATCGGCCGGACAGGCTGGTGCGGTTCGTCACGGGATCACGCGTGCGTTGATGGAATTCAACGCCGACCTTCGCCCAACTTTGAAGAAAGCCGGCCTGGTCACACGCGACCCGAGACAGAAAGAACGCAAGAAGTACGGACAGAAGGGAGCACGTAAGCGGTTCCAGTTCTCGAAGAGATAATTTATTGTTTGGAATCCCGCCTTCAGGCGGCCCGCGCTGGCCGCCTGGAGGCTGGACTCCAAACTAAAAACCATCAGCAGGATCCTTTGGTTAAACTTCCGATCTTGCTGAGTACATAAACCAAGGAGATAAAGTTTTGGCAACAGTTACGATGAAAGAACTTCTGGAAGCGGGAGTTCACTTTGGTCACCAGGTCCGCCGTTGGAACCCGAAGATGAAGGAATACATCTTTGGCGAACGCAACGGCATTTATATTATTGACCTCCAGAAAACACAGAAGTTGTTCCGCGATGCGCTCAACTACG
>DATLCA010000273.1:0-3312 GCA_035526605.1 Pyrinomonadaceae bacterium | reverse complement strand
AGCAGGAAATGGCCCGGCTGATGGAAGTACTGAAGAGGTTCCGACCAACGAAGATTGCAGTGGAATCTAACGTCTGGGGGAAAAGAAGGACGCAGGAATATGCAGATTATGTCGCCGGAAAATTCACGCTGACGCGCAACGAGATCGATCAGATCGGCTACAGGCTCGCGAAAGAGTTGGGACACACCACCATCTACCCGGTCGACGTCGATGGTGATTTTCCGATGGGCAGGGTCACCAACTATGCAAAGGCCAACGGCCGCGCCGACAAGTTGGACGCGGCGATGGGCGGCGCGGGCGCAGCCGTAAAGGAGCAAGGAGATTTTTTGCGCACCCACACCGTGCTGGAGACGCTGGAGTACATGAACGCGGACGCGAGAGTGGCGCGCGACGTGGGGTTGTACTACGAGCTTGTGCGCTACGGCGATGCTACGGATCCTGTCGGAGCCGATCTCCTCGCGGCGTGGTACCAGCGAAACATCCGCATCTATCAAAACATTGTCAGGCTGATCGACTCACCAAACGAAAGAATTTTGGTCATATACGGGGCGGGGCATCTTGGGTGGCTAAGGCAAAACGTCTCGAATGACCCGGCAGTAAAATTACGGAAATTGTCCGAGTTGACCGGTAAGCCATAGAAAGTAGTTTGGGCTTTCTGCCGTTAGTAGTATCGGCGCCGTGGGACGAGATTACTGATGCGAAGCTTCTAAACCCGGGTCTCCCAAATATCACATTCAAGAGGAACCAAGATATGAATCTCACTCGTGAATTTGCCGTCCTGGCGTTGCTCGCCGCCGCTACTTTGCTTGCAGCGGCACCCATTGCAAAAGCCGATATCGTATCGGACTGGAACGTTCGAGCATCCGAGATTGTCGGGCCGCCGAGCTTGGATACTCCAACATCTAACCGCGTCCTCGCGATCATGCATACGGCGGTCTACGAAGCGGTGAATGCGATAACAAAGCGCTACCCGAGCGGTGGGTTTAAGATCGACGCGCCGGTGGGAGCGTCGGTGGACGCCGCCGTCGCCGCTGCAAGTCGCGCGACGCTTTCCAAACTTGCACCCCTGAAGCAGGCGGAAGTAGATTCGGCGTATCAGGAGGCCATCGCGAAAATTCCCGAGGGAACCTCAAAGACCGATGGCATCGGCGTTGGCGAGAAAGCCGCGGCCGCGATACTAGGTTCCAGAATGGAGGACGGATTCTCGACGATCGAAACCTACCGGCCGTATACGATCGCGGGCGTATACGTCCCGACCGTCGTGCCTTTGGTTTCGCAGTGGCCCTCGCGAAAGCCATGGTTGATGACGAGTGCGAGCCAGTTTCGTCCCGGCCCTCCGCCAAAGCTCACCAGCGAGGCGTGGGCTCGTGACTATAACGAGATCAAGGCCCTCGGCCGAAAAACCAATTCAACCCGGACCGCTGAGCAAACCGACATCGCCCGCTTTTGGGAAACAACGGGTGCGTCCATTTACCACGGCATCGTCAGGTCGATCACGGACAGGCCGGGTCGTGATGTGACGCAAAACGCGCGTTTGTTCATGGCTGTAACCCAAGCGGCCGACGACGCGATCATCGCGGTCTTCGACGCCAAGTATCATTACAATTTCTGGAGGCCGATTACGGCGATCCGAAACGGCGATATAGATGGTAACGACGCGACCGAGCGCGATGCGTCGTGGACCCCGTTTATCAATACTCCCATGCACCCCGAGTATCCTTGTGCGCACTGCATCTCTTCCGCGGCGATCGGAACCGTCCTCGAGGCCGAGATCGGTAATGGGCCCGTGCCGGTTCTCGCGACCATGAGCCCTACGGCCAACAACGCGAAGCGGACGTGGATGAAAGTCGAGGACTTTATACAAGAGGTTTCCAACGGCCGCATCTGCGATGGAGTTCACTTCCGCACTTCGACTGAAGTCGGAACGGCGATGGGTCGCCAAGTCGGAAAACTTGCGGTCGCGAAATACTTGCAGCCGGTGAAATGAAGACGGCGGCGGTGAATCGTCGTGCTCACTGCCCCGCGACGACAGGCTTATCGGTTGCAACGAGATTCAGTTTTGTCGTCTTAACATCGAGAAGCGGCCCAAGCTCGTAGATGTTGCGGTAGCCGTACGTATAAAGAGATATGTATGTCGAGATATTCAACGAGGCCTCGGGCCGTTTTACCGGAAAGGCGGCGGTGTTCACGAAGTTGTTGTTGCAGTAGATCAGGATCGTGGCGTTCTTGTCGGGAAGCATCGCGGCGAGACTGTCGACGGTGATGTCCGGAAAACTCAGATTAATCGCACCCTGGATATGCAGCTCGTCGAACTTTCGTTTGCTGCGCGCGTCGAGTACCACAACGTCGGGATCGGTACTCATATTAATAAACTCATCTTCGGTCAGGCGGCGAGTCTCTCGATACTTAGCGGCTTTCGCCGCGACTTTGAGAAAGCCTTTCATATCGATCGAAGGGTTCGGAATATCGACGGCTTTTTGTGCGACCACCGTTAACGTTGAGAACACTATCACCGCAAAGGTGGATGCAAGTATCTGTTTCATAGAATTATCCTCCAATACAGTAACGATCACTTGATGCGTTTCTTGCAGTACTATGTTACGGTCGCCGCATCCGTAGTCATCATATGGCCCCAAAACTCACCGCATTCTTGGGCACCTTGCTTATAAACGTCGTGGTCGGTGTGGCCGTCTTCTTGTTCCTGCTGCTCGCGATGAACGGCTACAGCGAATCGGATGCGACCTATGGCCTCGGCGTCTATATTGTTCTCGCATTGCTAATCAGCTTATTCATGAGTGCCGGTGCTTTCTTCGCGGTGGGCATACTGAAAAGGCGGGGCTTCCGCAGCACAGTTGCGGTTCTGATCGTGATTCCCTTGCTGTCAGTTATCAGTGCGGGTCTGCAAATTGTTAGCAGTATAATCGGCGTGTTGACCGCCGAATTTGTACGGGTGCATTATTGAGTGAATGATGAGTGACAAATGGCGCGTGATGTATCAACGCCCCGCTTCCGCCGACCTTGGGTTCCATTTACACTTCATCAAGAATGGCTAACCCGGCAAGCGCGAACCACGACGAATTCGTGATTTTTGCGTGCACGGACCGTTGCAAAGGAGATACAAGCATGCGAATAGCAAAAAGCGATGTGGCCGTAAAGATGGAAATTCCCGGAGCCGTAATAAGGCAGCAAACCGGGTTCGGGAACGCGACAGGACTTGGCGGAATCAGCGGCGAATATTTTTCGCTTGCCGCCGGCGTCGACACTACGCCTCTCTTCGAGGGATTGGACGGCAACGCTTGCCAATGTCCGCAC
>DATLCA010000272.1:0-8497 GCA_035526605.1 Pyrinomonadaceae bacterium | reverse complement strand
ACGCGCCTTCGAAGATCGTGACGCTGTCTTGCTGGAGGAGCGCGGCGGTTTGCGTGACGGATTCGTCGTACTCACGCTCGGTGATTTCAATGCCTTCCGGGTAGTAGCACTTTGCGAGCTCGCCGACCTGGAATCCGCCGAGCGCTAGCTGCTGCAAGAATCGGTCGTCGAATTGTTGATCAGGGTATTCGTCTTTCTTGCCAGTGTAGAAGAGTTTGGTTGGGCATTCGAGACCGGTCTTATAGCGCGACTTCGTGAGGTAGCGTGGTTCGGGCATGCTTTTGCGGGACGGTGGGTCCGACTCCTTTCAAGGAAGAATTGGGTAGAGCTTTTTTGCGACCGCTTGTAGGAACTGCCCTGGTAGGAACGTTGGGGATTGTATGGGAAGTGCGCGGGAATTACAAGATTTTTTCGGATTGGTGGTTGGGTGAGCTTTTTTTAACGGGGATGGGTTTGGGCAGATCGGATTTTTCTTGTTTCGTGTGTTTCGTGGTTTGGGTTCTAGGAAAAGTCGAAACCACGAAACACGCGAATCACCACGAAACAAGAAAAGACACGAAACCGGAGACGGGACAAAGCTCCCTCCTTGCTCAGGAGAGGTGCCGGTACTTAATCGGACAGGCGTAGTCCGCTAAGAATCAGATTCTTCTGAACTACCCCGTCAGCCGAAGCGGCTGCCGCCCCTGCTAAACCAGGTGGGGAGCTTTTTTGTCCCGCTTTTGTTTCGTGTGATTCGTGTGTTTCGTGGTTCGGTTCTAAGAAAAGCCGAAACCACGAAACACACGGATCACACGAAACAAGACACGAAACACACGAAACAAGAAAAGAGGTGATCGGGTTAGCCTGGTTCGGTTTTACGGGATAAAAATCGAATAGAAAATTTTTTTATGGAAACAATTGGTCGATAGGGCTATACTTCTTTCCTCACTAACGCAAGCAAATTAACCACTCGGTCGGTGTTTCCGTGTCTCGCCCCACACCTGACCTAGTGCGCGAGGCCCCGAGCAGACCACACTCGCCGGTTAAATGCAGCCTTTTATTTCCAAACTAGTTTCGCGGCGCTCCCCGCGCGGTGAAATCCAAACGTAGTTTTTTGCGGACCAGGCACACGCCGGGTTTGCACCGCTCAGGGAGATCTATATGGCAATCGGTAAAGAAGAGTTTGATGGAGCTTTGGGTGATTTTTTGTCGCGTCGGCAGATGCTTCAGTTGATGGGTTTGGGAGCGGCCGGAGCGATGTTGGCGCCTCGGCTCCTGGCAAGGCCAAGGCTTGCGACTCCGCCGGGCCCGGTATGGTTGGGAGATCTTCCCGGTTACACCATTCGGAGCGGCACTTCATTGGCGACCGGTCAGATGGTTATTGCCGCCTTTGATTCGAATGACAACTCTGTGCTGCTGAGCGTCGACGCCCAAACGAGCGCGATACGCTGGAGCGCGTCCACACCCAGTGTTGCCGAGTTCTTCACCCCCGCGGCGGCGAACGGGGTCATATATGTCGCTACCGACACGGATGGGTTTCAGGCGCGTTCCGAGGCGACCGGCAGCCTGATTTGGTCCAGGGCCTACGCGGCCACCGAGAACGCTCCGGTAATCGCCGGTGAGCGAGTTATATTCACGACCAACGACGGTGCAATCGTCGTGTTGACCACCGCCGGCGACCTGCACTGGTCTTATGCGACCGGCGAAGTTTCGGAAGGGCCGGTCGGATCGATCACCGTAAGCGCGGGAATGGTCGTCGCGGCTGTAGGCTCCAAAGTGTTTGCAATTGACCTATTGACGGGGGCATTCGTATGGAGCTACGTACCGACCGCGGCCGCGCCGGAAGGAATCACTGCCAGCTCGGATACGTTTTATTTCACCGCGGGGAATACCATATCGGCAGTAAGCCGGCTCACGGGACAACATGTCTGGACATCGTCGTTACCCGCCGGAACCCTCTCTCCGCCAAATTACTATTCAGGCTCGGTATACTTCGCGCATTCGATCGGCCGATTTTACGCGCTCGATCCGGCAACCGGGGCGCAATCGTGGTCCACGGCGATCACCGGGTACCCGGTTCCATCGACCATCTTCGTCGAGGAGGGCGTCGCTTTCGTTCCCGGATTTACCAACACGATTACCACACAGCTCCAGGCGATCGACCTTGCGAGCAAGGGCACGCAGCCTTTGGCCGCGGTCACCCTTTCCGGCCTTCAGGTATTGGTCGGGGTGGAATCCGGCGTTTGTTATCACGCGGGTTTTACAAATCAGATCGGCTCGGTCGACCTGCTGGGCCTCGTGCACCAGGTTTTTGTGGAAACGGAGCTGATGACGGAGAGCTACGTCCGAACCGCCGCCGGACGAGTGGTGCCGGTCGCCGCCGCACTGCCTTCCTACCGGACCCATCTTCAATTTTTCGATCCGTCCCGAAACCCGAGGATCGGCAAATCGATCAAGGTGTGGGCCTCCGGGCCGGTTACGATCACGTCCGGCGGAAGCACGTACGCCCTGGATGTGAACAAGTCCACGTGGCTCCGAACCGACTCGTCGGGTGAGTTGGCGATCGTGTGTACGGTCCCGGCGGATCAGCCGACGTTCACGATGCCGGCGCTTTATCTCTGGGGCAATTTTATGGAAACGGGTGAGGCCATCGTCGTCTACCCCGACCACGACACGCTCAACACACTTTCGAAGACCACGGCCGCGGCCCTGACTGCCGCGAAGGGATACGACGGCCAGCCGCTTCTGCCGGCGGCGGCGACGTCATTTGCTCCCGCTTTGGCCGGGGTAATCACGAACTTGCTTGGAAATCCGACGACGTCGTTGGCTAACACACAAAGGTCGCTGGTCGCCTCGGTCTCGGGCGGCCAGCCGATCGCACTGGCAAATAAATACATCGCCTATCCCGGCTCGTCGACGAACCTGCTCTATCAACCAACGCAGGGCTCCGCAGCTCGACAGCTCGTGGTCGGTCCGAACAAGAACTGGACGGCCACCTTTAACGCCAACGGTGTCCCGGTATTCAATCCGAACGGACCGACAAGCGTGAACACCGTCGGGTCGGGTCTCACATTCACGTCGATCGACGATTTTGTCAGGAACGTGGTCAGAGGCGCGGCCAAAATAACGCAGATAGTATTCAAAGCCGCGGCAGATATCACGCACGCCATTAAGGACTCGCTCGGGAATGTTTACAACTTGACCGTCCGCGCGCTCGAGGATGCGGTGCACATCCTTAACGGCGTGCTGAAGACGGTCCTCGGCGATCTGAAGAAAGCGGTTCAGTGGCTGGGTTACGTCTTCGATTGGCAAGCGATTCTCAACACGAAGACCCAGATCGATGCCATGCTTACCACGCGCTTCAACACTCTAAAGGGCATAGTGGACTCGCTCATCGACAACGACATCGCAAAGATCCGCACCTTTTTCCAGAACGCACAGACGAGGGTCGTCCACGACCTGAACAGTCTTACCGGCGCGTTCGGCAACACGACCTTTGCCGGCCAGCAGGTGCAGGGGAACAACCCGCAGGCCGTATATGGAATGAACGGTTCCAAGAGCTACACGAAAAGCCGCTGGCTCTCGAGTACGTTCAAGGAGAACTCCTCGAAGTCGGGGCCGGTGTCCACCCAGCCGGATTCGAACACGGACCTCGTGGTCGGCGCCACCCAGACATTTCACGATAGTCTGGTCGGGGTTCCCGGAACGCCCGGCATATTGGAAGACCCCTCGATCGCACAACTCCCATCCGAGCTGAAAACACTTATCGCGGATCTGTTCGAGCTTGTCACCGATCCGTCGAAATTCACCCTCGTCCAATTCGAACAGCTTTTGGATGCACTTAGCGGGATCGCCGTCTCACTGCTGAAGCTGACCGAGCTTGCAATCGAGATGATCCTCGGCTTGATCAAACAGATATTCGATGCGGTCCTGAATCTCTTCCAGCAGCACATACATGTTCCGGTACTCTCCCCTCTGTACACGGCCATCACGGGTTCAACGCTCAGCGCGCTGGATCTCATTTCGCTGCTCGTAGCGATTCCGACTTCGATAATCACCCGGGCAACGTCGACCGCGTCGGCCCATCCGCCCGTCGTGGGCAGCGGCCCTGCCGATCTTCTTAAGATAGGCGCCTTGTTCGCGGGTTTCGCCTACGCGGCATTCGACACCCTCTCCGATGCCTTCCCCGACACAGGTGTTTTCGGCGTGCAGATTGTCGTTGGTGCATCCAGCCTTGCGCTGCTGCTGTTCAACCTGGGCGGCGTAACCAGTGGTGCGTCGTACCGGCAGAAAGCATTCTACGGCGCTCAATTCATACCGGTCGCAACGGCTACCGTCGGAGCGGTTTTCAACAGGGTTCCGGTGCTGCTTCCTCTCAAACAGGCGTACGACGGCTTTAGCCGCATGGTCAGCTCCATTTACGGGATGTCGATGATAATTCACTCGGTGTTGATGGCCGTAGACAACGAATGCGGATTCCAGGGAACACCTCGAAACTACATTTTGGGTCAGAACATCGTCACGTACGCGCCGTCGTACTTCAAGTTCATCGGGGCCGGCGGAAAAGAAGGTGACCCTCGCACGATAATACTCGCCGCGATCGACGGTCTCTGCGATGTCACGACCGTAATCATGACAAGCGTGCACAATTACAACAACGATAGTGGGAACTGCATAATCACGCTTTGACCGGGCGGGTTCGGGAGAAATATATGAAACAGATTCTAATCAGATCCACGTTCCTCTGCGTAACATTGCTGGCGGTGCTGGGAGCCGCGGATGCTCAGGCCCTCGCGCAGAAGAACAATGACAAAAGTGTTCAGACAGCAGATAAGGCGCAGGCTTCCGCGAACGGAAGCTCGGCGGCGCAAAAACCTGTTCTCGATTCGCCGAACGCTTTGACCGAGGGCTTTGTTTTCTACATTCAGGACTACAAATACCAGCACCAGTCGGAGCTCAACAACCTCAACATCACCATCCGGTATACGTACGTACCGGGCATCACGGAAAGTCAGTATCCGGAGTTCCGATTGATCCTCAACGACATCAAGATGTTCCTCGTGAATTACCAGGACGAGGAAGCGTATTGGGAAGTGCTGAACAAAGCGGTCACGGAGATGGTGTTGCGAAGATATCCCGTCATAGCAAGCATCACGAGCGAGATGCAGGTTTCTCCTTCGCCAATGATCACTTACCTTCGGGCGAGCACCGTCACGCGGCAGCGGGCCGGTCGGTAGACGGTAGACGGTAGACGGCGGGATGATCCATCCGACTAAACGACACTTAAAAAATCGACTTAGTAGCGTATGAATCTTCAGACGATCGCGAAGACCGTGGCTCTCGCCGGCTTCGCACTAATTGCCGGCTTCGTCGCATGTCAACGACCTATGGCTCCTGCCCCTGCTGCTCCCAAGAGCAACGCGAGCCTGGCGGTCGAGGATATTCCGACGGACTCTGACTACCCCGCGGACTCGAACGTATTGATCGGCATGATCGATCAAGGTGATCGTCGTGCGATGCGCGAGCACGCATGGCATCTTTGGGCCGGGCTCACCGCGCCCTCGCGGGAGGTCGTGGACGGACAGCCAATTCCTGTTTTCGAAACCTGGTATTCCATCCCGGAAGTCTTTGACGATTTTTATCGGAACAATCCGGACGCGCGGCGAAGGATCAGTCACCCGACAGAGCTTCCTCGCCAATCGTTTCATATCCGAAACCTCACCGGAGAAAACCGGATTTCCCCGGTGATGTCGTTCGTCAAATTCAATCGGTCCGCTGCACAATTTATCTGGGATAAAAAGTACTACGAGCGCAAAACTCTCGACGATCTGAACAAATCTTTCGACGGCGGCGACACGCCGAATGAGCGACGGGAGATCAGTCCGTTTCCGAAAGAATCGGTGGCGTTGAAGGTTGTCTTCTGGCTTATCAAGAACGGCTCGAGTCCGCAGAGCCAGTCTGGGCTGACCGCGCTTCCCTACTGGGATCCGGCATACAGTCCTCCGCTAAACAACGATCTTCCGACCCACGATAGCTGGAGCAAATGCGTCGCGGTGGACCCCGAGCAGAGATATGCATCGGGCTCGATCGCGACTATCAACTGTAACGGAAATTCGATCCAGGCAGAGGTGATGCATCTCGACAGGTTCTATTCGTACAAGCTTGCATCGGCCGAAGACGTCGACGATGCTTCGCGTTTTCTGAAAATGGTTTCGGGTGCGAGTGGCAAGGAAGAGCGAATGGTATCGAACGATGGCCAGACGCCCGAGCTCGGCGACCACATCGTACTGACCGCGATGCACGTCACGACGAAGGAGATGGACAACTGGACGTTTCAGACGTTCTGGTGGACCCCGTTCCCCGATCTACCGCCGGGCGGCGATTTTCGAACGGACAATGTTCGTGGTCAGTTTCGCAATTACCAGATGTGCACGGCGTATGACATGGTGACACCGCGAGCCGCGGACGGATCGCCTGCCATATGCTTCAACCCGTATCTCGAGACCGACCTCGGGCCGACGAAGAGTTACGTTTTGGGCGATCAAACCTTCCCGCCGGACCCCATGGCCGGAACGCGTTCGAACTGTATGACCTGCCACGCCCGCGCCGGGTATCCGGCGTTCGGAGAACCGGGAAGCAGATCGGCGAACTTCGGCCGTGTCTTCAACGAAGGTTACATTCGTCCAGACGATCACATATTTGACGGGCTCACGAAAACCGATTTCCTTTGGTCCATCGCGCTGCAGGCGCAGCCCCGGCCTCCGAAGTGATAGCGGGACGCGATCAGATTCGACGGTTGCTCAGACGCTGAATTCAAAAACCAATGACTAACTTCTTGCTTGTTCACGGTGCCTGGCATGGGGGATGGTGCTGGCGGAGAGTGTCGAAAATCCTGCGAGCAGAAGGACACGAGGTGTTCACGCCGACCCTGACCGGATTGGGGGAGAAACGCCATCTACTATCCCCGGCGGTGGGCCTCGACACGCACATTGACGATGTACACGGGTTGTTAATGTTTGAGGATCTGACCGAGACGGTACTTGTCGGGCACAGTTACGCGGGGATGGTGATCACCGGCGTTGCGGAGCGGGTTCCTGAACGACTTGCGCGGCTGATCTATGTCGACGCGTTTGTGCCAACCGACGGGCAGTCTATCTGTGATTTTCGTCCCCCCGATCTGTTGCGGTCGTATCAGGAAAAGGTCCGCGACGAAGGCGACGGGTACATGCTCAATCCGCCCTCGCCGGATGCGTTCGGGATCGCGGACGAAGTCGACCGCGCATGGGTCGGCTCCAAATTGACGCCTCACCCGTTCAAGACACAAATCGACAAGCTAACCGTTTGCAATCCTGCGGCGGCCGAGCTCCCGAAAGCCTACATCTATTGCACCAACCCGCCGGCCGGTCCGTTGGACCAGTTCGTTGATAAGATCCGCGCGGACCACGCATGGGAATTTCGCGAACTGGCGACCGGGCACGACGCGATGATCACGGAACCCGAACGCTTGGCGAAAATGTTGGTCGAGTTATCAGTTGGATGAATGATTGAACCGGCTTTTTTTAACGCGGACTAGGCGGATGAGGCCGATCCGGGCGAATCGGATATTTTTTGTTTCGTGTGATTCGTGTGTTTCGTGGTTTCGGCTTTTTCCAAAACCAAACCACGAAACACACGAATCACACGAAACAAGAAAACCCTTCGATCCCCGCGCCCAGCAAAAATTCAGATCCTCGTGATCGGCTTCCAATCCGCGTCATCCGCGGGAAAATCTTCCCGACCTGCTCGTGAACATTGCCTTATTGTCCGCAAGGGCGAGGCGAGCCCCCCTTCCGGACTTGCGAATGTGGCCGGGGCTCGTTTTCTGGAACAAAATTTCGACTTGACCCGTAAGCCCCTTCAGTCGAACATTCCATTCGGGCTCATTCCAAGTTTCAACGGAGAAAATTACTTCATGAAGACCGCGAGATTTTTTGCTTTATTTATTGTTGCGTTTGTTAGCGCGACGGGGACGTTTGCACAGAAGGATGTGCAGAAGAACATCGACCAGCTTCTCAAACAGTATTACGACTACGGGCAATTGAACGGGTCGGTGCTTGTTGCCGATAAGGGCAAGGTGATTTACGAGAAGGGCTTCGGGATGGCGAATATGGAATGGGGGATCCCGAACGGGCCGGACACAAAATTCCGGATCGGTTCGATCACCAAACAGTTCACCGCGACGCTGATCCTGCAGCTCGTCGAGCAGGGCCAAATCAAGCTCGACGGAAAGCTAAGCGATTATCTGCCGGACTATCGAAAGGACACGGGCGGGAAAGTCACCATCCATCAACTGCTGAATCACACGTCCGGGATCCCGAGCTACACCAGCAACCCCGAGTTCTTCCCGAAGCACAGCCGCGACGCGTACAGCGTTCCGGATTTCGTAAAAACATTTGCGAGCGGCGATCTCGAATTCGAGCCGGGCTCGAAATTCAGCTACAACAATTCGGGCTATACGCTGCTCGGGGCGATCATCGAA